>NZ_JBYITE010000013.1:0-162171 GCF_057709105.1 Streptomyces sp. bgisy100
CCCCCCCCCCCCCCCCCCCCCCCCCCCCCCCCACCCCCGAAACCACCCACACACCCGCACCCAACAGACAAGGCCCCGCACAACCGAACCTCAGGAAATCCCGACCGCGCGCCGCATGGCGACAAAGCGTTTCGCGGCCACCACCCCCCGCGCCATAGGATTGGCCCCGAAACCTACACACTCACCCTTGAGGATCGCTGCATGCCTGGCATCACGCGCGAGGAGGTCGCCCACCTCGCCCGGCTGGCGCGTCTGGAGCTGACCGGCGAAGAGCTCGAGCACTTCGCCGGTCAGCTCGACGACATCATCGGCGCGGTCGCCCGCGTCTCCGAGGTCGCCGACCAAGACGTTCCGCCGACCTCTCACCCGCTGCCGCTGACCAACGTCATGCGTCCGGACGTCGTCCGTCCGTCGCTGACCCCCGAGCAGGCGCTCTCCGGCGCCCCGGCCCAGGAGCAGCAGCGTTTCAAGGTGCCGCAGATCCTGGGGGAGGACTGACATGACCGACCTCACCAGGCTCACCGCCGCCGAAACCGCGGCGAAGATCGCCGCGGGCGAGGTGACGGCCGTCGCCGTCACCGAGGCCCACCTCGCCCGGATCGAGGCCGTCGACGAGAAGGTGCACGCCTTCCTGCACGTCGACCGCGAGGGCGCGCTCGCCCAGGCGCGCGCCGTCGACGAGAAGCGGGCCCGGGGCGAGCAGCTCGGCCCGCTCGCCGGTGTCCCGCTCGCGCTGAAGGACATCTTCACCACCGAGGGCATCCCGACGACCGTCGGTTCCAAGATCCTCGAAGGCTGGATCCCGCCGTACGACGCGACGCTCACCCGCCGCCTCAAGGACGCGGACGTCGTCATCCTCGGCAAGACCAACATGGACGAGTTCGCCATGGGGTCGTCCACCGAGAACAGCGCCTACGGCCCGACCGGCAACCCCTGGGACCTCACCCGGATCCCCGGCGGCTCCGGCGGCGGCTCCTCCGCGGCCATCGCGTCGTACGAGGCCCCGCTCGCGATCGGCACCGACACCGGTGGTTCGATCCGCCAGCCCGCCGCCGTGACCGGCACGGTCGGCGTCAAGCCGACCTACGGCGCGGTGTCCCGCTACGGCATGGTCGCCTTCTCCTCGTCCCTGGACCAGGGCGGCCCGTGTGCCCGTACGGTCCTGGACGCGGCCCTCCTCCACGAGGTGATCGCCGGGCACGACCCGCTGGACTCCACGTCCATCGACGCCCCGGTGCCGGCGGTCGTCGAGGCCGCGCGCAACGGCGACGTCACGGGCATGCGCATCGGCGTCGTCAAGGAGTTCGCCGGCGAGGGCTACCAGGCCGGCGTCATGCAGCGGTTCAACGAGTCCGTGGAGCTGCTGCGCGAGCTGGGCGCCGAGATCGTCGAGATCTCCTGCCCGTCGTTCGACAAGGCGCTCGCCGCGTACTACCTGATCGCGCCGTCCGAGTGCTCCTCGAACCTCGCCCGGTTCGACGCCATGCGCTACGGCCTGCGGGTCGGCGACGACGGCACCCGGTCCGCCGAGGAGGTCACCGCCCTCACCCGCGCCGCCGGCTTCGGCCCCGAGGTCAAGCGCCGCATCATGCTCGGCACCTACGCGCTCAGCTCCGGCTACTACGACGCGTACTACGGCTCCGCGCAGAAGGTCCGCACCCTCATCACGCAGGACTTCGCGAAGGCCTTCGAGCAGGTCGACGTGCTGATCTCGCCGACCACGCCGACGACCGCCTTCCCGATCGGGGAGCGGGCCGACGACCCGATGGCGATGTACCTGGCGGACCTGTGCACCATCCCGTCCAACCTGGCCGGCAACTCCGCCATGTCCCTGCCCTGCGGCCTCGCGCCGGAGGACGGGCTCCCGGTGGGTCTGCAGATCATCGCCCCCGCGCTGGCCGATGATCGGCTCTACCGGGTAGGCGCAGCTGTGGAAGCCGCGTTCACTGCCCGTTGGGGGCACCCGTTGCTGGAGGAGGCACCGTCGCTGTGAGTGGAAAGCTCGCCAAGGCCAAGGGTTTCAAGAAGTCGAAGCCCGGCACGTACCTGTCCATCGGCACCACGCTGTTCGGCGCCGTCAGCATCGTCAAGCAGGCCAAGAAGGCCCGCTTCGAGAACGACAAGCTGATGCTGGTCGACGCGGTCGTATCCGCCGCCGCTGTCGCCACCGGCGTCGCGCTCCTCGTCCGCGAGCTGCGCCGCCTGGGCGACGACGACGTCCTCGCGGGCTGAAAGGTTAAGTTTCCGTGACCGTCACTGAACTGGTGTCGTACGAGGACGCTCTGGCGGCCTACGACCCCGTAATGGGTCTTGAGGTCCACGTCGAACTCGGCACCGCGACCAAGATGTTCTGCGGCTGCTCCACCACGCTGGGCGCCGACGCCAACGCGCAGACCTGTCCCACCTGCCTCGGCCTGCCCGGCTCGCTCCCGGTCGTCAACGCGACCGGCGTCGAGTCCGCGATCCGTATCGGCCTCGCGCTGAACTGCGAGATCGCCGAGTGGTGCCGCTTCGCCCGGAAGAACTACTTCTATCCGGACATGCCGAAGAACTTCCAGACCTCGCAGTACGACGAGCCGATCGCCTTCAACGGCTATCTGGACGTCGACGTCGAGGGGGAGACCTTCCGGGTCGAGATCGAGCGCGCCCACATGGAGGAGGACACCGGCAAGTCGACCCACGTGGGCGGCGCGACGGGCCGTATCCACGGCGCCTCCCACTCGCTGCTCGACTACAACCGGGCCGGCATCCCGCTGATCGAGATCGTCACCAAGCCGATCACCGGCGCAGGTGACAAGGCCCCCGAGGTCGCCAAGGCGTACGTCGCCGAGCTGCGGGAGCTCATCAAGGCCCTGGGCGTCTCCGAGGCCCGGATGGAGATGGGCCAGATGCGCTGCGACGTGAACCTGTCGCTGCGTCCGCACGGCCGGGAGAAGTTCGGCACCCGCTCCGAGACGAAGAACGTCAACTCGCTGCGGAGTGTCGAGCGGGCCGCCCGCTTCGAGATCATGCGGCATGCCGCGGTGCTGGGCGAGGGCGGGACGATCATCCAGGAGACCCGTCACTTCCACGAGGAGGACGGCTCCACCACCTCCGGCCGGGTGAAGGAGGAGGCCGAGGACTACCGGTACTTCCCGGAACCGGACCTGGTGCCCGTCGCCCCGTCCCGTGACTGGGTGGAGCAGCTGCGCGCCGAGCTGCCGGAGCTGCCGCGTGTGCAGCGGCAGCGGCTCAAGGCGCAGTGGGGCCTGTCGGACCACGAGATGCAGTCGGTCCTCAACGCCGGCGCCATCCCGTCGATCCTCGCCACGATCGAGGCGGGCGCCCCGGCCGACCAGGCCCGCAAGTGGTGGATGGGCGAGCTGGCGCGGCGTTCCAACGAGGACGGCGTCGAGCTGTCCGCGCTGCCGATCACCCCGGAGCAGGTCGCCCGGGTCGCGGCGCTGGTCGCCGAGGGCTCGCTCAACGACAAGCTGGCGCGCCAGACCATCGAGGGAGTGCTCGCGGGCGAGGGCGACCCGGACACGGTCGTCGAGAAGCGCGGGCTGAAGGTCGTCTCGGACGAGGGGGCGCTGGGCACCGCCGTCGACGAGGCCATCGCCTCCAACGCGGCCATCGCGGACAAGATCCGCGGCGGCAAGGTCCAGGCGGCGGGCGCGCTGGTGGGCGCGGTCATGAAGGCCACCCGTGGCCAGGCGGACGCGGCGCGGGTGCGCGAGCTGATCCTGGAGAAGCTGGGCGTCGAGGGCTGACGCGCCGGCCCCCCCGGGGACGGGGGGCGAGGCCGGGTCCGTGCGCGGACCGGGCCCGGATCCGTCCGCGGTGACACAGCGGCCGAGGGGCGGTCCTCCCGACATCGGGAGGGCCGCCCCTCGGCCGTTCCGCTTCTCTTCCCGACGGTTCCGCTTTCCCTGGCTGCACTGCCGGTCAGGGCGGGTCCGGGCCGGTGGGAACCGGCGAGCGGGGTGGCGGGACGGTGCGGCGGAGCCGTTCCGCTTCGGAGCGGGGCTCGCACTTCCCCCGGGCCGATGTGACTAAACCCACGAAACCCTCACTTGATCTTGCATGCCTGTAACAGTGGGCCCGGTACGCGTTATGTCCGTTGTGGGTCATTTCCTGGAAGGGTCCACACAACGCTCAGGGAGAGTCTGCGCATGGCCGCACTTGCCGGATGGTGTCTCCAGCGTCGCTTCGTCGTCATCCTGCTGTGGCTCGCCGCTCTCGTGGGAGTGGGCGTCGCGGCAGCCCTCACGGGGTCCTCGTACTCCAACGACTACGACGTTCCGGGCACCGAATCGGGCAAGGCGAGCAAGCAGCTCGAAGAGGCCTTCCCGGGCCGCAGCGGCGACAACGACACCATCGTCTGGCACACCGACCGGGGATCCGTCCGGGCACAGTCCGTCGAGCGCCACATGACGGAGACCCTCGACAAGGCCGAGGACCTGCCCGGCGTCGCCGCCATCACCGGTCCGTACGGCGCCGAGGGCGCCAGCCAGATCAGCCGGGACGGCCACACCGCGTACGCCACCGTCGTCTACGAGAAGTCCCCGGACGACCTCGGCCGCGGTCAGGTGGAGAAGATCGTGGACACCGCGCTCGGCGCGGAGAACGGCTCTCTCCAGGTCGACGTCGGCGGACCGGGGGTCTCCCTCACCGAGAAGTCGTCCGCCCACCTCAGTGAGATCGTCGGCGTCCTCGCCGCCGCGGCCGTCCTCTTCCTGGCCTTCGGGTCGCTCGCCGCCATGCTGCTGCCCATCGCCACCGCGCTGGTCAGCGTGGGCACGGCCTATCTGGGCATCTCGCTGCTCAGTCATGTCATGACCGTCGCCGACTTCGCGCCCATGCTCGGCATGCTCATCGGACTCGGCGTGGGCATCGACTACGCGCTGTTCATCGTCACCCGGCACCGCAGAGGCCTCCGGCAGGGGCTACCGGTGGCGGAGGCCGCCCGGCGCGCCGTCACCACCTCCGGGCGGGCGGTCGTCTTCGCGGGCGCGACGGTCTGCATAGCCCTGCTCGGCATGCTGGTGCTGCGGCTCTCCTTCCTCAACGGCGTCGCGCTCGCCGCCTCGCTCACCGTCGTCCTGGCGGTCGCCGCGTCCGTGACCCTGCTGCCCGCCCTGCTCGGCCTCATGGGCATGAAGGTGCTCAGCCGTCGGGAGCGCCGCAGCCTCGTCGAGCACGGGCCGAAGCCCGAGCTGCCCACCGGATTCGCCGCCCGCTGGTCCGCCTTCGTCGAACGGCACCCCAAGCTGCTCGGCGGGATCGCCGCCGCCGTCATGATCGTCCTGGCGGTGCCCACGACCTCGCTGCACCTCGGCACCTCCGACCAGGGCAACAACCCCGCGTCCAGCACCACCCGGCAGGCGTACGACCGGCTGGCCGACGGCTTCGGCCCCGGCTCCAACGGCCCGCTGACCCTGGTCTCCGAGATCGACGGAGCCGCCGACAAGCCGGCCTTCGACAAGCTGCCCGAGAAGCTGCGGGCGACCGAGGGCGTCGCACACGTGACCACCGCGACCGTCGACCGCGGCGGCGACACCGGCGTGATCACCGTGGTCCCGGAGAGCGCTCCCCAGTCGGAGCGGACCTCCCAGCTCGTCGAGCGGCTGCGGCACGACGTGCTGCCCCCGGCGGAGCACGGCACCTCCCTGAACACCCACGTCGGCGGGCTCACGGCCGCCTACGACGACTTCGCATCCGTGATCATCGGCAAGCTGCCCCTGTTCATCGGCGTGGTGGTGGCCCTCGGCTGCGCCCTGCTGCTGCTCGCCTTCCGCAGCATCGGCATCCCGCTCAAGGCCGCCGCGATGAACATCGCCGCCGTCGCCTCCTCCTTCGGCGTCGTCGTCGCGATCTTCCAGTGGGGCTGGGGCAGTGAACTGCTGGGGCTCGGCAGCGCCGGGCCGATCGAACCGTTCCTGCCCGTGATCATGGTCTCGGTGCTCTTCGGTCTCTCCATGGACTACCAGGTCTTCCTGGTCAGCCGGATGTACGAGGAGTGGCAGCAGACCCGGGACAACCGGCGGGCGGTACGCGTCGGCCTCGCCGAGACCAGCCGGGTGATCAACTCCGCGGCGGTCATCATGATCGCGGTCTTCTCGGCCTTCGTGCTCAGCGGTGACCGGATCATCGCGATGTTCGGCATCGGCCTGGCCGCGGCGGTCGCCCTGGACGCCTTCGTGCTGCGGACGCTCCTGGTCCCGGCGCTGATGCACATGCTGGGCGGCGCCAACTGGTGGCTGCCGAAGTGGCTCGACCGGCTGCTGCCCCGGTTCAGCATCGAGGCGCCGGAGATCGCCCATGCGACACTTCCTGCGCAGCGCACGAGCGAGGACGTCGACGCACTCGTCCGCTGAAACGGGCGGGCCCGGGGCAGGACCGGTCCGCAATGGACCGGCTCCGTCCGGACCGGCTTTCGCGCGGGGCTGTCGGCCGTACGGGGCCGGAGCGGGGGGTGGCGGACCGGGACGGGAGCGGTGCGCGGTGCCGGTCCCGGGCGGGAGCGGTGCGGGGGCAGGGTCGGGGGAGTCCGTCCTGTCGGCTCGCGTCGTCCGCCGGCCGTGACCCGGGGCGTTCCCGGGCCGGCGCAGGACGAGCGAAGGAGAACGATGTTCGCAGTGCCCCTCGGAGACGCGGCCGAACTGCGTCCGCTGGAGCCCTGGCAGGCCGAGGAGTTCCTGACCCACATGGACCGGGCGCGGGCCGATGTCGACCCCTGGATTCCGTGGGCCGGCCGGAGCACCGACCTCGACTCCGCGCGGACGGTCCTGCGGGACTACGCCGACCGGCAGGCCGCCGACGCCGGGCGGATCTACGGCATCTGGCTGGACGGAACCCTGGTCGGCGGTGTCATGTTCGTGTCGTTCGACGCCCGGACCGGCGTCTGTGAGATCGGCTGCTGGGCCGAGGCCGCGGGACAGGGCCGCGGCCTGGTGACCCGGGCCGTGCGCCTGCTGATCGACTGGGCCGTACGGGAGCGCGGCATCCACCGCGTGGAGTGGCACGCCGCCGCGCCGAACGTGCGCAGCATCGCGGTGGCCCGGCGGCTGGGGATGAGCCGGGACGGCGTGCTCCGGCAGAACTTCCCGTACGCGGGCACCCGGCAGGACACCGAGATCTGGTCCCTGCTGGCCGATGAGTGGCTCCGGGCCGAGGAGGCGTCGGAACCCGGCGCGCAGCGCGCTCCGGGGCCGCGGTGTGATCGAGGAGTTGTGACGGAGAGCTCCCAGGTGTGACCGTGGGGTGACGGCCGGTTGTGTCCGGTCCCCGATGTGTCCGGCCGCCGAGGGGTTGTCCCGGCGAGCAGGGCCCCGATGCGTCGCCGGCCCTCCGGCCTCCTGGGCATCGAGCCGTAACGGATCATGCCGCGAGAATTAAGAGGACTCTCAGAAACGGCGCTTACGGTGCGGACCATGGACACCACCAAGACCACGGACACCGAGACGAAGGACCTGACCGACGAGGCCGCCGAGGCCCCGGAAGCCGGGAAGCCCGCGGCAACGGAGGCGCCGAAGAAGGCCGCGGCCACCGACCGGACGGACCGGGACGACGACGGCCTCGACGACGGCCCGGAAGCCGACGCCCCGGTGCCGGCGCGCTCGACGCCGGTGGCGGCCGGTGCCGCCGCGGTGGTCGGCGCCGCCCTCGGTCTCGCGTCCCTGACCGGCACCTGGGTCGGCCGGCTGGCGGCCGAACGGCAGCAGCTGATCGGCCAGATCAAGACCTCCTCGGGTGCCGCACAGGCACAGGCGCAGGAGCAGATCACCGCGCTCTACAGCACGCCCTGGCACACCACCGCCCTGTTCAACGGCGTCTTCGCGCTGGCGGCGCTGATCGTCTCCGGAGCGGTGCTGCTCCGCCCGGCCGGTGCGGGGACCACGCAGGCACCCTGGATCCGGGCCGTCTCCGTCGCCGGAGTCGTCCTCGGCGTCCTCGGCCTCCTGGTCTCCGGCGGCATCTACTTCGACCTCCTCGGCGGAGTGCCCACAGCCCCGTAGCGGGGTAGGTGCGGCGCCGTAGTGGCCGTGCACCCCCTAAGCCCGCCGACCGTGCCACCTAAGGCCCCCTCTCCGAGGGGGCCTTAGGTGTGTTCGGGGCCCCTCGGGCCGCAGAACTAAGGCACCAGGACCCCCGAAGATCGGGAAGTCGCCCGATGCGGCGGGGGCTTCCGGAAGACGAAGGTGGAAGCGGAACGGACACCACGTCACCGGGAGATCACGATGTTCGCCTACGAACTGCAGCGGGACCGCCAGGAAGAACTGATGCGCGTCGCCGCCCGGCACCGGCTCGCCCATGAGGCCGCCCGTGCCCGCCGGGAAGCGGCCCGGGGCTCCGCCGGCCCCGAAGGGGAAGGGCGGGTGAGCAGAAGCGCCTCGCGGGAAGGCGGCGGGACCGTACGGGCCGCCGGCGTCTGAACGCTCGGCCCGTCGGCGCCCCGTACGCCGGCGCCACCGACGGGTATGCCCTCCTGGGAGGCCCATTTCGGACACCGCCTCCCGGGCCCCCTTCCCCGGCGCCGGCCGTGTCCTGAATCGGCACCCCGGCGCGACCCGGGCGGCGTGCCGCCCAGCTCACCCGCACCGGGGGCCGCCGTGACAGGAACCGTTCGCTCCGTCCTCGCCGGTACCGGCCGAACCCCCGTCGTGAACAACGGCTTTGAGGTGGTACGGCCGGGAAGTGCCGGTGCCGCGCGGGCCGCCCCGTATGCCATGCTCAGCGATGTGGAGAGCAGATCGATCAGCCCTGTCTTCGTCGGCCGTGCCGACGAGCTGACCGCGCTCACCGACGCGTTCGCCCGCGCCGCCGAGGGGGAGCCGCAGGCGGTCCTCGTCGGCGGTGAGGCCGGAGGCGGCAAGACCCGGTTGCTCGAGGAGTTCCTCTGCGCGGCACAGTGCTCCGGCGCGGTGACCGCGGTCGGCGGCTGTCTGGAACTGGGCGCGGACGGACTGCCGTTCGCCCCTGTCGCGACGGCACTGCGCGCCCTGCACCGGCAGCTCGGACCCGAGCTGGCACAGGCGGCCGCGGGGCGCGAGGACGAACTCGCCCGGCTCCTCCCCGACATCGGAAGCGTCACCCGGGACACCTACGACCAGGAGGGCCGGGCCCGGCTGTTCGAGCTCACCGCACGCCTGCTGGAACGTCTCGCCTCGGACCGTCCGCTCGTGGTCGCCATCGAGGACCTCCACTGGGCCGACCGTTCGACCCGTGAGCTGCTCGGCTATCTCTTCCGCTCCCTCCAGCGGTCCCGGCTCGTCGTGCTCGCCACCTATCGCACCGACGACATCCACCGCCGCCACCCGCTGCGGCCGTTCCTCGCCGAGCTCGACCGGCTGCGGACCGTGCAGCGCATCGAACTGCCCCGGCTGAGCCGCGACGAGGTGCGCCGGCAGCTCGCGGGCATCCAGGGCAGCGAGCCCGAACACGGTCTGGCCGACCAGATCTTCGACCGCTCCGAGGGCAATCCGTTCTTCGTGGAGGAGCTCGCGACCAGCGACTACGGCTCGTGCGGTCTCAGCGACTCCCTGCGCGACCTGCTGCTGGTACGGGTCGAGGCGCTGCCCGAGGCGGCGCAGCGCGTCGTTCGGATCGCCGCCCGCAACACCACGGTGGAGTACGCCCTCCTCGCCGCCGTCGCCGGGCTCGGGGACGAGGAGCTGATCGAGGGGCTGCGCGCCGCCGTCGGCGGCAACGTCCTGGTCCCCACCGACGACGGAGACGGCTACCGCTTCCGGCACGCACTGCTGCGCGAAGCCGTCGTCGAGGACCTGCTGCCGGGCGAACGCTCCCGGCTCAGCCGCCGCTATGCCGAGGCGCTGGAGGCCGACCCCTCCCTGGTCCGCGCCGAACAGCTGGCCACCCGGCTGGCCGGCTACTGGTACTCCGCCCATGATGCCCGGAAGGCGCTGCCCGCCGTACTGGCCGCCGCCCGCGAGGCACGGAGCCGTCACGCCTACGCCGAGCAGGTCAAACTGCTCGAACGGGCCATGGAACTGTGGGACGACGTGCCCGCGGAGGAGCGCTCCCGGCTCTCCGGCTCGGGCAGCGTCGAGTCCTACCCGCCCTGTGGCTGTCCCCGGGACGGCGAGGAGAGGCATCTGCACTTCCTGGACCTGCTGGCGGAGGCCGCCGTCGCCGCCCGCTGGGACGATGTGCCCGAACGGGCGTATGCGCTGGTCAAGAAGGCGCTGAAGCTGATCGACCAGGACCGTGATCCGGCGCGCGCGGCCTGGTTCTGGATGCAGCGGTCCCGGCTGGTCACCTCGGTGGGACGAGGCGACGGCTGGGCGGAGATATCCAGGGCGCAGGAGCTGGTCACCGGCCTGCCGCCGTCCGCGGTGCACGCCGATGTCCTGGCGCACGCCGCGGCCTGGCACAGCCTGCATGTGTCCGAGGCGGGGTCCGTGGACCTGGCCGAACGGGCGGTGGACCTCGCCAGGCTGGTCGGCGCCCGCGACGTCGAACTCAACGCCCGGGTGACCCGCGCCTGTCTGCGGGCCCAGCGCGGCGACGAGGACAGCATCCCCGAGCTCTACGAGGTGCGGGAACTCGTCGAGACCATCTGGGCGCCGCGCGCTCTGGGCCGCGTCCACGCCAACCTCGTGGACGTGCTCCACCGGCTCGGTCGCACGGCGGAGGCGGTCCATGTGGCCGAGGCGGGCATCGAGACGCTCGTCAGGCACCGGCTGCTCGGCAGCGCCGCCTTCGTTGCCGGGAACCTCGCGGAGGTCCTGCTGCTGCTCGGTGCGTGGGACCGGGCCGCCCTGGTCCTGGAGGAGTGGCGCGACCGCGCCCGCAGCGCCCGGCCGATGGCCTCCATGGTGATGTACCGGCTCGAGCTCGACCTCAATCGCGGGCTGTACGAACGGGTTCCCGCCCTGATCACCGAGTGCCGCACCCACCTCGGCAAGAACGACATGGAACCCCAGTACGAAATCCCCCTCGCTCAGGCCGAGATGCGGTTCGAGGCGGCGCACGGCCGGTTCGATGAGGCGGTCGCCGCTCTGGACGGCGCCCTGAACCTCCTCCCGCTGCTCGGTCAGGAGCCCTACGTCTGGCGACTGCTCGTCGGCGGGGCCCAGGTCGCCGGACAGGCGCGCGGCCTCCCGGGGACCGACGGCGCGGAGCACCGGCGGCTGCTGTCCCGGCTCGAGGCGGCGTCCCGCACGGTGGCGTGCCCCTCACCGCTGTGGTCCGCGTGGGCCCGCCGCTTCGACGCGGAACTCGCCCGGGCCGACGGGCAGCACCGGCCGCAGCTCTGGGCCGAGGCCGCAGCCGCCTTCGAGCCCTACGGCCATCCCTATGTGCTGGCCGACATCCGCCACCGCTGGGCCGAGGCACAGCTGGGCGCCGCCGCCGTACTGGGCGCGCGGGCCGGAGGGCCCGACACCGCAGCGGTACGGGAGCGGGCGGGCGAACTGCTCGGACAGGCCTACGCCGTCGCCACCCGGCTGCAGGCCGCCCCGCTGCGCGAAGAGATCGAACTCCTCGCCCGCCGCGCCCGCCTGCCCCTGGCCACCGAGTGCGTGACCGTGGCCGATGCGGGGAGAGGGGCCGTGACCGGTGCGGGGACAGGGGCCGTGACCGATGCGCCCGCCGTCGGCCGCCCCGGCTCCTCCGAGTCGCCGGCGGGGGTTGGCAGCACATCGGCAGATGCTGGTCATACGGCCGTTGGCAGCCATCCGGAGTTCGGCCGTCACGGGGGCACCGGCGGTCTCCGGGACTCGGGCAGCCCGGCCCATCCGGACGGTGGCCCCGGCCTGACCCGGCGTGAGCGGGATGTGCTCCGGCTGGTCGCCCTGGGCCACAGCAACCGTCGGATCGCCGAGGAACTCTTCATCTCACCGAAGACCGCAAGCGTCCACGTCTCCAACATCCTGGCCAAGCTGGGCGTTTCCAACCGGGGCGAGGCGGCGTCCATCGCGCACCGCATGCGTCTCTTCGCCGGAACGGAACCCACCGTCTGACCAGGTCCGGGGCCGGGGCCGGGGCCGGGGCCGGGGCTGGGTCCGGGGCCGGGGCTGGGTCCGTGGCCAGGTCCGGGGCTGGGACCAGGTCCAGGATGAACACCAGGACCAGGACCAGCTCCCAACCAGATCCAGGGTGAGCACCAGGACCAGCTCCAGCTCCCAACCAGGTCCAGAAAGCGGGCAGGGCCGGGGCGGGGAGCAGGAGCGCACGGCTCAGGACACCTTCAACTGCAGGATGCGGTCGTCCCCCTTCTCCGGTGTTCCCCGGGAGTCGGTCTCGCTCGTCACCAGCCACAGTCGGTCCGCTCCGTCGGACACGACGGTGCGGAGCCGCCCGTATGTGCCGTCCAGGAAGGACTGCGGCTTCGCCACCGGCTTCGGGCCGTCCAGCGGGATGCGCCACAGCCGTTCGCCGCGCAGTCCCGCCATCCAGATCGAGCCCGGGGCGTAGGCGATGCCGCTGGGTGACGCATCCTCGGTCGACCATTGCTCGACCGGGTTCACGAATCCGGGCTGGTCGCCCTTCCCCTCCACATCGGGCCAGCCGTAGTTCTTGCCGGGAGCGATGAGATTCAGCTCGTCCCAGGTGTTCTGCCCGAACTCCGCGGCCCACAGCCGCTTGTCCGCGTCCCAGGCCAGACCCTGCACATTGCGGTGGCCGTAGCTGTAGACCACGGAATCCGGGAACGGATTGCCGTGGACCGGCTCTCCGTCCGGTGTCATCCGCAGGATCTTGCCGCCCAGCGAGTCCTTCTCCTGTGCGAGCCCCTGGTCGCCGCTCTCGCCCGTCCCCGCGTAGAGCATCTTGTCCGGGCCGAACGCGATCCTGCCTCCGTTGTGGATCTGGCCCTTGGGAATGCCCTTGAGGATGGTGTCCGGCGCGCCGAGACGGCTCCCCGCCGGCTTCTTCTCGTCGTAGACCATGCGGGCGATGCGGTTGTCGGATTCGGTGGTGAAGTAGGCGTACACCGAGTGGTCCGCCCCGAACGTGGGCGCGACGGCGATCCCCAGGAGACCGCCCTCGCCGCCCGCGGAGACGCCCGGAACCGATCCGAGCTCGGTCTTCTTCCCGTTGTCCGCCGCGATCAGAAAGATCTTCCCGGTGTCGCGGGAGGACACCAGGAGGTCACCTCCCGGCAGCGCGGCGAGCCCCCAGGGGGACTTCAGACCCGTCGCGACCGTGCGCTCCACCTTCACCGAGCCCTTCGCGGGCGCCGGGGAGGACGTGGCGCCGTCGGGCGGTGAGGAGCCGGGAGCCGAGGACGACGCCGCGGACCGCTCCGGCGGCCCGGAGCCGCCGTCCGACGAGCAGCCGGAGACGAACAGGAAGGCCGCAGCGGCCACCACGGCGGTCAGGGCAGTCACAACAGGTCGTCGCATGACGAACGATCCTCTCGGTCGCGTCCAGTGCATCACACTGCTTCCTACACCGCCGTGCTCCGCGAGGTTCCCGATCCGCTCACGCGGATCCGCCTCGCCGCCGCCGCACCTGGGCCGCCCGCGAACTGCCCTGCCCGCCTCGGAAATCGAGCCCGGGAGATGGCGTCCCGGAGGCCCACCCGCACAACCGTCACGCCCCGCGGTCGCCGGTCAGTCCCAGGACCTCTGCACCGGCGGCAGGTCCGCGATCTCCGCCAGGTCCTCCCCGCTCAGCCGGAGAGCGGCGGCTGAGGCGTTCTCGAACGCCCAGCGCTCCTTCTTCGTCCCCGGCACCGGGACCACATGCCGGCCCTGCGCCAGCACCCAGGCCAGCGCCACCTGCGCCGGGGTGGCCCCGTGCCGCCGCGCGACCCGGCGCAGCCCGGCCACGATCGGCTGGTTCGCCGCCATCATGTCGGCCGTGAACCGCGGATGGCGGGCCCGGACGTCATCCGGTTCGAACCCCTGGCCCGGCGTCAGGGTGCCGGTGAGAAAGCCGTTCCCGAGCGGCATCGCCGCGAGAAAGCCGATACCGCGCGACTCGCACCACGGCAGCAGCGACTCCAGTGCCTCGGGCGACCAGACGGACAGCTCGGCCTCCACACTGCTCACCGGGAAGACCTGCTGCACCCGGGTCAGCTGGCGGATCGTCGTCTCGTGCATCCGGGCGCCGGGGCTCCGCCGCGCCTCGTCCCTGCCGTGGGCCGCCGCTCGCCGGCGGACGTGCCGCGCTTCCTTCTGGAACGCACACCACCCCAGCGCCCGCACCTTGCCCGCCGTGACCAGCTCGGCCATCGCGCCCCAGGTCTCCTCCACCGGCACCTCCGGGTCGGGACGGTGCAGCTGGTAGAGGTCGATCACATCGGTCTGGAGGCGGCGCAGCGAGGCGTCGCAGGCCCGTTTCACATAGCCGGGGCGCCCATTGGCGACGATGTGCTGCTCGCCCACCAGCAGGCCGCACTTGGTGGAGACGAACGCGTCCGCGCGGCGCTCCTTGAGTACCCGTCCGACCAGCAGCTCATTGGTGAACGGCCCGTACATGTCGGCGGTGTCGAGGAGCGTCGTACCGCGGTCGAGAGCCGTGTGCACCGCGCGCAGCGAGCTCTCCCCGCTCTGCTGCGAGGTGGTGTAGGCCCAGCTCATCGGCATGCACCCGAGGCCGATCGCGCCCACCGACAGCGCCTTCGCGCCGATTGTCCTGCGCTCCACCTGGTCCTGCACCCCTCCCTTGCGTGATCCCCAAAGTAACCTCTGCCACCGGCCCGGACGCGCAGCGGAGCCGCCCGGGCCGCTGCCGCCACGGAAGATCGGCCGGAGCCGCCCCGGAACCCGCCCGCGCGCGGACACGGCAGTTCTGCGATGACCGGCCGTAACCTCCTGACCATGACTGCTGATGTATGGCTGCCGGTGCGGCCCGATCTCTTCGACGGCCTCCCCGACGGGTTCGCCTACCACTTCTGGGACGGAGAGCCGGACTTCCCGGCGGACCCCGCCCGCTGTGTGTTCTACGGCGTTCCCTACATGAAAGGCTCAGCCGTCTCCGTACGGCCGCTGCCGCAGATGACGGCGGTGCGGGTGGTCCAGACCCTCACGGCCGGTATCGACGACGTGCTCCCCGCCCTGTCCGGGCTGCGTCCCGGCGTGCAGCTCTGCAACGCGCGCGGTGTCCACGAGGCGAGCACCGCGGAGCTGGCCCTCACGCTCATCCTCGCGTCGCTGCGCGGCATCCCGGACTTCGTCCGCGGACAGGACGCGGAGGAGTGGCGGTCCGGGTTCCGTCCCGCGCTCGCCGACCGCTCCGTCCTGATCGTCGGATACGGCTCCATCGGCAGCGCCGTCGAGGACCGGCTTGTCCCCTTCGAATGTGCGCGGGTGGCGCGCGTCGCGCGCTCTGCCCGTACCTCCCCGCGCGGCCCGGTGCATCCACTCGCCGAACTCCCCGCACTCCTGCCCCAGGCCGATGTCGTCGTCCTCACCACCCCGCTCACCGATGACACCCGCGGCCTGGCGGGTGCCGCGTTCCTCTCCCGGATGAAGGACGGCGCCCTGCTGGTGAATGTCGCCCGCGGCGGGGTCGTCGACACCGAGGCCCTCCTCGCGGAGGTGCGGACGGGCAGGCTGAGGGCGGCGCTGGACGTCACCGACCCCGAGCCGCTGCCCGCCGGACACCCGCTCTGGCACGCCCCCGGGGTGCTCGTCACACCGCATGTGGGCGGACCCACGTCGGCCTTCCTGCCCCGCGCGAAGCGCCTGCTGCACGAGCAGTTGGTCCGTTTTGCCGCTGACGAGCCGCTCGCCAACGTGGTCGCCACGGCGGGCTGACCGGGAGCGGAAGCACACCCTCCGGGGCGCGTTCAGTACGCTCCGAGTCCGTTCGACTGCGCTGAGTCGTTGCAATCTCCCTGGTGGTTACGCTGTGTAGAGATGCTATGTCCCTGAGTGACCGGACTGGTGTATCGTCCCGACGGGGACTGTGCCCGGGGGCAGTGCGACGGGCGCGGCGATGGACCGGAACTCGAGGGGGGCGACGGGCGATGCACGGCCAATGGATCAATCACCCAGTCAGTCGGATGAGGCGCGACAGCCGCCGGGGACTCCGGGGCGTCGACGCGCGCAGACCTCAGCGGAGGACGACGCCGCCAAGGACGGTGCGGTGAGCACCCCGGGGGCGGTGCTCTCCCGGCCGCCGGCTTCCGGCGGCGGGACGGGCCTGCTTCCCCAGCTGCTGCTCGCCCTGGTCTGCGGCGGATACGCCACCGGCGCCGCCCTGGGCTGGGGATCGCCCCGACTCGCGGTCGTCATGGGGGACTTCGGCCTCGCCGCCGCCGCCCTCGCGGGAGCCGTCTCCTGCTTCTGCTACGGCCGGTCCCGCACCAGCTGCGTGCGCCCCGCCTGGCTGCTGTTCTCCCTCTCCTCCGCCATGGCCGGATTCGGCAACGCGATCTGGGGCTGGTACGAGGTCGTCCTGCGGGAGCCCGTACCGAGCCCGTCCGGGGCCGACTTCTGCTTCCTGCTCTTCGCGCCGCCCGCCATCGTGGGGCTGCTCGTCCTGGCCAAGCGCCCCGCGAGCAGGGCGGGCTGGATCTGCCTGGCCCTCGACGCCTGGCTCATCGGCGGCTCCCTGCTCACCATCTCCTGGAGCCTCGCGCTCGCCCACACGGCGCACCAGGAGGGTGAGAGCGTGGCCCGCGCCGCGCTGTCCCTGGCCTATCCGCTGCTGGACATCGTGCTGGTCAGCATGGTGCTGGCGCTGCACTTCCGCAGGTCCTCCGCCAACCGGTCGGCGATCAACACCGCCATCGCGGCGCTCGCCCTGACGGTCCTGTGCGACGCGCTGTTCACCTCACCGCTGCTGCGGGAGCACTACCGCTCCGGGCAGCTCCTCGACGCCGGCTGGTTCGCCGGCTCGATACTCCTGGCGTACGCCCCCTGGGTCGCCCGGCAGCCGGATGCGGACGCCTGCGCCCGGAGCCGCCGAGAGCCGCACCCGAGCCGCCCGACGGCGGGCTCGCTGGCCGCCCTCACCCCGTATCTCGCCGCGGCCGTCTGCACGCTCGGGATCCTCTACAACGTCATCGACGGCAGCCGCATCGACCGCGTCGTGATCTTCACGGCCTGCACCGTCGTCCTCGCCCTCGTGGTGCGGCAGGGCATCATGCTGCTCGACAACATGAGCCTCACCCAGGAACTCGCCCAGAAGGAGAACCACTTCCGTTCCCTGGTGCAGGGCTCCAGCGACGTCATCATGATCGCCGCGCCGACCGGAGTGCTGCGCTATGTCAGCCCCGCCGCCGCGGGGGTCTACGGCATCGACCCGGGGGAGCTCATCGGATCCGAGTTCGCCTCGCTCATCCACCCCGAGGACCTCGGCGGTGTGGTGCACGAGGTGCGCCGGTTCCTGGCCGCGCAGCCGGAGGACGAGCCCACCACCCGCATCGAATGCCGGTTCCGTGCCGGTGCCGGCCGGGCGGGACACGACGGCTGGCTCAACGTCGAGTCCACCGTCAACCGGCACCACGGCGGCCTGATCTTCAACAGCCGCGACGTCACCGAACGGGTCCGGCTCCAGGCCCAGCTGCGGCACAGCGCCGAACACGACCCGCTCACCGACCTGCCCAACCGCGCCCTCTTCACGGAGCGCGTGCGGCGGGCGCTCAGCGGCCGCCGGGCCACCGACCCCGGCACCGCCGTGCTCTTCATCGACCTCGACGGCTTCAAGGCGGTGAACGACACCGTCGGCCACCAGGCCGGTGACGAACTCCTGGTCCACGCCGCCCGCCGGCTCCAGGAGTCCGTCCGGGCCGGGGACACCGCCGCCCGGCTCGGCGGGGACGAGTTCGCGGCTCTCATCCTCGGCGACGGCACTCAGGACACGGCCGCCCGTGAGTACCGCATCCTCGAGGTCGCCGAGCGGCTGCGCACCGGCCTCTCCCGCCCCTACCGCGTCTCCGGCACCGAGGTGCGCGTGGCCGCCAGCATCGGCGTCGCCTTCGCCGACCCCGGGATCAACCCCACGGAACTCATGCGCAACGCCGACCTGGCCATGTACCGCGCCAAGGCCGCCGGCAAGGGCCGGGTCGAGCTGTACGCACCGCAGATGCAGGCCGAGGTGGTCCGCCGCGCCGAAGTCGCCACCCGGCTGCGGAACGCCCTCCACGACGGCGAGTTCGCCCTGCTCCACCAGCCCGTGGTGGAGCTCGGCAGCGGCCGGATCACCGCGGTCGCCGCGCAGGCCCGCTGGCGCTCCGAGCAGGGCATCCTCTTCACCCCCGACGAGTTCCTCCGGGTCTCCGACCGGGTGCGCGGCGACCGCGCGCGCGGCGAGGACGGGGCGCGCGCGGCCGACATCGGCCGGTGGCTCCTGGAGGAAGCAGTGGAGCAGGCGGCGCAGCGGCACCGTGCCGGGTACCCCGCTCCGGTCGCCGTCCGCCTCTCCCCGCACCGCCTCACGGAGCGGGGCCTGGGACCGGGCAGCGTCGAGGCGCTGCTCACCCGCCACGGGCTGCCGTCCGGCGCCCTCCTGCTGGAGCTGGCCGACACCGACCCGCGCGTCTCCCTCGACGAACTCGAACGCCGGCTGACCGCGCTGCGGCGGCTCGGCGTGCGCATCGCCCTCGACGGCTTCGGCAGCGGGTGCGCCGCCATCAGCGCCCTGCGCCGGCTCCCGGTCGATGTGCTCAAGCTCGACCGCGAGCTGGTGGAAGGCGTGGTCGAGTCCGCCCGGCTGCACAAGATCACGTCGGGGCTGCTGCGCATCGCGGGCGACCTCGGACTGCAGACCGTCGCGGACGGCGTGGACCTGCCGGAGCAGGTGGCGGCGCTGCGGGCGATGGGCTGCAGCCACGGGCAGGGCATGGCCTTCTCCGGACCGCTCGACGAGCACCGGCTGCGGCGCGCCCTGGACCGTGGCGACTACCCCGTACCGGGCCCCGCGGACTGCCTCGAGGCGGGCCGGGAGGCGGTGCTCACCACCAGTGCCCTGCCGGTGAAGGTGGGGGTGCAGGGGCGGGAGGCACTGCCGAAGCGGATCGCCGTGAGCGACGGCCGGGAGGGTCCGGATTCCCTGGTGCATCCGCCATTGCGCTCAAATAGTGAGACCTCCGTCCCACCCACTTGACACCCATAGTGCGCCGGGGAGAGGGTCAAGCCATGCGCACCCGAATTCTCGTACTTGGAAAGCGCGTCGGCTGAAGCAGGGTCACGATGAAACCCTGCGGACCACACCCGGCGCGCTCCCCTCGCTTGCCTCACGGCACGAGGGGTTTTTTGTTGCACTGGTTACCTCGAACCGCCCCGCCCCGTGCTTCTCGCCGGGGCGGCCACCTCACCCAGCTAGACCTCATCTTCGAGAAGAGATTGCCGATGACCGAGCAGGCCACCGGGGCCCACCATCCGCAGCAGCGGGCCCGTAACGGCGGACAGCAGCCCACCATCACCGAGCAGGTCACGGGCGCGCAGTCCCTCATCCGCTCTCTCGAGGAAGTCGGCGCCGACACCGTATTCGGCATTCCGGGCGGCGCGATCCTCCCCGCCTACGACCCGCTGATGGACTCCTCGAAGGTCCGTCACGTCCTGGTGCGCCACGAGCAGGGCGCGGGCCACGCCGCCACCGGCTACGCCCAGGCCACCGGCAGGGTCGGCGTCTGCATGGCGACCTCCGGTCCGGGCGCCACCAACCTGGTCACCCCGATCGCCGACGCCCACATGGACTCGGTCCCCATGGTCGCGATCACCGGCCAGGTGGCGTCCAAGGCCATCGGCACGGACGCCTTCCAGGAGGCGGACATCTGCGGCATCACCATGCCCATCACCAAGCACAACTTCCTGGTGACCGACCCCGCCGAGATCCCGAAGACCATCGCCGAGGCCTTCCACATCGCCTCCAGCGGCCGCCCCGGCCCGGTCCTCGTCGACATCGCCAAGGACGCGCTGCAGGCGCAGACCAGCTTCGTCTGGCCGCCGCAGACCGACCTGCCCGGCTACCGCCCCGTCACCAAGCCGCACGCCAAGCAGATCCGCGAGGCCGCGCGCCTGATCACCGAGGCGCGGCGCCCGGTGCTCTACGTCGGCGGCGGCGTCCTGAAGGCCGGCGCCACCGAGGAGCTGCGGATCCTCGCCGAGCTGACCGGCGCCCCCGTCACCACCACCCTGATGGCCCTCGGGGCCTTCCCGGACAGCCACCCGCTGCACGTCGGCATGCCGGGGATGCACGGGTCCGTCACTGCGGTCACCGCCCTGCAGAAGTCCGACCTCATCGTCGCGCTGGGCGCCCGCTTCGACGACCGGGTCACCGGCAAGCTCGACAGCTTCGCCCCGTTCGCAAAGATCGTCCACGCGGACATCGACCCGGCCGAGATCGGCAAGAACCGGGCCGCCGACGTCCCGATCGTCGGCGACGCCCGCGAGGTCATCGCCGACCTGGTCGTGGCGGTCCAGGCGGAGCGCGACGAGGGCCGCTCCGGGGACTACACCGAGTGGTGGCAGAACCTCGCCCGCTGGCGCGACACCTACCCGCTCGGCTACGACCTGCCGGACGACGGCAGCCTCTCCCCGCAGCAGGTCATCCAGCGGATCGGCCGGCTCGCCCCGGAGGGCACCATCTACGCGGCCGGCGTCGGCCAGCACCAGATGTGGGCCTCGCACTTCATCGACTACGAGAAGCCCGGCACCTGGCTCAACTCCGGCGGCGCGGGGACCATGGGCTACGCGGTCCCGGCGGCGATGGGTGCCAAGGCCGGCGCCCCCGGCCGCACCGTCTGGGCGATCGACGGCGACGGCTGCTTCCAGATGACCAACCAGGAGCTGGTCACCTGCGCGCTGAACAACATCCCGATCAAGGTCGCGATCATCAACAACGGCGCGCTCGGCATGGTCCGCCAGTGGCAGACCCTCTTCTACAACCAGCGCTACTCCAACACCGTGCTGCACTCCGGGCCCGAGGGAACCGGCGACGCGGCGGAGCCCGGCACCGTCACGGGGCCGAGCGGCGGCACCCGCGTCCCCGACTTCGTGAAGCTCGCCGAGGCCATGGGCTGTGTCGGCATCCGCTGCGAGGACCCGGCGGAGCTGGATGCCGTCATCGCCAAGGCGAACGCGATCAACGACCGGCCCGTCGTCGTGGACTTCATCGTCCACGAGGACGCGATGGTCTGGCCGATGGTCGCCGCCGGCACCTCCAACGACGAGGTCATGGCCGCCCGCGGCGTCCGCCCCGACTTCGGCGACAACGAAGACGACTGAGTCCAGGACCGGAAAGCCCCCGAGAAGCAGAGAGAACGAGCCCATGTCCAAGCACACGCTCTCCGTCCTGGTGGAGAACAAGCCCGGCGTCCTCGCCCGGATCACCGCGCTGTTCTCCCGCCGCGGATTCAATATCGACTCCCTCGCGGTCGGCACGACCGAGCACCCCGACATCTCCCGCATCACCATCGTGGTGAATGTCGAGTCGCTCCCGCTGGAGCAGGTCACCAAGCAGCTCAACAAGCTGGTCAACGTGCTCAAGATCGTCGAGCTGGAGCCGGCGGCGGCCATTCAGCGGGAACTCGTCCTGGTGAAGGTGCGGGCCGACAACGAGACGCGCTCCCAGGTCGTGGAGATCGTCCAGCTGTTCCGCGCCAAGACCGTCGACGTCTCCCCGGAGGCCGTCACCATCGAGGCCACGGGCGGCAGCGACAAGCTCGAGGCCATGCTCAAGATGCTGGAGCCCTACGGCATCAAGGAACTGGTCCAGTCCGGCACGATCGCCATAGGGCGCGGCGCCCGCTCCATCACCGACCGGTCGCTCCGCGCGCTCGACCGATCCGCATAACGAGACCCACGATCCCCACCCCGCCGAACCGTCATACGGTGGGAAGCGGGCCTCTGCACCAGCAGATCCCCCGCAACGGCAGAAACAAGGAGATACCCGAAGTGGCCGAGCTCTTCTACGACGACGACGCCGATCTGTCCATCATCCAGAACCGCAAGGTCGCGGTTCTGGGCTACGGCAGCCAGGGCCACGCACACGCGCTGTCCCTGCGCGACTCGGGCGTCGATGTGCGCGTGGGTCTGCCCGAGGGCTCCAAGTCCCGCGCCAAGGCCGAGGAGCAGGGCCTGCGGGTCACCACGCCGTCCGAGGCCGCCGCCGAGGCCGACGTCATCATGATCCTGGTGCCGGACCCGATCCAGGGCAAGGTCTACGAGGAGTCCGTCAAGGACAACCTCAAGGACGGCGACGCGCTGTTCTTCGGCCACGGCTTCAACATCCGCTTCGGCTTCATCAAGCCCCCGGCCAGCGTGGACGTGGCCATGGTCGCCCCCAAGGGCCCCGGCCACCTCGTCCGCCGCCAGTACGAGGAGGGCCGCGGCGTGCCGTGCATCGCGGCCGTCGAGCAGGACGCGACCGGCAACGCCTTCGCGCTGGCTCTCTCCTACGCCAAGGGCATCGGCGGCACCCGTGCGGGTGTCATCAAGACCACCTTCACCGAGGAGACCGAGACCGACCTGTTCGGTGAGCAGGCCGTCCTCTGCGGTGGCGCGTCCGCGCTGGTCAAGGCGGGCTTCGAGACCCTGGTCGAGGCCGGCTACCAGCCGGAGATCGCGTACTTCGAGTGCCTCCACGAGCTCAAGCTGATCGTGGACCTGATGTACGAGGGCGGCCTGGAGAAGATGCGCTGGTCGGTCTCCGAGACCGCCGAGTGGGGCGACTACGTCACCGGCCCGCGGATCATCACCGACCAGACCAAGGCGGAGATGAAGAAGGTCCTCACCGACATCCAGGACGGCACCTTCGCCCGCAACTGGATGGAGGAGTACCACTCCGGTCTGCCGAAGTACAACGAGTACAAGAAGACCGACGCGAACCACAAGCTGGAGACCACCGGCAAGGAGCTGCGCAAGCTCATGAGCTGGGTGAACGAGGAGGCCTGATCCTCACCGGCGCGAGGGGTGACGGCGGGATCCGGCGGCCGGGCGCCGCGGATCCCGCCGGGCGCCCTGCCCGGCCCGGTGCGGCCGCCCGCGCCACGCCGGGTCCGGGCCGCCGGCCCCTCGGCGCCGCCCGGCCCGCGGTGCCGCGCCGCCCGCCGGTCCGGACCCCGCAAGGCCGGAGCCCGCAGCGCCGCCCCGGCCGTCCGGAGGAGGGCCGGGCCACACCGCTCGCACCGTTGTCCACCGCGTCGAGCCCCGACCGGGTGATCCTTCCGCGAAGGCGCAAGACTCACCCGCTACCGCCAGTACACTGCATTGCACAAGCGCGTCAGGCTCACAGCGTCGTGCGTCTTCTCGCGGCTGCCCCCTTCACCGCCTTCGGCCGTCGGGACGGCCGTCCTCCCCCGCGGCTTCCGGGTGCGGGAGGGGCCCCCAAAAGGACTTAGTGAGGACTGAGGACCACGTGAGCCCGAAACCTGTCGTACTCATCGCTGAAGAGCTGTCGCCCGCCACGGTCGAGGCCCTCGGCCCGGACTTCGAGATCCGGCACTGCAACGGCGCCGACCGCGCCGAGCTCCTCCCCGCCATCGCCGACGTGGACGCGATCCTCGTCCGCAGCGCGACCAAGGTCGACGCCGAGGCCATCGCCGCGGCGAAGAAGCTCAAGGTCGTCGCCCGGGCCGGGGTCGGTCTGGACAACGTGGACGTGCCCGCCGCCACCAAGGCCGGCGTGATGGTCGTGAACGCCCCGACCTCCAACATCGTCACCGCCGCCGAGCTCGCCTGCGGCCTCCTCGTCGCCACGGCCCGCAACATCCCGCAGGCCAACACCGCCCTGAAGAACGGCGAGTGGAAGCGCAGCAAGTACACGGGTGTCGAGCTGGCCGAGAAGACCCTCGGCGTCGTCGGCCTGGGCCGGATCGGCGTCCTGGTCGCCCAGCGGATGTCCGGCTTCGGCATGAAGGTCGTCGCCTACGACCCGTACGTCCAGCCGGCCCGCGCCGCGCAGATGGGCGTCAAGCTCCTCACCCTCGACGAGCTGCTCGAGGTCGCGGACTTCATCACCGTCCACCTCCCGAAGACCCCGGAGACCGTCGGCCTGATCGGCGACGAGGCACTGCACAAGGTCAAGCCCGAGGTCCGGATCGTCAACGCCGCCCGCGGCGGGATCGTCGACGAGGCCGCGCTGGCCTCCGCCCTCAAGGAGGGCCGGGTCGCCGGTGCCGGCCTCGACGTCTTCACCAAGGAGCCCTGCACGGACTCCCCGCTCTTCGAGTTCGACAACGTGGTCGCCACCCCGCACCTCGGGGCCTCGACCGGTGAGGCGCAGGAGAAGGCGGGCATCGCCGTCGCCAAGTCCGTCCGCCTGGCCCTCGCCGGCGAGCTGGTTCCGGACGCGGTCAACGTCCAGGGCGGCGTGATCGCCGAGGACGTCAAGCCCGGTCTCCCGCTCGCCGAGAAGCTCGGCCGGATCTTCACCGCGCTGGCGGGCGAGGTCGCGGTCCGGCTGGACGTCGAGGTGTACGGCGAGATCACCCAGCACGACGTCAAGGTGCTCGAACTCTCCGCGCTCAAGGGTGTGTTCGAGGACGTCGTCGACGAGACCGTCAGCTACGTCAACGCCCCGCTGTTCGCGCAGGAGCGCGGTGTCGAGGTGCGGCTGACCACCAGCTCGGAATCGGCCGAGCACCGCAATGTGGTCACCGTGCGCGGCACCCTCACCGACGGCGAGGAGGTCGCGGTCTCCGGCACCCTGGCCGGTCCCAAGCACCTCCAGAAGATCGTCGCCGTGGGCGAGCACGACGTGGACCTGGCCATGGCCGACCATCTCGTCTTCCTCCGCTACGCCGACCGGCCGGGTGTGGTCGGCACCGTCGGCCGCATCCTGGGCGAGGCCGGTCTGAACATCGCCGGCATGCAGGTCTCCCGTGCCGTGCCGGGCGGCGAGGCGCTGGTCGTCCTCACCGTGGACGACAACGTTCCGGCGGCCGTGCTCACGGAGATCGCCGAGGAGATCGGCGCGACGTCGGCCCGTACGGTCAACCTCGAGGACTGATCCTCCGCGGTCGGCCGCGTACGCTTCCGGGCCCGGCCCCGCTCCGGCGGGTGCCGGGCCTCGCGTGTGCGCGGACCGTGCCACGGGGTTGTCCGCCAGGCCCCGCGGGGCGGCCCCTGACACCCGGCCTCGGGGGGCCTGGCGGCTGACACCCGGCCCCGGGGTCCGGCCCCTGACACCCGGCCCCGGGGTCCGGCCCGTACCGCAGCGCAACCGCTCCTCCTCAGAGCCGCTGCCCCTTCAGCGCCATGTGCAGCAGCAGTCGGTCCTCGCCCTCCGCCAGGTCCAGGCCGGTGAGCTGCTCCACCCGGGACAGCCGGTAGTAGAGCGTCTGCCGGTGGATGCCCAGCGCCGCCGCCGCGCGGCCGGCCTGCCCCGCGCAGTCCAGGAAGACCTCGGCCGTCCGCGCCAGGTCCCGCTGCGCGGTCCCCAGCAGCGGCACCACCGCCGGATCGGGGGCGGCGGGCGCGGGCAGGCCGGTGAGCAGCCGGTACGGGCCGATGTCCGCCCACTGCGCGACCGGTCCGAGCCGCGCGTCGGCGCGGGCGGTACGGGCCGCCGCCACCGCCTCGTGCCACGCGGCGGGCAGGTCGTCCGGGCCCCGGCGGGGATCGCCGATCCCGGCGGCGGCCCCCGGCCGTGCCGTCCGGACCCCCGCGCGTGGCGAGCGCAGCAGGCGCTCGGCCGCGGTGTGCGCCGGCTCCAGCACGTTCGCGCCGCGCAGCCGCACCAGCGCGGCCAGCCCGTCCACCCCCGCGCCCGGAACGGCCGGGGTCACGCACATGGCCGCCACCCCCGGCTGCCCGGCGAGCACCGAGCCCGGCCCCTCCGCCGCCGCGCCCTCGCCGTCGTCGCCACTGCGCCAGGGCAGCACCGCGACCACGGCCAGCGGTCCGTCCGCCGCCGAACCGAGAGCGGCCCGCAGCCCGCCCGCGGCCGCCTCCCGGCCCGTCGCCGGCCCGGTGAGCAGGTCGTACAGCAGCTCGCCGGTCTCCGCGCCGGCCCGCGCCTCGGCGGCGAGAAGCTCGCCGATGCGGGCCGCGGTGCCCATCGCCTGGGCCAGCCGCGGGTCGGGCGGTGTGCCGGGCCCGCCGGTCTCCAGCACCGAGAGGTGTCCGTCGTCGAGCAGCCAGACATAGCCGAGGACCTGTCCGCGGTGGCGGACGGGCAGGCAGATCCGGCCCATCAGCACCCCGGCGGCCGGGTCCGGCGGGATGCGGACCGGGCCGGTGGCGCGGGCGATGCCGAACGCCTCGAACCACGCCCGTACCGCCGCCGTGGACCGCCGGTGCAGGATCGAACGGGTGCGGACCGGGTCCATGGCCGGTTCGCCGTCCGCGCCCTCGCTGTCGTGCGCCCCGAAGGCGATCAGCCCGAAGTCGCGGTCCTCCAGCGTCGCGGGGGCACCGAGCACCGCCGAAATCTCGTCCACCAGCTGCTGATAGTCCCCGCGCACCGCCGATCCGGTCCCTTCCCGCCGCGCCTTCCGAGCCTTCGTTCTGCTGCCGAAGACCATTCTCATACAACTGTCTGAGATCCGGGCCACGGATGCGTGACAGCTGTTTATGGCCGCCGATCGGAGCGATCCTTAGGTTTCACGGTGGTTCTCCTTGCCGTTCCGGGCTGTTCCGTCGCGGCTGTCCGTACTACTCGTGGAGGTGCCCCGTGCTGGGTCCCGTGCTCCTCGCCGCCGCGCGCAGCGACAGCATCCGCCGTATCGTCTCCGCCGCGCCGGTCACCCGCCCCGTGGTGAACCGTTTCGTCGCCGGTGAACGGCTGGACGAATCCATGGCGGCCGTGCGCACGCTCGCCTCCCGCGGTCTGGAGGTCACCCTCGACCACCTCGGCGAGGACATCACCGACCCGGCGGAGGCCCTGCGCAACCGCGACGCGTACCTCGCGCTCGCCGAGGCCCTCGCCGGAGAGGGCCTGGGTGTCCGGGCCGAGATGTCGGTCAAGCTCTCGGCCTTCGGGCAGGCCCTGCCGGGCGGCCACGACCTGGCGCTGGCCAATGTCACCCCCGTCGTCGAGGCGGCCGCCGAGGCGGGCACCACGGTCACCCTCGACATGGAGGACCACACCACCGTCGACTCCACCCTCGCCATCCTCTCCGAGCTGCGGAAACGCTTCCCGCAGACCGGCGCCGTCGTGCAGTCCTACCTCTTCCGCACCGAGGACGACTGTCACGCGCTGGCCGGGGAAGGGTCGCGGGTGCGCCTGGTCAAGGGCGCGTACAAGGAGCCGGCGTCGGTCGCCTTCCAGGACAAGCGCGAGGTCGACCGGGCCTACGTCCGCTGCCTCAGGATCCTCATGGCCGGTGACAGCTACCCCATGATCGGGTCGCACGACCCGCGCATGGTGGCCATCGGCCAGGAGCTGGCCCGCCGGGCGGGCCGCAAGCTCAACGAGTACGAGTTCCAGATGCTGTACGGCATCCGCGAGGCCGAGCAGCAGCGGCTCGTCGCGGAAGGTCACCGTATGCGGGTTTACATTCCGTATGGAACAGACTGGTATGGGTACTTCATGAGGCGTCTCGCGGAGCGCCCGGCCAACATGGCGTTCTTCCTGCGCTCACTCGCCACCCGCGGCTGAGCCCCACCGATCCCCTCCCCACCCACTCGATCGAAGGAGACAACGGCCACTATGGACGCTGTGACCCAGGTCCCCGCGCCGGTCAACGAGCCGGTGCACAGCTACGCACCCGGCAGCCCCGAGCGTGAGCGGCTCGAAGCCAAGCTCAAGGAGCTGGCCGACAACCCGATCGACCTTCCGATGACCATCGGCGGGGAGAAGCGGATGGGCGGCGGTGAGCGCTTCGACGTGGTCCAGCCGCACAACCACGCCTCCCGGCTCGGCACGTTCGGCAACGCCACGGAGCAGGACGCCCAGGACGCCGTCGACGCCGCCCTGGCCGCCGCCCCCGCCTGGCGCGCGCTGAGCTTCGACGACCGCGCGGCGATCATCCTCAAGGCCGCCGAGCTCCTGTCCGGCCCCTGGCGCGAGACGCTGGCCGCCTCCACCATGCTGGGCCAGTCGAAGACCGCGCAGCAGGCCGAGATCGACACGCCCTGCGAGCTCATCGACTTCTGGCGCTTCAATGTCCACTACGCCCGCCAGATCATGGCGGAGCAGCCGATGGCCAACTCCCCGGGCGTCTGGAACCGCTCGGACCACCGGCCGCTCGAGGGCTTCGTCTACGCGGTCACGCCCTTCAACTTCACCGCGATCGCGGGCAACCTCCCCACCGCCCCGGCCCTGATGGGCAACGTCGTGGTGTGGAAGCCGTCCCAGACCCAGACCCACGCCGCGGTGCTGCTTCTGCAGCTCCTGGAGGAGGCCGGGCTGCCCAAGGGCGTCATCAACCTGGTGACCGGCAACGGCAAGTCCGTGTCCGACGTGGTCCTGAACCACCCGGACCTGGCCGGCATCCACTTCACCGGCTCGACCCGCATCTTCCAGTACCTGTGGAAGACGGTCGGCAACAACATCGAGAACTACAAGACCTACCCGCGGCTGGTCGGCGAGACCGGTGGCAAGGACTTCATCGTCGCCCACCCGTCGGCCGACCCGGCGGTGCTGAAGACCGCGATGACCCGCGGCGCCTTCGAGTTCCAGGGCCAGAAGTGCTCCGCCGCCTCGCGTGCCTACGTGCCGCGCTCCATCTGGGAGAACGGCTTCAAGGAGGAGTTCGCCGCCGAGGTCGACGCGATCGCCATGGGCGACGTCACCGAGCTGTCGCACTTCATGGGCGCCGTCATCGACGACCGCTCCTTCGCCAAGAACAAGGCCGCCATCGACCGGGCCAAGTCCGACCCGACCATCGAGGTCGTCGCGGGCGGCACCTACGACGACAGCGAGGGGTACTTCGTCCGCCCGACGGTCCTCGTCTCCACCGACCCGGAGAACGAGATCTTCAAGGACGAGTACTTCGGCCCGATCCTCGGCGTCCACGTCTACGACGACGAGAAGTACGACGAGATGCTGGAGCAGATGGAGTCCGCCTCGGCGTACGCCCTGACCGGCTGTGTCATCGCCCAGGACCGCGCCGCCGCGGCGGCCACCTGCGAGGCCCTGCGCTTCGCGGCGGGCAACTTCTACATCAACGACAAGCCGACCGGCGCGGTCGTCGGCCAGCAGCCGTTCGGCGGCGGTCGTGCCTCGGGCACGAACGACAAGGCCGGCGCCAAGCAGAACCTGATGCGCTGGACCTCGACCCGCTCCATCAAGGAGACCCTGGTCCCGCCGACGGACTACCGCTACCCGCACATGGGCTGACCCGGCCCCGCCGGTCACCCCGGCAGGCCCGGCCGCCCAGGCCGCCGCCCCCGCCCGGATCCCTCCCGGGCGGGGGCGGAGTGCGTTCGGGGACTCGTCGGGCGCGGCTGGGCGGCTGAGCCGCTGAGGGGGACGGCGGGGGAGGGCGTGGAGCGGCGGCCGGTGTGCTGTGCCGGGCCCGGAACGGCGGGTGGTGCTCGCCGCCCGGGCCCGGGCGCTCATGCGCCGCCCCGGGCCTGGCCCCGGGTGCGTCATGCGCGGTCCCGGGCCTGGTCCCGGGTGCGTCAGCGGTTGACGGCCTGAGCCTCCTGGACGGTCACCTCGGTCGTGGTGCCGAACGTGCCGTCGGGGAGGTCACCGCCCCGGCCGTCGGAGCCCTCCCAGGAGATCTTCCAGGTGAGCGTGGCCTTGAACGGGAACGGTCCGTCCTGGGAGGCCCGCAGATAGGTCAGCCCGCACGGCGGTGTGCGGTCGCCCTGGCCCTTGGTGTACGGCGTGCCGATGCGGCCGTCCTCGATCGGGCATTCCCCGGAGGCCGGGTGCAGCTCGGCGTCCTCGGTACCGGGGTCCAGCCGGAGGGAGACGGGCGTGGCGGTGGTGGTCGCGGAGATGTTCAGAGCGTCGACTGAAGCCGTCACGGAGACTGGCTTGAATGCCGTCTTGTCCAGCCAAGCCCACGTCGGGAGGTTGACTGTCTGCTTGGCTTCCAGGGAGGGGCTGAGGGTGACCTTCGTGTCCGGGACTCTTAGCTCGCTATAAGCGAGTTGTGCCAGGATTTTCGGAGATACAGCGTTTTTTGCATCAGCTGGCGGAGCGGAACCCTTGTCCACCCAGAAGTACGGCTTTCCACAGTCATCCGCTCCCGGATCTGCAGCGCGTCCCTCGGCGACGAAGGAGTCCCACCAGTAACCTTTGCCGGACTTCTTCATGTTGAAGTCCGTATAGGGCTCCCCTCCCTCGTAACGCTTGCGCTGCTCGGCGTCCCACTGGTACCCGGTGGAGTCGCCTGCCCAGATGTTCTCCACGTAGATCTTGAACTGCGTCGGTGTCCACTTGGGCGCATACCAGCAGGCGGGCGGAGCCCAGTTCCCGGTTGGGGCGGGCTGGCCCGACTCGGAACCTGACCCGTTCTTCGACGTGTCGAAGCGCACTCCGCCGGCCAGGGCTGACACCGTGCCGTCACCTGAGTCGAAGTCCGCATCGGTGTGGGTGTCGGTCTCCGTATGATCGCTGGACCCCGGGCCGACGTCTGCTGAAGCGATAGGCGAACTCAGAGCTGATGCTGACAGGGCGACAGCCAGGAGAATTGCTGTCCTACTCTTCATCGGCGGCACTGGGACGCTCCGCGTTGCGAGATGATGCGCGATGTCTGCCATACGCCCGCGCCGTTCTTCTCAAGAGTGGTGTTGTAGACCACGAAGCTTTTATCGGTGACCGGGGTGACCTCAGGCTTCCCGGTCTTCAGGTCCTTGCTGTAGCCCTTGCTCTCGTCGGCGCAGTAGATGAGTGACGCGGTTTCGGAGTTCTTGATCGTCACTTTGCGGTCGAAGTAGCGAATGGTGCCGGTCATGCTCTGTTTGGCCTTTTTGAACTGTTGAACCCAGTCGGCGCCGGCTTGAAGGGCTCGCCCAGTGGAGTAGTAGTTCAGGCCCCGGTACTTCGGGTCCGTCCCGGTGATGGCGGCATCGACGGCCCGGATGCGCTCTGCGCTGTCGGCGAGTACGGCGTCCTTGGTGGCGTCACCGGTCTTCTCCGGGGTGAACGTCAGCTTCACGTCCTCCGGCAATTCGATCTTGGGGCGTCCTGGTGCGGGTGTTCGAGGGCTCGGAGAATTTTGCTTCTTGGTGTCCTGAGCTCCGGCGATCCTGTCTTGTTCCTCAGTCTTGGTGTCACCTCCCCCGCATGCAGTCAGCAGCAGTGTTCCGGCCGCGGCAAGTGCGGCGGCAGCGGGCAAGGAACGGCGACTCACGGTCAACTCCCGGGCAATAGGGATGAATCGAGTGATAGGGCAATGGGTGTGGCACTGACTTTACGCTGGGGTCCAGGCTGTTCTCGCGCACAGTGGTGGCTTGGTGCGTAGAGTCCGGCGCCTATGGCTGACAGGCCGCCGCGCCTCGCTGCGAGGTCATCCCGGTTGTCAGCCAGATTCCGTTGTCGCCCTGCCGCAGTCGAGTGTTGTAGAGGACGTAACTTATCTTGGTTACAGGGGTCTTGTAGACCTTGTTCGTCTTGATCGACTTTCGGAACGCTCTGCTCTGATCCTCGCAGTAGGTGAGCGACGCCGTGCCGCTCTTCAGGAGAGTCGCCTTCGCGTCGTAGAAACGGTAGAAGCCTGTGGTGCGCTGTTTGTGATCCGCGTACTGCTTGACGAAGCTCTGCGTCGAGGCCGACATCTTTCCCTCGGAGTAGAAGCGGTAGGCCTTGTGCAGCGGGTCCTGTTCCGCAATGGCCATGTCCGTGGCCTTGATGAACCCTTCCCCGTCGCGCAGCACGGCGTCCTTGTCGGCATCTCCTGTCTCCGGCCAGTCGAAGCGGTACCTCACGTCCTTCGGCAACGAGATCTCTGGTCCGCCTGCCGGCCCCGAGGGCTCCTTCGGCCTTGGGGCCGACGTCTTCGCTCCGTCCGAAGATGCGGTGTTCCTCTCGTGTTCCTCCGCCTTGGTGTCACCTCCCCCGCATGCGGTCAGCAGCAGTGCTCCGGCTGCGGCGAGTGCGGCGGCAGCGGGCGGGAAGCGGCGGTTCACCCTCGACTCCCGGTCGGGTAGGGGCTGAATGAGTGACGTGACGCTATCGGTGGGGTCCGGCTGCCGCTAGTGCTTCCTCTGTCTCCCCGCACTTGGAGGCAGGCCCTCCGTAGCCCGTTCGTGTGATGTTCGCCGTCGGCGTCTCAGATAGTAGGAAGTCCGAGTAACTGTGCAGACAGCGCGAGCCGGCTGTCTTACGTTTGTAGAAGCCGAACGTCTTCGCTCCATCCAGCGACAGGCGGGTGAGCGGTGGTGCCCCCACGCAGGTGACCCCTGCCGCACCGCAGCCCCGCCCTCCGGCGATCCGATCAGATCCGCATGTTCTCGGGGATCTTCTCTTCGCTCTGGTATTGGAGACGCGTCATGACTGAGCCCACCCGTCGGGTCCGCCACGCCGCCCACCGCACCGCCGACACCACCGCCCGGAAGAACGCCGCCGCTGCTCTGCAGCGCGCGCTGGATCGCCGGGACAACGGCGGTTCCACCGGGCACTGACCCGCCCGCCCGCCGCAGGCTGCCTGCGCGGGCCCACCAGCCGGGCCCGCGGCCTGCACCCCGGCTTTCTCTCGACACCGTCATCCGGCAACTCGGCATCGTCATCCGGCAACCCGGTGCTCCGCCCCACGTGATTCCGCATGCGTGAGGTGTGGGCCCGGGTCTCCGGTGTTTCTTCCGCGCGCTGATGGGCCGGAGGCCGCTCTTCCCGCCCGGCGTTCTGCCCAGCCCCGGCGCTCGGTCCCGCCCACCGCTCTGCCCCACCGAGCGGCCGGCTCCTCTGCGACGCCGGCCGTTAGGCCCCGCGACAGCCGGGCGGCCCTCCGTATCCGAGGACCGCCCGGCCGTCCGCCGGTCACGGCCGCCTGCCGGTCACCCCCCGTCCGGCCGGTGACCTCCGTCGCTCAGCTCTGCCCGCTCTGCCCGCGTGCGATCTCGAAGGCGTCGATGCGCTCGCCGCTCTCCGCCAGCGCCGTCACCTTCAGCTTCGGCCGTGCCCCCGGCACCGCCTCGACCGCCAGGAACGAGAAGCCCGTGTAGCGGACGCGTGACCACTCCACGGTGTCCGGGTTCGGGATCCGCGGCTTGGTCCAGTGGAAGGTGACGATGTGGTCGCGGTCCTCCACGTGCCCCTCGTAGCTGTCCGGAACGCCCGGCCCGAAGCTGTAGAGCTCCTTGCCCGCGCCGCCCGCCGTGACGTACACGATGCCGTCGCGGGTCGGATCCGTGGTCGCGCCGATCGGCACCGGCTTGCCGACCTCCCCGTCCTTGATCGCGTCGGTCCGCTCGTAGACGTGGTTGTGCCCGTTGATCACCAGGTCGACCTGGTGCTTCGCGAGCAGGTCGCCCCAGGCGTCCCGCACACCGCCGTCCGAGGCGTGGGTGGCCGTGGAGTACATGCAGTGGTGGAAGAAGACCACGACGAAGTCGATCCCGGGCTGCGCGCGCAGCTGCTTCAGCCGCTTGTCCAGCCAGGCGGTCTGCTTGCCGCCGGTGCAGTCCTGGTTCGCCGGGATCTCGTAGCTGACGTCGTTGGCGTCCAGGGCCACCACGCCGACGTTCCCGTAGGTGAACGCGTAGATGCCCGGCGCCTTCGACGGGTCGGGGCCGTTCTCCGGGAGCGACCAGCGGGCGGCCTGGCCGCCGTAGCCGTCGGGGGAGTACCAGGCCTCCATGTCGTGGTTGCCGGTCGTCACCATCCACGGCACGCTCGCCGCCACCGACTCCGTCTGGGCCAGGAACTGGTCCCAGACCCGGGCGTCGTAGGCGTCCGACTCCTTGCCGTGGCCGGAGGAGTCGGCGTAGCAGATGTCGCCCGCGTGCAGGTGGAACGACGGGTTCTGGCCCAGGATCAGCTGGTCGTTGGCGAGGGCGTCGTAGCTCACGCCCTGGTCGCCGAAGGCGGTGAAGACGAACTTCTCCGGCTCGGCCGGGGCGGTGCGGAAGGTGCCGATGGTGGACAGCCGACTCGCTTCGGTGGGGTCGAAGCCGTCGTGTCCCACGCCGTAGTAGTAGGTGGTGCCGGGGCGCAGGCCGTCCAGCGCCGCGTGCAGGTAGTACTGGTCGACGGCGGGGAGGTCCTTCGACAGCGAGGGGGTGTGCAGATCGCGCACCTCGGCCTCGATCTTCCGGCTCAGCTCCCAGGGCTTCAGCCCCACGCGGAGGTACGGCTGCTTGACGGCGAACGGGACCTGCCAGGAGATCCGCATCTGGGTCTTCGGGTCGGCGCCGAAGGCCAGGTGGCGGCCGAACGGGGCGACCAGGGAGCCGTCGACCTTCGCGGTCGCGGCGGCGGTGATCAGGGTGGGGGTCGCGGCGCCGGCCGTGGTCGTACCGGAACCCGCGAGCAGGCCGACGCCCCCGGCGGCGGCCGCGGTGGCGGCGCTGCCGCGCAGAATGCGGCGGCGCGACAGCTTGCTGCGCAGGTACTCGTGCTGCTCGGGCATGCTCATCCGGTCCTGGAGCTGGTCCGGTATGCCGACCCGGGGGGTGTGGGGGGACGCGGGACGGGCCCCGCGGTGCGATGGGGTCATGCGGAACAACTTGCCAGTAACTTCCAACTCCCCGCCATACAAAGGGTGAACGAATTGCGTCGGCCAAGCGGGAAACGGAATCCGGCCGGGGGCCGCTGTCCGTATGGCGGACATCGCGTGTCGGTCCATGGGACGCGGGAGTAGGGTGCGGACATGTCTCGCAGCATCGATCTCGCAGTGATCCCCGGTGACGGCATCGGCCAGGAAGTCGTGGCCCAGGGCCTCAAGGTCCTCTCCGCGGTGCTTCCGCAGGACACGAAGCTGGAGACCCGGAGTTACGACCTCGGCGCCCGCCGCTGGCACGCCACGGGGGAGACCCTCCCCGACGCGGATCTGGAGTCGCTGAAGCAGCACGACGCGATCCTGCTCGGTGCGATCGGCGACCCGTCCGTGCCCTCCGGCGTGCTGGAGCGCGGGCTTCTGCTGAAACTGCGCTTCGCCTTCGACCACTTCATCAACCTGCGGCCGTCGAAGCTGTTCCCGAACACCGCGACGCCGCTGGAGGGCCGCCCCGACATCGACTTCGTGGTGGTCCGCGAGGGCACCGAGGGCCCGTACGTGGGCAACGGCGGCTCCCTGCGCACCGGCACCCCCGCCGAGGTGGCCACCGAGGTCAGCCTGAACACGGCCTACGGGGTGGAGCGGGTCGTACGGGACGCGTACGAGCGCGCGCAGGCCCGGCCGCGGAAGAAGCTGACGCTGGTCCACAAGAACAACGTGCTGGTGCACGCCGGGCACCTCTGGAAGCGGATCTTCGACACGGTCGGCGCGGAGTACCCCGAGGTCACCACCGACTACCTGCACGTGGACGCGGCGACGATCTTCTTCGTCACCCAGCCCGAGCGGTTCGACGTGATCGTCACCGACAACCTCTTCGGCGACATCCTCACGGACCTCGCCGCCGCCGTCACCGGCGGTATCGGCCTCGCCGCCTCCGGCAACATCAACCCGACCGGGGCCTTCCCGTCGATGTTCGAGCCGGTGCACGGCTCCGCGCCCGACATCGCGGGCCAGGGCAAGGCGGACCCGACCGCCACGGTGCTCTCCGTCGCCCTCCTCCTCCGGCACCTCGGCTACACCGCCGAGGCCGCCCGGATCGAGGAGGCCGTGGCGGCCGACCTCGCCGAGCGGGACGGCGTCCGGACCACCGACGAGATCGGCGACGCGCTCGCCGCCCGGGTATCCGGCTGACCGACGCCCGTACCGCCGGGCCGACGGCCCGGTGAAAACCGAACCGCGCACCGGCCCCCGCCCCCCAACGGCGGGGGCCGACGCGTGGTGTCGCGCCGCAGGCGATCGCGGCATGCCGGTGACATATTTCGCGCCGGAGCGCCCGGCCGCTGGGCAAGGGCGGTGCCGGGTGCGACCATGTTGCGGGCCGCGCCGTCGACCCCGCGCGGGCGCCGGTTTCCGCTCCGCGACGCGTGCCCTGATAATCGGACACGTGGCCGCACCCGGGAAACAGCTCGGACGTCACTCACAGCGCCGGAGGCGAAGCGTGCGGTCCGACACGACCTCTTGGTGAAGGACACGCAGACATGACGACGCCCTCGATCGAGCTCAAGCCCTCCTCGCACCCGCTGTCGGCAGCGGAGCGGGAGGCCGTGCTGGCCAGCCCCGGCTTCGGCCGCCACTTCACCGACCACATGGTCACGATCAAGTGGACGGAGGGCCGTGGCTGGCACGACGCGCAGCTCGTGCCGTACGCGCCGCTGTCGGTCGACCCGGCCAACATGACCCTGCACTACGCCCAGACGATCTTCGAGGGGCTGAAGGCGTACCGGCAGCCCGACGGCGCCGTCGCCACCTTCCGGCCGGAACAGAACGCCCAGCGCTTCCAGGCATCCGCCCGCCGGATGGCCATGCCCGAGCTGCCCGCCGAGCTCTTCATCGCGGCCTGCGACGCCCTGGTGACCCAGGACGCGGCCTGGGTGCCGGGCCAGGGCGAGCAGTCGCTCTACCTGCGGCCCTTCATGTTCGCCACCGAGGTGGGCCTCGGGGTCCGGCCCGCCAACGAGTACCTCTTCATGGTCATCGCCTCGCCCGCCGGCGCGTACTTCCCGCGCGGCGTGCAGCCGGTCTCGGTGTGGCTCTCCGAGGAGTACGTCCGGGCCGCCCCCGGCGGTACCGGCGCCGCGAAGGCGGGCGGCAACTACGCCGCGTCCCTCGTCGCCCAGGCGCAGGCCGCCGAGCAGGGCTGCGACCAGGTGGTCTGGCTGGACGCCATCGAGCGCCGCTGGATCGAGGAGATGGGCGGCATGAACCTGTACTTCGTCTACCGCGGGGCGGACGGCGCGCGGCGCATCGTCACCCCCGAGCTGTCCGGCTCGCTGCTCCCCGGCATCACCCGCGCCTCGCTGCTGCAGATCGCCGAGGACCTCGGCTACGAGGTCGCGGAGAGCCGGATCTCGGTGGAGGACTGGCGCAACGGCAACGCCGACGGGTCCCTGACCGAGGTGTTCGCCTGCGGCACCGCGGCCGTGATCACCCCGGTCGGCTCGGTGAAGTCGGCCCGGGGCGACTGGACCGTGGGCGACGGCGAGCCCGGTGAGGTCACCATGCGGCTGCGCAGGGCGCTGCTGGACATCCAGACCGGCGCGGCCCCCGACACCCACGGCTGGATGCACCCGCTCGGCGGCTGACCCACCGCCCGCAACGGCGGCTGACGTACGGCCTGGAACGGCGGCCGACCCACCGCCCGCAACGGCGACTGACGTACGGGGAACGGCGGCTTACCCACCACCCGCAACGGCGGCCGGCGTGCGGCCTGGAACGCGGCCGACGTACGGCCCGGAACGGCAGGGGACGGCGGCACCGGAGGGATCCGGGGCCGCCGTCCGTCGTTGCTGCCGCCGGCCACCGGTCCACGCGGCGCCGGCCCGCCGTTCCGCCGGGCGAGCCCGGTCCGCCGCCCCGCCGCTCCACGGTGAACGCAACGTACGCAAGTACGCGTGATCGTTGCGGCGGGCACCCGCCGGCGCGCGGTGGACGCCCTGCTCACGGCCACCGCCCGGCACCGCCGCCCGCCGAGCCGTCCCGGCTCCGGGGAGGGGCGCGCCACCGGTCCGTTCCGGCGGCGCGCCCACATGGTGAGACCCTGTCCCGTATCGGGGGCATTCCGTGCCAGACTGCCCCCGTGCTCTCGTTCGTCATGATTATTGGCAGCAGGCGCGCCGGTCCGCAGTGACCGCACCGTGGTGACGACCACCCGGAGCGGACACCGTGTCCTCAGACCCGCGCGCAGACCTCTCGCTACCCGCGAGGGGTTTTTTCGTTTCCCGGCCACCTTCACCGGGGGCGGAGCGCAAGGGAACATTGGGAGGGACTCCTCCAGCCACCGCTGGCGGACCCCACCAAGCGGCTGGGGGAGGTGGAGCCGGTCTTCCCCTGGCCTTCGGCACGGGGACCCCAGGTAGACCGAGATCCCGACACAGGAGTCAGATCAGCATGAAGGACGCAACCGGCCCCGATCGTCCCGGGGACGACTTCCACGTCTTCGACACCACCCTGCGCGACGGCGCGCAGCGCGAGGGCATCAACCTCACCGTCGCGGACAAGCTGACCATCGCCCGGCACCTGGACGACTTCGGCGTGGGCTTCATCGAGGGCGGCTGGCCCGGCGCCAACCCCCGGGACACGGAGTTCTTCGCCCGCGCGCAGGCCGAGATCGACTTCCAGCACGCCCGGCTCGTCGCCTTCGGCTCCACCCGCCGGGCCGGCGTCGCCGCCGCGGACGACCCGCAGGTCAAGGCTCTGCTCGCCTCCGGTGCCCCGGTGATCACCCTGGTCGCCAAGTCCCACGACCGGCATGTGGAGCTGGCGCTGCGGACCACGCTGGACGAGAACCTGGCGATGATCCGGGACACCGTGGAGTACCTCCGCTCCCAGGGCCGTCGGGTCTTCCTCGACTGCGAGCACTTCTTCGACGGCTACCGGGCCAACCCCGGGTACGCCAAGCAGGTCGTGCGCACGGCGTCCGAGGCCGGGGCGGACGTGGTGGTGCTCTGCGACACCAACGGCGGCATGCTGCCCGCCCAGATCCAGGCGGTCGTCGCCACCGTCCTGGCCGACACCGGCGCCCGGCTGGGCATCCACGCCCAGGACGACACCGGCTGCGCCGTCGCCAACACCCTGGCCGCCGTGGACGCGGGCGCCACCCATGTGCAGTGCACCGCCAACGGCTACGGCGAGCGGGTGGGCAACGCCAACCTGTTCCCGGTGGTGGCCGCGCTCCAGCTGAAGTACGGGCGGCAGGTGCTGCCGGAGGGCGCGCTGGCGGAGATGACCCGGATCTCGCATGCCATCGCCGAGGTCGTCAACCTCACCCCCGCCACCCACCAGCCCTACGTCGGTGTCTCCGCCTTCGCCCACAAGGGCGGGCTCCACGCCTCGGCGATCAAGGTCGACCCGGACCTGTACCAGCACATCGACCCCGAACTGGTCGGCAACACCATGCGGATGCTGGTCTCCGACATGGCCGGCCGCGCCTCCATCGAGCTCAAGGGCAAGGAGCTGGGCGTCGACCTCGGCGGCGACCGCGACCTGGTCGGCCGGGTCGTGGCGCGGGTCAAGGAGCGGGAGCTGGCGGGCTACACCTACGAGGCCGCCGACGCCTCGTTCGAACTGCTGCTGCGCGGGGAGCTGGAGGGCCGGGACCGGCGTTACTTCCGCGTGGAGTCCTGGCGGTCCATCGCCGAGACCCGCCCGGACGGCACGCACGCCAACGAGGCCACGGTGAAGCTGTGGGCCAAGGGGGAGCGGATCGTCGCGACCGCGGAGGGCAACGGTCCGGTCAACGCCCTCGACCGGGCGCTGCGCATCGGACTGGAGCGCATCTACCCCCAGCTGGCGCAGCTGGAGCTGGTCGACTACAAGGTCCGCATCCTGGAGGGCAAGCACGGGTCGGAGTCCACCACCCGGGTGCTGGTCTCGACGAGCGACGGCAAGGGGGAGTGGTCGACCGTCGGCGTCGCGGAGAACGTCATCGCCGCGTCCTGGCAGGCGTTGGAGGACGCGTACACCTACGGGCTGCTGCGGGCGGGCGTGGAGCCGCAGGAGTAGCGGGAGCAGCCGGCCCGGGACAGCGGCGTGCCCCGGCGGGACCGAGTGGTCACCGCCGGGGCACGGCTGTGCTCGGGGGAGGCTCCGGCGGGCGGGCCGGAGCCGCTGGGGCCGGTCCTCGGGCCGGAGCCCGGAAGCGGCCTGCGGCTCAAGCCCGGGGTTCAGGCCCGGGGTTCAGTGCCTGCGGGTCGTTCCCGCTGCTCGGCCCCGCTGCTCAGCCCTGCGGCGCCGACCGGATCGCGGAGATGTCGAACGTCAGCTTCACCTTGTCGCTGACCATGACACCGCCGGTCTCCAGCGCGGCGTTCCAGGTCAGGCCCCAGTCCGAGCGGAGGATCTCGGCGCTGCCCTCGAAGCCCACCCGCTCGTTGCCGTAGACGTCGGTGGCGGAGCCGTGGAACTCCAGGTCGATGGCGAGCGGCCGGGTGACGTCCTTGATCGTCAGGTCGCCGGTGATCCGGTAGGAGTCGCCGCCGGTCCGCTCCGCGGCGGTGCTGCGGAAGGTCATCAGCGGGAACTGCTCGGCGTCGAAGAAGTCGCCGCTCCGCAGATGTCCGTCGCGGTCCGCGATCCCGGTGTCCACGCTCGCGATCCGGACGTCCAGGGACGCGCCGGAGCGGGCGGGGTCGCCGCCGTCCAGGCTCAGGGTGCCCTCGTAGTCGCCGAACGAGCCGCGGACGTTGGTGACCATGGCGTGCCGGACCGTGAAGCCGATGGTGCTGTGCGCGGGGTCGACGGTGTAGTCGCCGGTCAGCGCGGCCAGGGCGGGGTCCGCCTCGAGCACGGCGGCTGCGGTGGCGGTACGGGTGTTCTGCTTGCGGTTGAACAGAGCCATGGCTCCTCCTCGAAGCGAGTTTGTTTAACCTTCAACGAGATGGACTGTAGACCCATGTTGTTCAAAGTTCAACCTTCATGCGGGGATCCTTCCGTGCGCCCCCCGGCCGCGCCGCTCCGGAGTGTCATGCGCATTGCCGCCTTATGCCCCGAGTGCTAGGCCTGGTCCGAGACATGGCACTTCGCGACCGGACACCACCGCCCAGGCGGGAGGTGCCGGACGAGGCCCGGACCGGCGAGCGGTGGCCGCACGACCGCGACCGCCCCGCGCCGGGCGCCCCGACGGAAGGACTCGCCGTGCCCCTGCCGCCCGACCGGTCCCGCCGCAGCCTCCTCGCCGCCCTCGGCGCCACCGCGCTCACCTGGGCGGTCGCCGAGCCGGGCCGGGCCGCCGCGGCCCCGCTCCCCGACGGCCTGCCCCTCGACGACCCGTTCGCCGCGCTCCGGCAGCGCTGGCTCACCCTCCTGCTGGGCACCGGCTACGACCCGGCCGCCGAGCCGTACGCCTCCCGGCTGCGGGAGACCGGCGCCCTCGCCCGCACCTTCCGGTCGGGCATGCGGCCGGACGAGCGGTCCCTGTGGCCCGACTGCCCCTTCGATCCGCCCGCCGGCCTCACCCGCAGCTACCAGCGGCTCGCCACCATGGCGCGGGCCTGGGCCCAGCCCGGCACCGGCCTCACCGGGGACGCCGGCCTCGCCGCCGATGTCGTCCGAGGCCTGGACCACCTCGACGCCCGGATCTACCACCCCGCCACCACGCCCTACGGCAACTGGTGGGAGTGGCGGATCGGCAGCCCCCGGCTGCTCCTCGACACCCTGGCGGTGCTGGACGACCGGCTCGACCCGGCCCGGCGCTCGGCGTACCTGGCCGCCGTCGACCACTTCGTCCCGGACTCCGCGCTCGGCGACTACACCGGCACCAGCACCGGCGCCAACCGGGTCGACCTGTGCCGCGTCGTCGCGCTCCGCGGCCTCCTCGGCCGGGCCCCCGCCAAGCTGGCGCTGGCCCGGGACGCCCTCTCGCCCGTCCTCCCGTACGTCACCAGCGGCGACGGCCTCTACGCCGACGGCTCCTTCATCCAGCACAGCTGGGTCGCCTACACCGGAACCTACGGCCATGTCCTGCTGGACGGGATCGGCCGGCTCCTCACCCTGCTCGCCGGGTCGGCCTGGGAGGTCACCGACCCCCGGCGGCAGATCGTCCTCGACAGCGTTGAGCGGGCCTTCGCCCCGTTCCTGCTGGACGGCCTGGTGATGGACAGCGTCAGCGGGCGCGCCATCAGCCGGGGCGTGCTGCTGGCGGACGAGCGCCGCGTCATGCGCAGCGACCACTACCACGGCCACCAGCTCGTCGCCGCGATCACGCTGCTCGCCGGGGCCGCCTCCGACGGAGAGCGGGACCGCTGGCACGCCATGGTCCGCGGCTGGATCGCCCGGGACATCACCAGTCCCGTCCTCACCGACCCGCAGTTCGACGTGGCGGACCTGGCCCGGCTGGCCGCGGTCGCAAAGGCCCCCGGGCCCCTCGCCCCCGAGCCCGTCGGCCACCGGCTCTTCCCCGCGATGGACCGGGCCGTCCACCGGCGCCCCGGCTGGGCCGCCAACCTGTCGATGGCGTCGGCGCGCATCGCCCACTACGAGAACGGCAACGGCGAGAACCCCCGCGGCTGGCACACCGGCTCCGGGATGCTCCTGTGGTGGGCGGAGGGCGGCGGAGGCCAGTACACCGACTGCTTCTGGCCGACCGTCGACTGGTACCGGCTGCCCGGCACCACCGTGTCCGCCAAGCGCCTCGCCGACAACGAGGGCGGCGGCTGGGGCGAGCCCAGGCCCGACGCCCGGTGGGTCGGCGGCGTGAGCGACGGCGAGTTCGCGGCCGTCGGCCAGCATCTGAAGGGCCTGGCGAGCACTCTCGACGCCCGGAAGTCCTGGTTCTGCGCCGACGACGCCGTCATCTGCCTCGGCGCCGGGATCACCGCCCGGGACGGCGCCCGCGTGGAGACCGTGGTGGACAACCGCAACCTGGGGGAGCGGGGTACTGAGGCGCTCATCGTCGACGGCGGGATCCAGCCGTCCGCCCCCGGCTGGCGGCGGACGTTCCGCCGCGCCCACTGGGCCCATCTCGCCGGCCACGGCGGCTATGTCTTCCCCGGCGGCGCCCGGCTCGACGCCCTGCGCGAGGAGCGCACCGGCTCCTGGCACGACATCAACACCGGCAGCTCGCCCGACCCGCTCACCCGCCGCTGGCTCACCCTCTGGCACGACCACGGCACCGACCCCGAGGGCGCCCGCTACGCGTATCTGCTGATGCCCGGCGCGAGTGCGCGGGCCGTCGCCGCCCGCGCCGCCGACCGGCACTGGCTGACCGTCCTCGCCAACACCTCCCGGTGCCAGGGCGTCGCCGTGCCCTCGCTCGGCCTGACCGCGGTCACCTTCTGGACGGGCGGCTCGGCCGGAGCGCTCACCGTCTCCGGGCCGGCCGCGGTCCTGGTACGCCGCCGCGGACCGAACGCCGAGGTCCGGATCGCCGACCCCGCGCGGACCGGGGTCCCGCTTCAGCTGTGCTGGGCGCGGCCGGTCCGCCGGGTCACCGCCCGTGACCCCGGCGTCGAGGTGCTGGCCACCGGGCGGTCCCTGCGGTTGCGGGTGGCGGCCGGTACCGCGGGTCACACGTATGGCTGTACGGTCGCCCTCGGGTGAACGCCGGGGGCACGCGGGCGCACAGTTGTGGGATCCTCACAGCCCGGACCGCCCCCAGTCGTGAATAGTGGGGCGTTCAGGTGGTGGTTCTGTCCAAGGGTTCCAGGAAAACCGGCGGGACACTGTACGAAGTCGACGGCCCGTTTTCGGGGGACCTGTTCGTAGGGTCGATACATGACCCTTCTCGACGAGACGCCCAGTGGGGCGAGCGATACCCGTGGGCGGGTGGCCGAGCTCCGCGCGATCCGTGAGCAGGCCCACCGCGGGCCCAGTGACCGGGCGACCGAGGCCCAGAAGGCCAAGGGCAAGCTGACCGCGCGCGAGCGTATCGACCTCCTCCTCGACGAGGGGTCGTTCCGCGAGGTGGAGCCCCTGCGGCGGCACCGCGCGACCGGCTTCGGGCTGGAGGCGAAGAAGCCCTACACCGACGGTGTCGTCACCGGGTGGGGCACGGTCGAGGGGCGGACGGTCTTCGTCTACGCCCACGACTTCCGGATCTTCGGCGGCGCGCTGGGCGAGGCCCACGCCACCAAGATCCACAAGATCATGGACATGGCCATCTCCGCGGGTGCGCCGCTGGTGTCGCTGAACGACGGCGCCGGCGCCCGCATCCAGGAGGGCGTCTCCGCCCTCGCCGGCTACGGCGGGATCTTCCAGCGCAACACCAGGGCCTCCGGCGTCATCCCGCAGATCTCGGTGATGCTCGGCCCCTGCGCCGGCGGCGCGGCCTACTCCCCGGCCCTCACCGACTTCGTGTTCATGGTCCGGGACACCTCGCAGATGTTCATCACCGGCCCGGACGTCGTCCGCGCGGTGACCGGTGAGGAGATCACCCAGAACGGCCTCGGCGGCGCGGACGTGCACGCCGAGACCTCCGGTGTCTGCCACTTCGCGTACGACGACGAGGAGACCTGCCTCGCCGAGGTCCGCTACCTCCTCACGCTGCTCCCGCAGAACAACCGGGAGAACCCCCCGACGCACACCGCCGAGGACCCGGCCGACCGGCGCGGCGAGGCGCTGCTGGACCTGGTCCCGGCGGACGGCAACCGGCCGTACGACATGCGCAAGGTCATCGAGGAACTCGTCGACGACGGCGACCTCCTGGAGGTCCACGAGCGCTGGGCCACCAACATCATCTGTGCGCTGGCCCGGCTCGACGGACAGGTGGTCGGCATCGTCGCCAACCAGCCGCAGTCGCTGGCCGGCGTGCTGGACATCGAGGCGTCCGAGAAGGCCGCCCGCTTCGTCCAGATGTGCGACGCCTTCAACATCCCGATCGTCACCCTGCTCGACGTCCCCGGCTTCCTGCCCGGCGTCGGCCAGGAGCACGGCGGCATCATCCGGCACGGCGCGAAGCTGCTCTACGCCTACTGCAACGCCACCGTGCCCCGGATCTCCGTCGTCCTGCGCAAGGCCTACGGCGGCGCCTACATCGTCATGGACTCCCAGTCCATCGGCGCCGACCTCACCTACGCCTGGCCGACCAACGAGATCGCCGTGATGGGCGCCGAGGGCGCCGCCAACGTCATCTTCCGCAAGCAGATCGCCGAGGCCGACGACCCCGAGGCCATGCGGGTGCGCATGGTCAAGGAGTACAAGGCCGAGCTGATGCACCCGTACTACGCGGCCGAGCGCGGGCTCGTCGACGACGTCATCGACCCCGCCGACACCCGCCACGTGCTGATCAGCTCGCTGGCCATGCTGCGCACCAAGCACGCCGACCTGCCGTCCCGCAAGCACGGCAACCCCCCGCAGTGACGGAGACCGACATGAGCATCGATCACCACCTCGTCCGCGTCGAGAAGGGGCACGCCGAGCCGGAGGAGCTCGCCGCGCTGACCGCGGTGCTGCTCGCCCGGGCCGCCGCGGGCGCCGACCACCACCTGGCCGGGGCCCGTCCCCGCCGCAGCACCGCCGGCTGGCGCCGGCTGGAGCGCACCCCGGGCTTCCGGGCGCCGCACAGCTGGCAGGGCTGACCCGCCCCGGGCCCCCGCCCGGCGCGGCGGCCCGCACCCACCACGAAGAAGTCCCCGCCCTCCGAGGAGGGCGGGGACTTCTTCGTGTCGTCGTTCCGTGCTTACCGGAGCCGTGCCATGAGGGCGTGCTCGACGAGGGTGATGAGCGCGCTCTTGGCGTCCGCGCGGTGGCGGGCGTCGGTGGTGATGATGGGCGCGTCGGGGCCGATCTGGAGGGCTTCCCGGACCTCTTCGGGGGTGTAGGGCTGGTGTCCGTCGAAGCCGTTGAGGGCGATGACGAAGGGGAGCCCCGAGTTCTCGAAGTAGTCGACGGCGGGGAAGCAGTCGGCGAGGCGGCGGGTGTCGACGAGGACGACGGCGCCGATGGCGCCGCGGACGAGGTCGTCCCACATGAACCAGAAGCGGTCCTGACCGGGGGTACCGAAGAGGTACAGGATCAGGTCCTGGTCCAGGGTGATACGGCCGAAGTCCATCGCCACGGTCGTCGTCGTCTTGTCCGGCGCGTGCGTGAGGTCGTCGATCCCCGCCGACGCGGAGGTCATCACGGCTTCGGTACGCAGCGGGTTGATCTCCGAGACCGCGCCGACGAACGTGGTCTTGCCCACGCCGAAGCCGCCCGCCACCACGATCTTCGCGGAGGTGGTGGAGCGGGCTGCACCGCTAGAGCTTCCGAAGTCCACTGAGCACCCTTTCGAGCAGTGTCACATCTGGCTGGCCGCCGGCGGACTCGTCGCCGCCGGGCTGGTGAATGGCGACGAGTCCGGCCTCGGCCAAGTCGGCGACGAGGATTCGGGCGACGCCGAGGGGAATGGTGAGCAGGGCGGAGATCTCAGCGACCGACTTGATCTCCCGGCAGAGGTGGCAGATGCGCTGGTGCTCGGGCAACTGCCCCTGCAGCTGGGCCGGTCCCGCCGTGGTGTGCACCAGTGCCTCGATGGCGAGCTGGTAGCGCGGGCGGGTCCGGCCCCCGGTCATGGCGTACGGCCGCACCAGCGGATTGGAACTGCCGCCGGCGGGGGACGCCTGCGGCCGCTGGCGCTGCGGCTGCACCGGCTGGATGCGCGGTGCCTGCGGCTGGTCGTACGGCTGCTGCGGGTGCGGGGAGTGGCGGCTGGGCGTGGAGGGGAAGTTGAAGCGGTTGTGGTCCTCACCGTGCGGTGGCTGCTGCCCACCGCCATACGGGTAACCGCTCGGGGGTGTTGCCACGTGTCCTCCTCCAACTGCCGGTCTGCCGATCCCCGCTGAGGGGCCGCGCCACCGCACCCTATGGCGCGGTGGCGCGAAACGCACTGCCTCTTCGTTAGTTGAGAAGGCTGCCCTGGAGTTCCGCGCGCAGATCCGGGGTGAGGACGCTGCCCGCTCGGTCGACCAGGAGGGCCATCTCGTAGCCCACGAGGCCGATGTCGCACTCGGGGTGGGCGAGTACGGCCAGCGAGGAACCGTCCGAGACGGACATGATGAAAAGGAAGCCGCGTTCCATCTCGACGACGGTCTGGTTGACCGATCCGCCCTCGAAGATACGGGAGGCGCCGGCCGTCAGCGAGGTCAGGCCGGAGGCCACGGCCGCAAGCTGATCGGCGCGGTCGCGCGGGAACCCTTCGGACATCGCGAGAAGGAGTCCGTCGGCGGAGACCACCACGGTGTGGGACACACCCGGGGTGTTGTCCACGAAGTTGGTGATCAACCAGTTCAGGTTCTGCGCCGCCTGGCTCATCGGGCTCACACTAACGCTCCTGATCGTAGGTGCTGCCGCCGGGGCCGAAGCCCTGGCCGTTGGTGTCCGTCCCTGCGTTGCGCCCCTGCTGGACACCCCGCCGCAGGTTGCTCAACCTGCCGCGGATGTCCTCCGGGGCGCGGGAGACCTGAGGGCCGCCCTGCGGGGTCTGCTCTGCGGTGCCCTCGACCAGATTGGCCTTGGGCACCCGCCGGGGAAGTCCGGAGGAAGTGACTCCACCGGCCTTCGGCTCCCGGAGCTTCTCGGCGCGCTGCCAGCGGTCGTCGTTGGCCGACCGCCAGTCCGTGCCGTTCTCCTGGGGGACCTGAGGGACCGACTGGGTCCGCTCCGGCTCCTCGGGCTGCTGCCCGCCCCGGTCACGGCGCGGAAGGCCGGCGCCGGTCATGGAGTGGGTGCCGCTCGGGGAGGGTCCCGGCCGTTCGAAGCCTACGCGGTCCGGCGCCCCGGCGGCACTGCCGCGAGATTCCGATTCCGCTCCGTAATCCGGCTGGTAACGGCTCTCGTACGAAGCGGACCCGTCCCACTCGTTCTGCTGCGTCTGGCCTTCGTACTGCGAGTACGCGGCGCCGCCGGTGGCCTCGGGCTCGCTGTAGGCCGCCTCCTGGTAGCCGGGCTCCGAGTAGCCGTGCTGCTCGTAGCCGGATTCCGGATAAGCCGCCTGCGGGAACTCCGCGGTGTTGTGGCCCTGCTGCTGCCCGTAGCCGTTCCGCTCGGGGTACGAGGGCTGCTCGTGGTAACCGGTCTGCTCGTTCTCGTCGCGGAACAGCGGACGGTCGTCGGTCCGGTTCTCCAGCTGCGCCTTGCGCTCCTCGCGCGCCAGCGAGCGGCCCATCGGGTCCAGTTCACGGATGTCGTCCGGCACGTCGCCGTAGCGGGACTCGTCGAAGCCGAGCTCCGCCGCGGTGCGCATCGGAGCGGGGCCCTGGTCGTAGGACTGCTCCTGCTCCGGCACGATCCGGGAGACCGTGAAGTCGCTCTCGGGCTGCTGGTCGCCGCCACCGCCGTGGGTGATGGCGTCCGGGAGCATGACCAGCGAGGTGGTCCCGGCCTGCTCGCCCGAGGGGCGGAGCTGGACGCGGATGCCGTGCCGGTCGGCCAGCCGGCCGACCACGAACAGGCCCATGCGCTGGGAGATCGCGGCGTCCACGGTCGGCGGGTTGGCCAGCTTGTGGTTGATGTCCGCGAAGTCCTCGGCGGTCAGGCCGATGCCCTTGTCGTGGATCTCGATCATGACGCGGCCGTCGGGCAGCCGGGTCGCGGTGACCTTGACCTTCGTCTGCGGCGAGGAGAACGACGTGGCGTTCTCCAGCAGCTCGGACAGCAGGTGCACGAGGTCGGTGACGGCGGTGCCGTGGATCTCGCTCTCCGGGACCCCGGTGAGCTGGATGCGCTCGTAGTTCTCCACCTCGGACGCGGCGGCCCGCAGGACGTCCACCAGGGGCACCGGCTGGTTCCAGCGGTGGCCCGGCTCCTCGCCCGCGAGGATGAGGAGGTTCTCGCCGTTCCGGCGCATACGGGTCGCCAGGTGGTCCAGCTTGAAGAGGTTCTCCAGCTGGTCCGGGTCGGCCTCGTTGTTCTCCAGGTCGGTGATCAGGGTGAGCTGCCGCTCGATGAGGCCCTGGTTCCGGCTGGAGAGGTTGGTGAAGATCGCGTTGACGTTGCCCCGCAGCAGGGCCTGCTCGGCGGCGAGCCGGACGGCCTCGCGGTGCACCTGGTCGAAGGCCCGGGCGACCTCGCCGATCTCGTCCTGGCTGGTGATCGGGATGGGATGGACACGGGTGTCCACCCGGCCCGGGTCGGTCCGGGAGAGCTGGTCGACCAGCATCGGCAGGCGCTGCTCGGCGACGTCGAAGGCCGCGGTGCGCAGCTGGCGCATGCTGTTGCTCATCGAGCGGGCCATCATCCCGGCGATGATGAACGCGGCGAGGAGGGCGATCACCACGATGGCGCCGTTGACGATCGCGTCCTGCTGGGCGTCCTCGGAGATCTGCGCGGCCTCGTCCACGGCCCTGTCGACGAGGTCCTTCTCGATCGAGCGGTAGGCGTCGAACTTGCCGGTCGCGGTGGCGAACCAGGTCTTCGGGGTGATGCCCTTCTGCTTCAGCGCCTCCGGGCCGCTGAACTGGCCGATGGAGGTGACCATGTCCTTCATCGGCGGCGGGGTCACGAACGGCACACCCGCGGCGTCCGCCTGCTGCTTGGCGGCGGCGACCTGCTGGCGGCCCTTGGCCTGGGCGGCCTTGAGGGAGTCCTTCAGCCGCTCCTGGTCCTCGGCCGTGCCACCGGAGACGTACTCGCCGAGGGCGATGTTCTCCAGGTACGCGTAGGAGGTGAAGGCGGTGACCTGGGCGCTGCGGCTCTGGGCGCTCGGGCCCGACTTGACCAGCAGGTGCATGCCGATGGAGCGCTGCAGCGACTCGGCGGCCTTGGCCAGCGAGATCGCGTAGACCGTACGGCCGTAGCTGGTGATGTTGCCGGTGCCGAGGCCGAGCTCGTTGGCGAACTCCATCAGCGGGTGCTGGACCTGGACGTAGCCCTCTTCGGTCTTCACACCGGGCAGCGCGGAGGTGTAGGCACCCTGACGGAGCTGCCCCAGCTTGCCCTCGCTCTCCTGGAAGATCTTCAGCCGGCGCTGCAGGCCCGGCTTGTCGGGCATGTCCTCGACCCGCGCGTCGAACTCTTCCTTCGCGGCGTCGGTGCGCGCCCGCGCGTCGGTGACCACCTTGCTGTTGCGGTCCCCGTTGAGCAGCGGGACGGCGGTCCGGTCGCGCTCGTCGATGAGCGCCTGACCGTAGGCGGCGGCGGCCCGCACCAGCAGGGCGGTGCGCTCCGCGTCCTGGGCCTCGCGCCAGGTCTGAATGGAGTTGTTGACCTGGAGCCCGCCGAAGACGAGTCCGACGAGCACCGGGATCAGCAGAATCGCATTCAGCCGGGTGGGCACGCGCCAGTTCCGCGGCGACAGCCGGCCGCCGCTCGCGGGAGCGGGTTCGGGCGTATCGGCGGGCGACGCCGCTGCCCGCGGCGGCGGGGTGAAGTTGCCTCGCGTTTGCTGCGCGGGGCCAGGCTTGCTTCGCCTCACTCGACCAACAACCTCTCGGCGTCGGCACCTACGGTGTGCCGTTTATCTTCTGGGCCGTAACTACTCGGCAGTTCATGAATTGCAGCACGTCAGGGGCGTGCTCACCAAACACCGGGCGACGGTCGTTCCGGGGGCGGTAAGCCCGAGATAAATGGGGCATTAAGCGCGAGGTCCGGCAAATAGCAGGGTGATTGTGCGCACAGCGAAGCCAGCTGAATGCGTCGGGTGCCGATGCGCAGCCAATTCTCTGTCGAAACGTTATGAACACAGCAGCGGGCCGTGTCATAGGACACAGCCCGCCGATGGTTCAACTTCCGCTCCTCGTTACCTACTTGAGCCGTGCCATGAGGGCGTGCTCGACGAGGGTGATGAGCGCGCTCTTGGCGTCCGCGCGGTGGCGGGCGTCGGTGGTGATGATGGGCGCGTCGGGGCCGATCTGGAGGGCTTCCCGGACTTCCTCGGGAGCGTAGGGCTGGTGTCCGTCGAAGCCGTTGAGGGCGATGACGAAGGGAAGGCCCGAGTTCTCGAAGTAGTCGACGGCGGGGAAGCAGTCGGCGAGGCGGCGGGTGTCGACGAGGACGACGGCGCCGATGGCGCCGCGGACGAGGTCGTCCCACATGAACCAGAAGCGGTCCTGACCCGGAGTACCGAAGAGGTACAGGATCAGGTCCTGGTCCAGGGTGATACGGCCGAAGTCCATCGCCACCGTGGTGGTGGTCTTGTCCTGGACGTGGCTCAGATCGTCGATACCCGCGGACGCGGAGGTCATCACCGCTTCGGTACGGAGCGGGTTGATCTCCGAGACCGCGCCGACGAACGTGGTCTTGCCCACGCCGAAGCCGCCCGCCACCACGATCTTCGCGGAGGTGGTGGAGCGGGCTGCACCGCTAGAGCTTGCGAAGTCCACTGAGCACCCTTTCGAGCAGTGTCACATCCGGCGTGCCGCCGGCCTCGTCGCTGCCGCCCGGCTGGTGGATCGCCACCATGCCGGCCTCCGCCAGGTCGGCGACGAGGATGCGCGCCACGCCCAGCGGTATCGCCAGCAGCGCGGAGACCTCGGCCACGGACTTGACCTCGCGGCACAGATGGCAGATCCGCTGGTGCTCGGGGAGCAGCCCGCCCAGGTGGGCGGGATCAGCCGTGGTGCTGACCAGCGCCTCGATGGCCAGCTGGTAGCGCGGACGGGTCCGGCCGCCGGTCATGGCGTACGGCCGCACCAGCGGCTGATCGCCTTCACCCCCGTACGACGCCTCGTGCGAGGCACCGTACGGGCCGGGCGAGTGGGGCGGGGTCATGAATCGATTCCTCCGGGCTGGACAACAGGTGTCGTCTGGCGGGCCGGTGGGGGGAGGGCGATCGGCCGGACGTTGGTCATGCGTACGAGCTTGTATCGATGGGTCGGTTCGGTCAGTTCAGCAGGCTGCCCTGCAGCTCCGCGCGCAGATCCGGGGTGAGGACGCTGCCCGCCCGGTCGACCAGGAGAGCCATCTCGTAGCCCACCAGGCCGATGTCGCACTCGGGGTGTGCGAGCACGGCAAGCGAGGAACCGTCGGAAACGGACATGATGAAGAGGAACCCCCGCTCCATCTCCACCACTGTCTGATTGACCGAGCCACCTTCGAAGATACGCGAGGCTCCCGCGGTCAGTGACGTCAGCCCCGAGGCCACCGCCGCCAACTGGTCGGCACGGTCACGCGGAAAGCCTTCGGACATCGCCAGAAGGAGTCCGTCGGCGGAGACCACCACCGTGTGGGACACCCCCGGGGTGTTGTCCACGAAGTTGGTGATCAACCAGTTCAGATTTTGCGCCGCCTGGCTCATCGGACTCAACTAACGCTCCTGCTGGTAAGTGGGGCCGAAGCCTTGATTGTTACTGCCACGGGTGTCCTGACCGGTGGTCGTACCGGCCTGACGGCCCTGCTGGATGCCCCGTCGGAGGTTGGTCAGTCGGCCGCGCACGTCGTCGGGCGCACGCGAGACCTGCGGACCGCTGCGTTCCGGCTGCGACTGCGTGGCGGTGCCCGCGACCAGGTTCGCCCGCGGTACCCGGCGCGGCAGCCCGGAGGTGGTGACCCCGCCGGCCGCCGGCTGGCGGACCCGCTCGGCCTGCTTGCCGAGCTCGTCGTTGGGCGACACGCGCCAGGCTCCGCTGCCGCTGTCACCGCGGCCGGAATCGCTCCGGCCACTGTCCCCGCGGGCGGGCTCGTTGCGCGCCGGCGGCACCGCCGAGGCGGGCCGGCCCTGCGGAACGGGCGGTGCGGCGGGCGGTGCGGCGGGCACACCGGGCTGCTCGCCGCCGGGGCCGCGGAACCAGTCCGACTCCAGGGTGTCGAAGAGCGGCGTGCGGCCGTCGCCGGGACCGGCGGGCGACAGCGGCGCGTCCAGCTCGGACGACGGGAGCGCGTACTGGCCGGTCTCCTGCGGCTGCTGCGGCCGCTGCTGCTGTTGTGGCGCCGCCGGCGCCGGGCGCTGGAACTGCCCGGTGGACGCCGTCTCTTCGTGTCCCCGCGGGGTCTCCGCGGCGTCCTGGGGAGCCGCGGTCGGCCAGTCGTCGGCCGAGGCACCGGCGGCGCGGCGCGCCTCCCAGTTGGTTCCGGGCTGCTGCCCGCCCCGGGACCCGGCGCCCGCCGGGGAGCCTCCCGGCAGTTCGGCGGCCGGTCCGCGCGGCGGCAGCTGCGGGCGTTCGCCCTGCGGGCCGGAGGCCGGGCCACGGCCCTGCACGGGCGCACCGGACGGCGGCGCGACCGTCGGGCCGGCGTCCCCGCCGTGCGGCGGCAGCGCCGGACGGCGCCCGTCCTGCTGAGTCTCCCGCTGGGCCGGGGCGTTGCCGCGGGGCGGGGCTTCCTGGCGGTTCTCGGCGGCGTACCCGTTGCCCGGGCGCCCGGAGTCACCGGGACCGCGGCCCGGGGCGCTGCCCGCACCCGCGGGGGCGCCGGAGCGGCCCGCGGAGCCGAACGCGCCGGCCATGCCGCTGCCGCCGCCCGGACGGCCCGCCGGGTCGAAGCCCGGACCGTCGTTGCCGGGGCGGCCCTGGCCGCCGGGGCCCGCGGGGGCACCCGCGCCCGGACGGTTCGGGGCACCGCCGCCGGGACGGCCGCCCTGCCCGCCGGGGCCCGCCGGCCCGCCCTGGCCGCCGTCGCGCGCCGGGAGCGCCGGACGGGGACCGCCCGAGACCTGGCCGCGCGGCTGCATACCGGCGAGCCGGCTGCTGCCCTGACCGGAGTTGTTGGTGCCGCCCGAACCCCCGACGGGGGCCGGCGGCTTGTTGCCCTTGGCGCCGCCCTGGGCGACGTCCACGGGAAGCATGACCAGCGCGGTCGTACCGCCGGAGTCCGACGGCCGCAGCTGGATTCGGATGCCGTGCCGCAGGGACAGCCGGCCGACCACGAACAGACCCATCCGGCGGGACACCGAGACGTCCACGGTCGGCGGGCTGGCCAGCCGCTCGTTGATCGCCGAGAGGTCCTCGGGGGAGAGGCCGATACCGGTGTCGTGGATCTCGACCAGCACCCGCCCGTCGGGCAGGGCGTGACCGGTCACCTTGACCTTGGTCTGCGGCGAGGAGAACGAGGTGGCGTTCTCCAGCAGCTCGGCGAGCAGGTGCACGAGGTCGTTGACGACCCGGCCCGCGACCTCGGTGGTCGGGACCGAGCTCAGTTCGATCCGCTCGTACTGCTCCACCTCGGAGGCCGCGGCACGCAGCACGTCGACCAGCGGGACCGGGCGGGTCCACCGGCGGCCCGGCTCCTCGCCCGCGAGGACGAGGAGGTTCTCGCCGTTCCGGCGCATACGGGTCGCGAGGTGGTCCAGCTTGAACAGCGAGGACAGCTGGTCCGGGTCGGCCTCGCGGCTCTCCAGCTCGGAGATGAGCGAGAGCTGACGCTGGATGAGGCCCTGGCTGCGGCGCGAGAGGTTGGTGAACATCGCGTTGACGTTGCCCCGCAGCAGCGCCTGCTCGGCGGCGAGGCGGACGGCCTCGCGGTGCACGTCGTCGAAGGCCGCGGCCACCTGGCCGATCTCGTCCCGGCTGTGCACACCGACCGACTCGACGGAGGTGTCCACGTCCTGCGGGTCGGACTCGGAGAGCTGCTTGACGAGCTCCGGCAGCCGCTTCTGCGAGACGTCCTGCGCGGTGTCCTGGAGCCGGCGGAGCGAGCGCACCATGGAGCGCGCCACGACGAACGCGCCGACCAGCGAGACACCGAGGACCAGCAGGATCAGCGCACCGTTGATGATGGCTTCCTGCTGCGTCTCGGAGCGCAGCTCGCGGGCCTTGCCCTCCATCTCGGAGAGCAGCGTCTGCTCGATCCGGGACATCTCGTCGATCTTGGTGGTGTCCTGGTCGTACCAGTCCTTGTACGACCGCTTCTCGGCGGATATCGCGCCGTTGGTCTTCAGGACCCGCCCGGCGTAGGTGTCCGCCAGGATGATCTCGGAGTTGCCGCCGTCCTCCAGCGCCTGGAGCAGCTCCTGGGAGCTGGACTCACCGGAGTAGACCTGGATGAACTGTGCGAGCGAGGACTCCTCGCTCTGCTGCGAGGACTGGCCGTACAGCCGGTCGTTCGGGGACAGCTTCGGCTTCGGCTCGTGCGCCAGACCCGCGCTGATCACCGCGCGCTGCATGGAGGCGTACTCCTTGGCCAGCGAGAACGCGGCCAGCGCACGGGTGCTGCGGATCATCTCGCTGTTGCTGGTCGCCTGCGCCATGTCCTGGGAGAGCGAGAGCAGCGAGGTGATGAGCTCGTTGTAGTTGCTGACGGTCTGCGCGATGTAGTTCTCGTCGTCGTACGCGGTCGCGCGGATCGTCTTGATCTTCTCGAGCTGCTTGAGGATGTTGACCAGCGAGGAGTTGACGCCGACCAGTTCCTCGGAGTTCGAGGCCTCGATCTCCTGGGTCGCCTCGCGGAACGCCTGCTTCGCCCGGTCGGTCTTGATCCGCGGGTAGACGACGTCGTCGTTCTTGTCGTCGCCGCTGACCAGCGGTCCGGCCGAGTGGTCGCGCTCCTCCTGGAGCGCCGAGGCCAGCTCGGTCGCCTGCTTGGTCATGTCCGTCAGCAGCTTCATGTTCTCGAGCTGCTGGAGGTTGTCCATCGAGGTGTTGATCCGCAGCGCGCCCAGCGTGGTCGCCGCGACCACGGGGAGGGTCAGCAGGGCGACCAGGCGCGTGGAGATGCGCCAGTTGCGCAGCGCGACGCGGGAGCCCGGGCCGGACGGCATGGTCACATCCGGCGTGTCGGGGGCCTCTCCACCGCTCAGCGCACTCGGGCGCGTGGCGCGATCGGAGCCCGGGCCGTCCGGACCGGTTCCGGTGCCCTGGGCGCGCTGAGGCGAGGAGCCACGGTCGGTTCCACCGCGCGGCTCGGATTCCGCCGCAGCGCTGCCATCCCTCTTGAAACGTCCCTGCACTAGCGTCGCAACCTCTGGACCAGGCGCCCTCGCCGCGCGAGCGGCGGAGCGGTGTCGAGTCATGGGGACATTGGCCCCGGCGGTCCGTGGAATTCCAGCACAGTGGCGGATCTCCAACAAGGGCGGCGGGTCCGGCTGTGACGCGGGTGACGCTATGTGCGGACCGCACTACCGGACGTAGAAACTCATGTTGGTGATAACGGACTTCTCCGGACGAGTCGCGCACGTGGGGCGGGTGTTTACGTACCGGTAATCAAGAGCGGAACATTCGCTTCGGTGGCGCAATGTCCGTTTCAGGGCGCACGGATGACTGACCGTTATGCCTCATTTGACGGCGAGTTCGTGAGCAAACTCACACGCCCCTCCTGGCTTCTTCTTCGAATCTCCTGGGAAACGCGCGTCTAGCCTGACGCTTTACAGAGAAGTCCGAAACGCCGAACGACGAATGACAAGGCGAGGCAGAACCCGGTGAAGACCACGATGCTGTTCCGCAACATAGCCAACCCGCGCCGCACTACCCTGGCCCACCTCGACGACGCCGGGGAGCTGCGCACGGTCGACTCTGTCGCCGCCGATGAGCAGGTACCCACCGAGCTGCCCGCCGTGACCGCGAACCCGCGGCGCACCGTCCTGATGGACGCCCCGCAGTGCTGACCCCTCCCGGCGCGCACCCGGGCGGGCGCGAGCCCCGGCACGGAGCGCCGGGCCCGGTTCCCTTCGGGCGCCGCACCGGCCGCCGCGGCACCCCGCGATAGCCTGGAGTGTCAGTCTCCAGCAGTGATCAGTGAGGGGCAGCGGCTTCCCGTGCGCATCGCCAGGTTCTCCATCGACGGCAACGTCGCCTTCGGCGTCGTGGAAGGGGATCCCTCCGACGCGGAGGGTCCCGTTCTCGACATCATCAAAGGCCACCCCTTCGCCGAGTTCGAGCGCTCGGGGCAGCGGATCCCGCTGAACAAGGTCCGGCTGCTGCCGCCCGTCCTCCCCAACAAGGTCATCGGGATCGGCCGCAACTACGCCGAGCACGCCGCCGAACTGGGCCACGAGGTCCCCGAGGTACCGGTCGCCTTCTTCAAGCCGTCCACCGCGGTGACCGGCCCCGGCGACCCCGTCCCGTACCCGTCGTTCTCCGCCGAACTGCACCACGAGGCGGAGCTCGCCGTGGTCATCGGCCGGATGTGCCGCGAGGTCCCGCGCGAGCGCGTGCAGGACGTCGTCCTCGGCTACACCTGCGCCAACGACCTCACCGCCCGTGACGTCCAGCGGCGCGAGGACCAGTGGGCACGGGCCAAGGGCTTCGACGGCTCCTGCCCGCTCGGCCCCTGGGTGGAGACCGAGCTCGACCCGTCCGACCTCGGCATCATGTGCACCGTCAACGGCGAACAGCGCCAGCTCGGACGCACCGGCGACATGGTCCACTCGATCGCGGACCTGATCGTCCACATCACCGAGGCGATGACGCTGCTCCCCGGCGACGTCATCCTCACGGGCACCCCGGCAGGGGTCGGCCCGCTCAACGTCGGCGACGAGGTCGCCGTCACCATCGAAGGCATCGGCACTCTCACCAACAAGGTGATCAAGCGTGGCTAGCGCACCCGTACGCGTACGTTTCTGTCCCTCGCCGACCGGCAACCCCCACGTGGGCCTGGTCCGCACCGCCCTCTTCAACTGGGCCTTCGCCCGCCACCACGGCGGCACCCTGGTGTTCCGCATCGAGGACACCGACGCCGCCCGGGACTCCGAGGAGTCCTACGAGCAGCTGCTCGACGCGATGCGCTGGCTGGGCTTCGACTGGGACGAGGGCCCCGAGGCCGGCGGCCCCCACGAGCCGTACCGCCAGTCGCAGCGCATGGACATCTACGCGGACGTCGCCCGCCGCCTGCAGGAGGCCGGCCACGCGTACGAGTGCTACTGCACCACCGAGGAGCTGGAGCAGCGCCGCGAGGCCGCGCGCGCCGCGGGCAAGGCGTCCGGCTACGACGGGACGTGCCGCGAGCTGACCGCCGAGCAGGTCGACGCCCACCGGCGCGAGGGCCGCGAGCCGATCGTCCGCTTCCGGATGCCCGACGAGCCGGTCACCTTCACCGACCTGGTCCGCGGCGAGCTCACCTTCGCCCCGGAGAACGTGCCGGACTTCGGCATCGTCCGGGCCAACGGCGCCCCGCTCTACACCCTGGTCAACCCGGTCGACGACGCGCTGATGGAGATCACCCACGTGCTGCGCGGCGAGGACCTGCTGTCCTCCACCCCGCGGCAGATCGCCCTCTACCGCGCCCTCGCCGGGATCGGCGTCGGCAACGGCACCACCCCCGCGTTCGGCCACCTGCCGTACGTCATGGGGGAGGGCAACAAGAAGCTCTCCAAGCGTGACCCGCAGGCCTCGCTCAACCTCTACCGCGAGCGCGGCTTCGTCCCCGCCGGCCTGCTCAACTACCTCTCGCTGCTGGGCTGGTCGCTCTCCGCCGACCGGGACGTCTTCACCATCGACGAGATGGTCGCCGCCTTCGACATCGACGGCGTCAACGCCAACCCGGCCCGCTTCGACCTCAAGAAGGCCGAGGCGATCAACGCCGACCACATCCGGATGATGGACGTGGCGGACTTCGTCGCGGCCTGCGAGCCGTGGCTGAAGGCCCCGCACGCCCCCTGGGCGCCCGAGGCGTTCGACGCCAAGGCCTTCGGGGAGCTGGCCCCGCTGGCCCAGACCCGGCTGACCGTCCTCTCCGACATCACGGCCAACGTCGACTTCCTCTTCCTGGACGAGCCCGTCGAGGACGAGGCGTCCTGGACCAAGGCCATGAAGCCGGGCGCCGACGCCCTGCTGAAGACCGCCCGGGAGAAGCTGGCCGACGCCGACTGGAACGCCGAAGCGCTCAAGCAGGCCGTCATCACCGCAGGTGAGGAGCACGGTCTCAAGCTCGGCAAGGCTCAGGCCCCGGTCCGCGTCGCGGTCACCGGCCGTACGGTCGGCCTGCCGCTGTTCGAGTCCCTGGAGGTCCTGGGGCGCGAGCGCACCCTGGCCCGGGTGGACGCGGCCCTGGCGAAGCTCGCCGCGTAACCGCACCGCCGCTCACGCGAGAGGCCCGGAAGCCGACGGCTTCCGGGCCTCTCGCATCCACCCTGGATTACGGCTTGCTGTGCCGGGCGTACTCGACAAACGCCGACCAGGCGTCCGGGGCGAAGCACAGAACCCCGCCGTCGGGGTCCTTGGAGTCCCGGACGTGCACGGCGGCGGGGGCGGCGGCTACCTCGACGCAATCGCCGCCTTCGCCACCACTGTGGCTGCTCTTGGCCCACGCGGCGGCGACCTCGACACAGTTGCCGCCTGCGCCACCGCTGTAGCTGCTCTTGACCCACTCAGCGGCAATCTCGACGCACTCGCCGCCCGCTCCGCCGCTGTAGCTGCTCTTGAACCAGGCGAGCGGACGGCCGATGGACTGCTCGTTCTTCATAGCTCTCCTTGCAGCAACTTCTCGATGTGGCACAGGGATTCGCGTGGGGACAGTGCCTGAGCCCGCAGGATTCCATACCGCACCGCGAACCCGCGTACGGTTTCCCGGTCAGTGATCACCCGTCCGCTGCCTTGGCTCTCCAGGTAGCCCACCTGCTCCTCGCTCTTCGGAGTCATCAGGGTGAACGGGCCGTCCACACCCGCGTGATCGGTCACTCGGGTCGGCATCACCTGGATCTCGACATTCGGGTTGTCCCCGACAAGCAGCAGCTGTTCCAGTTGCCCCCGCAGCACCTGCACCCCGCCGAATGGTCGCTGGAGCGCTGCTTCCTCGATCACAAAACTGAGCGTGGGTGCGGGTTTGCGGTCAAAGAGCGCATGACGGGCCAGCCGAGCCAACACCATCTGCTCGATCTCCGCGTCGGCGCGCCGAGGGCGACGCACAGTGAACATCGTCCGTGCGTAGTCCTCGGTCTGGAGCATGCCCGGAACAACCAGAGGCGCGTACTGATGGAACTCGACGGCCTCCTCCTCGATCCGCGCCGCATCCCGGAAGAACGCCGGATACCGGGCCCGGCTCACCTCCTTCTTCCTCGCGAGCAGCACCCCGCCCGCGTCCAGTACCTCGTCCGCCAGCTCGATCAGCTCAGGCCGGGCGATCCGGCGGCCCTGTTCCACCGCCGCGATCAGCGCCTCTCCGTACCCCAGCCGCTGGCCCGCCTCGGCCTGGGTGAGCCCGGCCTTCTCCCGGAAGATCTTGAACTGGCGGCCGAAGGACCGCAGCAGCTCATCGGCCGGGTCCTCACGCTGCCCCGCCCCGGCCTGCTCCGGAATCCGTGTCATCAGCGTCCCCTTTCGGTGCCCGACAGCGGGCGGCCCCCGCTGGACAGCCACGCTGTGTGAGGGTGTCGTCACTGGTGACGCTAGGTGTCTCCGGCCAGGCTCGGGGGCATGACCACCCGATCTCCCTCGTCCGAGTGCGTCCCCGACGCAGCGGGCGCCGAATTCCCCACACCCTCACACCACTTCGCCATGTCCTTCACCTCCACGCCCCGTGGCGCGCGCCTGGCGCGACGGCTCGCGGCGCAGCGGCTGGACGACTGGGGGTATCCGCACGGCACCCGGCTGAACGACGCCGTGACCCTGATCGCCGCCGAGCTCACCGGCAACGCCGTCCGGCACGGCCACGTCCCCGGCCGCGACTTCCGGCTCGTCCTCACGGCCGGCCCGGAGTGCGTACGGATCGAGGTGAGCGACGCGCGCGGCGACCGCCTGCCGCCCACCGAGGTGTCCGAGCCCGGCCCGGAGGCGGAGTCCGGCCGCGGACTGTGGCTGGTCTCCCGGCTGGCGGCCCGCTGGGAGGTCGTCCCCCGCCCGGGAGCCCCGGGCAAGACGGTCCGCGCCGAGGTGATCCCGTAACCCGCCGGTCAGGGGTGTATTCAGTTGTATTCTCGCGCCATGGCGGACACGACGATAAAGATCTCCGAGGAAGTCCGGGACCGGCTGCGGCTGCTCGCGGAGGAGCGCGGGCTGAGCACGCGCGCCTTGGTCGAGCGCCTGGCCGAGACGACGCCGACGGAGGCCGAGCGCACCGAACGCACCGCCCGCGGCATCGCCTACCTCCGGGCCCATCTGGGAGTCGGGCTCACCGACGAGGATCTGAGCGAGGGCGAGGCGTGGCGGAACGCCATCGCGGAGGGCCGCGTCGGGAGGCAGCGGTGATCATCCTCGACCACACCGCCGCCATCGCTCTGTGCAAGGGGCACCGGTTGCTCGCGGGCATCGCCGTGGTCGAGGTCGACGATCCGGCGAAGCGGGCGCACGTTCCCGCTCTCTGCCTGGTCGCCGCGGGGCTGGAACTGCCGGGTATCGCGGCGCATGTCGGCGCGCTGCCCGGCCTGGAGTTCCTGCCGCTCGACTTCGCCGCGGCCACGGCCGTCGAGCAGGCGGTGTCCGCCGGTGCGGACTGGGCCTTCGCGCACGCGATGTACGCCGCCGTCGCGGACCCGGCCGGCGGGCAGGTGCTGACCGCCGTTCCCGAGGCCTACGACGGCACGGGGGCGTGGACGGTCGAGATCGGCAACCCCTGAGCCCCGGGCCGGGGGTTCACCCCGGCGGCGCGCACGGGACCGTACGGAACGCGCACCCTCGCGGGCCGTACGGCCGGCCGCCCGCTCGCGGTAGCGTCGGCCGCATGGCGATCCGTGCGGTGCTCTGGGACATCGACGACACCCTCTTCGACTACACGGGATCCGACCGGACCGGTGTGCTCCGGCACCTGGCGGCCGAGGGTCTGCTCACCGCCCGGGAGAGCGAGGAGGACGCCCTGCGGCTCTGGGGCGAGGCCATGGAGAGCGCGTTCGGCCGCTTCCTCGCCGGGGAGCTCGGTTTTCCGGAGCACCGCCGCGAGCGGGCCCGGGGCTTCCTGGGCGAACCGCTGTCGGACGACGAGGCCGACGCCTGGTTCGGCCGGTACATCGCCCACTACGAGGCGGCCTGGACGCTGTTCCCCGACACCCTCCCCGCGCTCGACGCCCTGGCCGACGGCTACCGGCACGGCGTCCTCTCCAACTCCAGCCTCCCCAACCAGGACCGCAAGCTGCGGATCCTCGGACTCCGCGACCGCTTCGAGGTGCTGCTCTGCGCCGACGAACTGGGCTGCGCCAAGCCCGCGGCCGAGGCGTTCCTCGCGGGCTGTGACGCGCTCGGCCTGCCCCCGGAGCAGGTGGCGTACGTGGGTGACCGGGCCGATGTCGACGCCCGCGGGGCCACCGAGGCCGGGCTCCTGGGCATCTGGCTGGACCGCGCGGACACCGGCGACGCGAGCGGGCTCCCGAGGATCACCGGCCTCGCTCAGCTCCCCGCGCTGCTCCGTGGCGATACGCGTTTTGGAGCGCCGTCCACCATCGGGTAATGTTCTTCCTGCGCCGCCCGAGCGGGCCGAAAAGGCCGGACCGGGAAGCGTAACCCAAACAAAGCCCCCCAGGGGGTTGCGTTTTGGTGGGGTATGGTGTAATTGGCAGCACGAGTGATTCTGGTTCACTTAGTCTAGGTTCGAGTCCTGGTACCCCAGCGAGAGATACGCCCAGCGAATCTCTTGATCAGCAGTGCTGAGCCCCCGTTGTGTAGCGGCCTAGCACGCCGCCCTCTCAAGGCGGTAGCGCCGGTTCGAATCCGGTCGGGGGTACAGATCCTTTCCTTCCGTCACCATCCGGGTCGCTCCCGGAGGCGGCGACGAGACAAGGATCGCCAGGGCCCCCGTTGTGTAGCGGCCTAGCACGCCGCCCTCTCAAGGCGGTAGCGCCGGTTCGAATCCGGTCGGGGGTACAGGTACGTGGGAGCCTCCCGCATCATTGTGGGAGGCTTTTGCGCGCCCCATGGGGTATGGGGTAATTGGCAGCCCGGCTGATTCTGGTTCAGTTAGTCTAGGTTCGAGTCCTGGTACCCCAGCTCAAGCCCCCGTTGTGTAGCGGCCTAGCACGCCGCCCTCTCAAGGCGGTAGCGCCGGTTCGAATCCGGTCGGGGGTACGCAACGAAAGCCCCTCCTCGCGGAGGGGCTTTCGCGTGTCCGGGGGCGGTTCCGGCGGATCTCCCGGGCGGGCCGGCTGCCGTACCGCTGGGTATCACGGACCGGGGCGGTCGAGGACCGGGGCGCCGGCCGGTCGGCTCGTGGAGGGCAGCTCGTGGACGGCGGCGCGCTCGTGGAGGACGGCGCGAACGTGGAGGACGGCGCGAACGGGCACCCCTGGGCAGCCCTCGGCCCCGCCGGTGAGGTTTCCGCCGGTCATCGCGCCCCGGCGCGGCCCGGACCCCGTAGTGCGGCCCGGCCGCGGCGCGGCCGGACGCCTCAGCCCGAGCGGCGCAGGGCCTCGCTCAGCCGGCCCGCCGCGTCGATCACGGCCTGGGCGTGCATCCGGCCCGGGTGCCGGGTCAGCCGCTCGATCGGTCCGGAGACCGACACGGAGGCCACCACGCGGTTCGACGGCCCGCGCACCGGCGCGGAGACCGAGGCCACGCCCGGCTCCCGCTCGCCGATCGACTGGGCCCAGCCCCGCCGCCGTACGCCGGAGAGCGCCGTCGCGGTGAACCGGGCACCCTGCAGACCCCGGTGCAGCCGCTCCGGCTCCTCCCAGGCCATCAGGATCTGGGCCGCCGACCCGGCCTTCATCGGCAGGGTGGAGCCGACCGGCACGGTGTCCCGCAGTCCGGACAGCCGCTCGGCCGCCGCCACACAGATGCGCATGTCGCCCTGGCGCCGGTAGAGCTGCGCGCTCTCACCGGTCACGTCCCGCAGGTGGGTGAGGACCGGTCCGGCCGTGGCGAGCAGCCGGTCCTCGCCCGCCGCCGCGGCCAGCTCGGCCAGGCGCGGGCCCAGGATGAACCGGCCCTGCATGTCCCTGGCCACGATCCGGTGATGTTCCAGTGCCACCGCGAGCCGGTGGGCCGTGGGGCGCGCGAGACCGGTCGCCGCGACCAGCCCGGCGAGGGTGGCCGGACCGGACTCCAGAGCGCTCAGTACCAGCGCTGCCTTGTCGAGAACGCCGACGCCGCTAGAGTTGTCCATGCAACGATATTCGCGTCTCACTCTGTGAAACGCAAGTTCAATTTTCTGCGGAACCCGTCACTCTGGGAATGGCGGGCCGTGGACCACGACCCGTACGCCCCACCCGGCACTGGGGGTTCGGGCGGGGCACAGGGAATCGAGCGGGGCCGGCAATGCGGCCGGCCGGAGGGAAGCGATGGGACGGACACTGGCGGAGAAGGTCTGGGACGACCATGTCGTCCGGCGCGCCGAGGGCGAGCCCGACCTCCTCTTCATCGATCTGCACCTGCTGCACGAGGTGACCAGCCCGCAGGCTTTCGACGGCCTCCGGAAGAACGGTCGCCGGGTGCGCCGCACCGACCTCACCATCGCCACCGAGGACCACAACACCCCCACCCTCGACATCGACAAGCCGATCGCCGACCCGGTCTCCCGTACTCAGTTGGAGACGCTGCGTAAGAACTGCGCGGACTTCGGTGTACGGCTGCATCCGCTGGGCGACGTCGAGCAGGGTGTCGTCCACGTCGTGGGACCGCAGCTGGGGCTGACCCAGCCGGGCACCACGGTGGTCTGCGGCGACAGCCACACCTCCACGCACGGCGCGTTCGGCGCGCTGGCCTTCGGTATCGGGACCAGCCAGGTCGAGCACGTGCTGGCCACCCAGACGCTGCCGCTGGCCCCCTTCAAAACCATGGCGATCACCGTGGAGGGCGAGCTCCCCGACGGCGTCACCGCCAAGGACCTCATCCTGGCGATCATCGCCCGCATCGGGACCGGCGGCGGCCAGGGCTACGTCCTGGAGTACCGCGGCTCCGCCATCGAGAAGCTCTCGATGGAATCCCGGATGACCATCTGCAACATGTCGATCGAGGCCGGCGCCCGGGCGGGCATGATCGCCCCGGACGGGACCACCTTCGACTACCTGCGCGGCCGCGACCACGCCCCGCAGGGGGAGGACTGGGACGCCGCCGTCGCGTACTGGAAGACGCTGCGCTCCGACGAGGACGCCGTCTTCGACCACGAGGTCGTCATCGACGCCACCGAGCTGGCGCCGTTCGTCACCTGGGGCACCAACCCGGGCCAGGGCGCGCCGCTGTCGGCCGCGGTGCCCGACCCGGCTTCGTACGAGGACGCCTCGGAGCGCTACGCCGCCGAAAAGGCCCTGGACTACATGGGGTTGACGGCCGGTCAGCCGCTGCGCGAGATCTCCGTGGACACCGTGTTCGTGGGCTCCTGCACCAACGGGCGGATCGAGGACCTGCGCTCCGCCGCCTCGATCCTCGACGGTCGCCAGGTCGCCGAGGGCGTCCGGATGTTGGTCGTCCCCGGCTCGGTGCGGGTCGCGCTGCAGGCCGTCGAGGAGGGGCTGGACAAGGTGTTCACCGCGGCCGGCGCCGAATGGCGGCACGCGGGCTGCTCCATGTGCCTGGGCATGAACCCGGACCAGCTGGCACCGGGGGAGCGCTCCGCCTCCACCTCCAACCGGAACTTCGAGGGGCGGCAGGGCAAGGGCGGCCGCACCCATCTGGTCTCCCCGCAGGTCGCCGCCGCCACCGCGGTCCTGGGGCACCTCGCCTCCCCGGCCGATCTGTCCGACGTCGCCGCAACCGTTCCCGTGGGGGCCTGAGAAACCATGGAAGCTTTCACCACGCACACCGGCCGGGCCGTCCCGCTGCGCCGCAGCAATGTCGACACCGACCAGATCATCCCCGCCCACTGGCTGAAGAAGGTCACCCGGGACGGCTTCGAGGACGGGCTGTTCGAGGCCTGGCGCAAGGACCCCGGGTTCGTGCTGAACCGGCCCGAGCGGCAGGGGGCGTCCGTGCTGGTCGCGGGCCCCGACTTCGGCACCGGCTCCTCCCGTGAACACGCCGTCTGGGCGCTGCAGAACTTCGGCTTCAAGGCCGTCGTCTCGTCCCGCTTCGCGGACATCTTCCGCGGCAACTCGCTCAAGAACGGCCTGCTCACCGTGCTGCTGCCGCAGGAGACGGTGGACCGGCTGTGGGAGCTGACCGAGGCCGACCCGGCGGTCGAGATCACCGTCGACCTGGTCGAACGCCAGGTCCGCGCGCCGCGCCCCGACGGCTCCGTGCTGACCGCGGAGTTCGAACTGGACGAGAACGCCCGCTGGCGGCTGCTGGAGGGACTGGACGACATCAGCCTCACCCTGAAGAACGAGGCCGACATCGCCGCCTACGAGGCCGCGCGGCCCGCGTTCAAGCCCCGCACGGTGGTGGTCTGATCCGCCTGGCACCCCCCGGAGCGCCCCCTGTCGACCGACAGGGGGCGCTCCGGCGTTCCGGGACACTGTTGGGGCCCCATCAAGCGACAACTCGCCGCAGATGGCACAATCGGTGCATGGAACGCGACAGCCAACTCGAGCTCTACGAGGCCGTCGCCGCCCGACTCAAGGAAGCGCACAGCAGGGTGCGCTCGCTGCAAGTCCCGGAGGGCGTACGGATGGCGCTGTCCCGGAAGCTGCTGGTCATCACGGCGGGGGCGAAGCATGATCTCGCCCGAGCGGCAAGCCGTCTGGACCGGTTCATGAAGGACCTCGACGAAGGTCGTTTCCCCGAAGGCGGCTGAGGCCGACGGAACTCCGTGCCGGTCGAGTTCGTTGCGGCACAAGGGTGATTAGCCCGTTTCGTGTTTGATTTGCGGTATATATCTGCCTAACGTGCGAAAAAGCTTGAACACTTTCGTTCCGGCAATGTCTCCGAAGGGGAAGACGTGAACAAGGCGCAGCTCGTAGAAGCAATTGCCGACAAGCTCGGCGGGCGGCAGCAGGCCGCCGATGCTGTCGACGCGGTTCTGGACGCCATGGTGCGTTCAGTTGTCGCCGGGGAACGGGTCTCCGTCACCGGCTTCGGATCGTTCGAGAAGGTGGACCGCCCCGCCCGGTACGCCCGGAACCCGCAGACCGGCGAGCGCGTCCGGGTCAAGAAGACCTCGGTGCCCCGCTTCCGTGCAGGCCAGGGCTTCAAGGACCTGGTGGCCGGGACGAAGAAGCTGCCCAAGGGCGGCGAGGTCTCGGTGAAGAAGGCCCCCAAGGGCAGCCTCAGCGGAGGGGTTACCGCCAAGAAGGCCACCACCAAGAAGGCGGCGGCCAAGAAGGCGGCGGCGAAGCGGACCGCGGCGGCCAAGAAGACCGTGGCGAAGAAGACCACCGCGGCCAAGAAGGCAGCGGCGAAGAAGACGACGACGGCGAAGAAGACCGCAGCGAAGAAGACCGCGGCCAAGAAGACCACCGCGAAGAAGGCCACCGCCAAGAAGACGGCACCGGCCAAGAAGGCCACGGCGAAGAAGGCCCCCGCCCGCAAGGCCAGCGCCCGCAAGACCACCGCCAAGAAGACGACCGCGAGGAAGAAGTAGCACCTCACGCGCCGGGCCGGACTCCCTTCGGGGAGCCCGGCCCGCGGTGTGTCCGCACCCGTGGCGGGCGGCCGGCGGCACCGGGTGCCCGGTGCCCCGCCCCGTTCGGGTTGGCGCAGGGCCCGCGGTCGCGGCGCCCGTGGTCAGAGCGTCTGCAGGGTCACCAGGGTGATCCGGCGGCCCTCGCCCTCGCCCTCCACGTCGATCCGCACCCGCTGGCCCGGCCGCAGCAGAAGCAGCCCGCCGGCGTCGAAGGCCTCGGCTCCGAACGGCACCGGGGTGCCGTCGTCGAGCAGCACACTGCCCGTGCGGGTATCGGAGTCGTACGTATAAGCGGTCGCCTGCATACGCACCAGCCTAAGGGCTGTCCCGTCGGGGCCGGGCGGCAATCCCCGCGGCGCGCGCCCGCCCTCGCCTTTCCGCCGCCCATTCCGCCCGGACCGGGCGTCCGTTATTCGGGGATGAGCAGCCCGGCCGCCACGGCTGCCGTACGCGGACCCACCCCCAGCGCCAGCGCCGTGCGCAGATCCTCACCGGTGTCCACGTCCCGGCGTACGGAATCGACACCGGGCAGCGTGATTTCCACCGCCCCCGACGCCCGGTGCCGTGCCCGCGAGGGGCCGCCGAATACCGGTTCCAGCTCCACTCCCGGGGCCGCCGAGAGGAATGTCGTCCCCACTCCTGCCGCATCCGCCAGAAATGCCCGGGGAAATGCGGACGCCGCGGCCAGAACCCGGGCCAGTTCCCCGGGGCGCAGCGCCGGCAGGTCCGCGTTGAGCGCCGCCACCGGGGCCGCCGGACGCACCCGGCGGGCCGTACGGGCACCGTGGGCGAGTGCCGCGTTCAGACCGTCCGCCGGCACCCCGCCCGAGCCGGCGGGCCGGTCGGGCACGGTGCGGGCCCCCAGCGCCGTCAGCTCCGCCCCCGCCAGCGGATCGTCCGTGACGACCACCACATCCCCGACCTCGGAGCAGGCCAGCGCCGCCGCCACGGTGTCCTGCGCGAAGGCCAGTGCGAGTCCCGGCCGCAGCCCGTCGCCCGTCGCACCGGCCAGCCTGCTCTTGGCCCGGGCCAGCGGCTTCAGCGGAACCACCAGCGACCACGCGCCGCCCGCGACGCCCTTTCCGATTCTTCGCATCGGCCTCATTCTCGCCTGCTGCCGCGGCCGCCCGGGAGGACCGGGGTTACGGTGTTCTCGACAGACCGGGGACCTGGGGCGACACTTGTGCGGCTGCCCGTCCGCAGCTCAGCAGGTCCCACGAGGAGGGTGTCCGAGTGTCCCGCCGCAGAATCGGCTTCTGGTACCGCTTGGCCGCGGTCATCGCAAAACCGCCGCTGGTGGTGCTGTTCAAACGGGACTGGCGTGGAATGGAGCACATTCCGGCCGACGGCGGATTCATCACCGCGGTCAACCACAACTCGTATCTCGACCCGCTCTCCTACGCGCACTTTCAGTACAACACCGGACGCGTCCCGCGATTCCTCGCGAAGGCCGGCCTTTTCCGGACCCCGTTCGTCGGCATGATGCTGCGGGGCACCGGCCAGATCCCCGTGTACCGCGAGTCCAGCGACGCCGTCAGCGCCTTCCGGGCCGCCATCGACGCGATCGACCGCGGGGAGTGCGTCGCCTTCTACCCCGAGGGCACCCTCACCCGCGACCCCGACCACTGGCCGATGCAGGGCAAGACCGGCGCGGCCCGCGTCGCGCTGGAGACCAAGGCCCCGGTCATCCCGGTCGCCCAGTGGGGCGCCAACCACGCCATGCCGCCGTACGCCAAGGAGGACAAGCTCCGCCTCCTGCCGCGCAAGACGCTGCGGGTGCAGGCCGGGCCCCCGGTGGACCTCTCCGCCTACTACGGCATGGAGCCCACCGCCGACGTACTGCGTGCCGCCACCGACACGATCATGGCCGCCATCACCGAGCAGCTCGCCGAGGTGCGCGGCGAGCCGGCCCCCGCCGAGGCGTACGACCACCGCACGGCCCGCGCGGAGCAGCGGCAGAAGACCCGGCAGCTCAAGGCCGAGGAACAGGGGGGAACCCCGTGACGCGCTGCGCCGTCTACGGCGCCGGCTCCTGGGGCACCGCCTTCGCGATGATCCTCGGGGACGCGGGCTGCGACGTGACCCTCTGGGGCCGCCGCCCCGAGCTGGCCGAGACCATCAACACCGGCCGCACCAACCCCGACTACCTGCCCGGTGCCGTGCTGCCCGCCTCCGTCCGGGCCACCGGCGACCCCGCCGAGGCCGCCCGCGGCGCCGAGTTCACGGTGCTCGCCGTGCCCTCCCAGACCCTCCGCGAGAACCTCGCGGCCTGGGCGCCGCTGCTCCCCGCCGACACCGTCTACGTCAGCCTGATGAAGGGCGTCGAACTCGGCACCGCCAAGCGGATGAGCGAGGTCGTCGAGGAAGTGGTCGGCAAGGCGCCCGGCGGCGCCGGCCCCGAGGACGTCCGGCGGCGGGTCGCGGTGCTCACCGGCCCCAACCTCGCCCGGGAGATCGCGGCCCGGCAGCCCGCCGCGGCGGTCGTCGCCTGCGCCGACGAGGCGGTGGCCAAACGGCTCCAGACCGCCTGCCACACCCCCTACTTCCGGCCCTACACCAACACCGACGTCGTCGGCTGCGAGCTGGGCGGCGCCGTGAAGAACGTCATCGCGCTCGCCGTCGGCATCGCGGACGGCATGGGCCTGGGCGACAACGCCAAGGCCTCGCTGATCACCCGCGGTCTCGCCGAGACGACCCGGCTGGGCCTGGCGATGGGCGCCGACGCCCACACCTTCGCGGGCCTGGCGGGCATGGGCGACCTGGTCGCCACCTGCTCCTCCCCGCTGTCCCGCAACCACACCTTCGGCACCAACCTCGGCCGGGGCATGACCCTGGAGGAGACCATCGCGGCCACCGCGCAGACCGCCGAGGGCGTCAAGTCCTGCCAGTCCGTACTCGATCTGGCCCGCCGGCACGAGGTCGAGATGCCCCTCACCGAGACCGTCGTCGGCATCGTGCACGAGGGCAAGGCACCGCTCGTGGCGCTCAAGGAGCTCATGGGCCGCACCGCCAAGGCGGAACGGCACTAGGAATCGCTTCCGTCCCTCCGGGCGGGCAGGACGGACGGCACCCGGTGCGGCGGATCGCACCCACCCGCACCACCGCGACATTCCGGGGGGACGGCCCCGGACCATCGAGTTCAGGCAAGGTAATCTCAACGCGATATGAGCAGCGAGTCCTCTTCCCCCAGCCCCGCCCGCAAGCCGCGCGTCGCCGTCGTGTTCGGCGGGCGCAGCTCGGAGCACGCCATCTCCGTGGTCACCGCCGGGGCCGTGCTCCGCGCCATCGACCGCTCCCGGTACGAGGTGCTGCCCATCGGCATCACCACCGACGGGCGCTGGGCGCTGACCGCCGACGCCCCCGAGCGGATGGCGATCACCGAGCGGCGGCTGCCGAGCGTCCAGCAGCTCACCGAGCCGGGGGAGGGCGCCGTGCTGCTCCCGGTCGACCCGGGCAACCGTGAGGTCGTCTACAGCGAGCCCGGTGCGGTGCCCAAGGTGCTGGGCGAGGTCGACGTCGTCTTCCCGGTGCTGCACGGGCCGTACGGCGAGGACGGCACCCTCCAGGGGATGCTGGAGCTCTCCGGGGTGCCCTACGTCGGCGCGGGAGTCCTCGCGTCCGCCGTCGGCATGGACAAGGAGTACATGAAGCGGGTGTTCACCGGCTTCGGGCTCCCCGTCGGCCCCTACGAGGTGATCCGGCCGCGCGAGTGGGAGCAGGACCCGTCCGCCGCCCGGAAGCGGATCGTGGACTTCGCCGCCGAGCACGGCTGGCCGCTGTTCATCAAGCCCGCGCGCGCCGGCTCCTCGATGGGCATCACCAAGGTGGACCGCCTGGAGGACCTGGAGGCGGCGATCGAGGAGGCCCGCCGCCACGACCCCAAGGTCATCGTGGAGTCGCTGCTGCGCGGCCGGGAGATCGAGTGCGGCGTCCTGGAGTTCGAGGACGGGCCGCGGGCGAGCGTCCCCGCCGAGATCCCGCCGGTGGAGTCGCACGACTTCTACGACTTCGAGGCCAAGTACATCGACTCCGCCACCGGCCTGGTGCCCGCGCCGCTCACCGAGGAGCAGACCGCCCGGGTCCAGGAGCTCGCCGTCCGGGCCTTCGACGCCGTCTCCTGCGAGGGCCTGGTCCGCGCGGACTTCTTCCTGCAGGACGACGGGGAGTTCGTGATCAACGAGATCAACACCATGCCGGGCTTCACGCCGATCTCGATGTACCCCCGGATGTGGCAGGAGAGCGGCGTGAGCTACGCCGAGCTGGTGGACCGGCTCATCCAGGCCGCGCTGCGCCGCCCGACCGGACTGCGCTGAACCCGCGCGCGGGCGGTGGGCGACGGTGCCCCCGCCCGCCCCCGGTTCCGCGCCGTTCCACCGCGCACGGCCCGGACGACCCGCCCGGGAGGGTGCGGGCCTAGAGCTCGCTCGGCACGCTCTTCTTCACGGCACCCGCGAGATCGGTCAGCGCATTGACCTCGGGGGCGTACTTCCCCGGCACGGTCAGCTCGACGAAGGCCTTGCGCCCGGTGGTGGTGAACCGGTAACCGTCGTCCTGCTTCTCCAGCAGCCAGGTGACACCGTTGACATCCACCGCGTCCGCCGTGGGGTTGTAATGTTCGCTCCCGGGCGTCAGCACGGTGGGCCGGGCCACCCCGCAGCGCAGTTGCACCGCGGGGTCGCCCCAGTCGGCGGCGAAGTCCGAATCGGGCCCGGTGGAACTCCGGTCGAGCCCGTCGACGGTTCCGGGCAGATGCCCCTGGAGCGTCCGGCACATCCCGGCGGCCGCGGCCGCCGGGGTGGGAACCGGACGGGTGCCGTCGCTGTCGGAGAAGGAACAGCCGGCGGCGGCGGTCAGCAGGGCGGCGGCGGGCAGGCAGAGGATCCGGCGAGAAAAAGCGCTCACCGGCCGAGCATAGACGGGGGCTACAGATGGACCACCGGGCAGGTCAGCGTACGCGTGATGCCGTCCACTTGCTGGACTTTGGCGACCACCATGCGGCCCAGTTCATCGACGGTTTCGGCCTGCGCGCGCACGATGACGTCATACGGCCCGGTCACGTCCTCGGCCTGGATCACCCCCGGGATCGCACCGATCGTCTCGGCTACGGTCGACGCCTTGCCGACCTCGGTCTGGATCAGGATGTACGCCTGTACCACGGAACCTCCAGGGCGGCCACGAGGATCATGTGGGGAGAAGGGACGCCACGGTACCGCGTCGCCGAGCGGCAGGGGGAGACCCGCGCAGCCGTCGGCGTGCTCGGAGCCGTGGACAGCAAGGACAGGTCGACGGCCCCGGCACCACTGCCGGGCCGCGAGGGCAATCGCACTGGGGCAGAAGGGGCACACCGATGAAGGGCACCGTGGGCGAGTTGGGGGAGTTCGGGCTCATCAGGGAGCTCACCTCACGGCTCACCACCACCCCCGCCGTACGGCTCGGGCCCGGCGACGACGCCGCGGTGGTCGCGGCACCGGACCGCCGGGTCGTGGCCAGCACCGACGTACTGCTGGAGGGCCGGCACTTCCGCCGCGACTGGTCCACCGCCTACGACGTCGGCCGCAAGAGCGCGGCCCAGAACCTCGCCGACATCGCCGCCATGGGCGCCGTCCCCACCGCCCTGCTCGTCGGCCTGGTGGTCCCCGCCGAACTCCCGGTGACCTGGCCCGTGGAGCTGATGGACGGCATCCGGGACGAGTGCCAGGTGGCGGGCGCGGCCGTGGTCGGCGGTGACGTCGTCCGCGGGGACGCCATCACCGTCGCCATCACCGCGCTGGGCGACATGCGCAACCACGAGCCGGTCACCCGGGCCGGGGCACAGCCGGGCGACGTGGTCGCGGTGACCGGCTGGCTCGGCTGGTCCGCCGCCGGACACGCGGTGCTCTCCCGGGGATTCCGCTCACCGCGCGCCTTCGTCGAGGCGCACCGCCGGCCCGAGCCGCCGTACCACGCCGGTCCGGCCGCCGCGGGGCTGGGCGCCACGGCGATGACCGACGTCAGCGACGGCCTGGTCGCCGACCTGGGGCACATCGCGGAGTCCAGCAAGGTCCGGATCGACCTGCGCTCGGCCGCGATCGACGTCCCCACGCAGATGTGCGACATCGGGCAGGCCGTCGGGGTGGATCCGCTGACCTGGGTGCTCGGCGGCGGCGAGGACCACGCCATCGTGGCGACCTTCCCGCAGGACGTGAAGCTCCCCGCGCGGTGGCAGGTGATCGGTGAGGTGCTCAACCCCTCGGCGCTGCCGCAGGTGACGGTGGACGGGGCGCCCTGGGACAAGGCCGGCTGGGACCATTTCGGCGACATCGAGGACGCCCAGTAGATTCGGGCCCATGGAGACGGACCCGCAGCTGCCCCGGAAGACCCCGCCCCGCGTCCTCACCGTCGCCGGATCCGACTCCGGCGGCGGCGCGGGCATCCAGGCCGACCTGAAGGCGATGCTCGCCCTCGGCACGCACGGCATGAGCGTGGTCACCGCGGTCACGGCACAGAACTCACAGGGCGTACAGGGCGCGTGGGAGCTGCCCGCCGACGCCGTACGGTCCCAGTTCCGCAGCGTCGTCGACGACATCGGGGTGGACGCGGTCAAGACCGGAATGCTCGCCTCGGCCGAACTCGTCGAGACCGTCGCCGGGCTCGTCGCCGATGCCGGCGTCCCGGTCGTGGTGGACCCGGTCGGGGTCTCCAAACACGGTGACCCGCTGCTCGCCGCGTCGGCGCTCGACTCGGTCCGGACGAAGCTGCTGCCGGCCGCCACCGTCGCCACCCCCAACCTGGACGAGGTCGCCCAGCTCACCGGAGTCCGGGTGGAGGCGGAGGCGGACCTGCGCCGCGCGGCGGACGCGGTCCTCGCCTTCGGGCCGCGCTGGGCGCTGATCAAGGGCGGGCACCTCGGGGGCGACGCGGTGGACCTGCTCACCGACGGCACGGAGGAGCACTGGCTGCGGTCCGTGCGCCACGACAACCGGCACACCCACGGCACCGGCTGCACCCTGGCGAGCGCCGTCGCCGCACGGCTGGCGACGGGGCGGACGGTGCCGGAGGCGGTGGCCGACGCCAAGGAGTACGTGACGGGCGCGATCGCCGCGGGCTTCCCGCTGGGCGAGGGCATCGGCCCGGTGGATCACGCCTGGCGGTGGCGCTGAGGGCGGGTTGGACGGGCCGGGGGCCGGGTCACGGGCCCCGGGTCCCACGGCGGTACATCCGGGTGCGCCGCCGCAGGGAGCCGGTCCGGAGGGAGGCGGGAGACCGCGCCCGAAGGGACCGGGACCGATCGGGAGGCGCGCGGAACACCTCGCGTGCCCGGGGGCAACGGGCACGGAACCGCCCGGGCACAGCAGAGAGCCGGCCCACTTCTCAGTGGACCGGCTCCGGCAACCGGCGAAGGCTGCGCTACGACGGGAACGTCAGCGCGAGACCTTGCCGGCCTTGATGCACGAGGTGCAGACGTTGAGCCGCTTCGGCGTCCGCCCGACCACAGCGCGCACCGTCTGGATGTTGGGGTTCCAACGACGGCGAGTGCGGCGGTGCGAGTGCGAAATGTTGTTGCCGAAGCCCGGCCCCTTGCCGCAGACGTCGCAGTTGGCAGCCACGGGTCACTCCAAAGACTTCAGATGCACTTACGGTGAATCCCGGCGCGCCGAGATCAGTGATGACCGGCGGTGCCAGGGTGGGAATGGCCCGATTCTCATCGGGCAACCGGAGCAGCATACAACGACCGCTCCCGTACAACGAAACTACCATGGCGGCCCGGGCCCCCGCCCCGGCCGTTCCCCGGTCCCGCGACTACTCTGCGGTGGCAATTCTTCCGCCCGGCCCGAGGAGGACGCAGGTGCCGCACACCCTCGACGCCACGACGGTGCGCACGTGGTGCGAGCTGGCTCTCGAGGAGCTGGGGCAGGCCCGCGAGGGGCTGGACGCGATCAATGTCTATCCGGTCGCGGACGGTGACACCGGCACCAACCTCTATCTGACCGTCGAGTCGGCGGCCCGCGCGGTGGACGCGGTGTTCGCCGCCGGGGACCCGGCGCCCGACGGCACCGGCCCGGCCCTGGCCGACGCGGTCCGGGCGATGGCGCACGGCGCGCTGATCGGGGCGCGGGGCAACTCCGGCACGATTCTCGCGCAGCTGCTGCGGGGGATGGCGGAGGTCCTGGCCGACGGGCACCCCGGCGCGGACCGTCGGCCGGAGTCCGGAGCCGCTCCCTCCGCGGACCGTCGGCCGGAGTCCGGAACCGCCCCCTCCGTGGGGAGCCCGCCGGAGACGAGGACGGACGACGCCGCCTCGCTCCCCGGCACCGCGGCCCCCGCACCGACCACCGGCACCCTGCCGGACGCCGCAGCCGCCCCGGCCGCCTCTCCGACGACGTGCCCGTCCGCCTCTCCCACGACGGGCCCGGCACCGGACCCCGCCGCGGACGCCCTGCGCCGCGCGCTCCGGCGGGCCGCGGAGTCGGCCTACCGCGCGGTGGCCCACCCGGTGGAGGGCACCGTGCTGACCGTGGCCACCGCCGCCGCCGACGCGGCCGGGCGGGCCGAGGGCAGCGCCGGAGCCGTGGCGCGCGCGGCGTACGAAGGGGCGTGCGCCGCGCTGGACGCCACCCCCGGACAACTGGACGTGCTGGCGCGCGCGGGCGTCGTGGACGCGGGTGGCAGCGGCCTGGTGGCCGTGCTGCGCGCGCTCGCGGAGGCGGTCTCCGGAGAGCTGCCGATGGGACTCCTCGGCGGCCCGCACACCCGGGCGCACCGGCCCGCGGCACCGCACCCCGCCCCGGGCGCCCCCGCGGTGCCCTGCGGTCCCGCGCTCTCCGTCCCGGGGCAGCTGGTTCCCGGGCGGCCCGGTGAGGAACCCCGCCCGGGGCCCGCCTACGAGGTGATCTACCTGCTGGAGGCGTCCGACGAGGCCGTCGCCACCCTGCGCGGGACCCTGGACGGGCTCGGTGACTCCCTCGTCGTGGTCGGCGGTGACGGACTGTGGAACGTCCATGTGCACGTCGACGACGCGGGCGCCGCGGTCGAGGCCGGAGTCGTCGCCGGGCGGCCGTACCGGATCGCCATCACCCACTTCGCCCCTGCCGCCCCGGCCCGCCCCGCGGACGCCGCGGCGGGCACGACGCCGGCCGGCTCCGTTGCCGGCCCGGAGCGGCGCGGGGAACGGGAACAGCGCGCGGTCGTCGCCGTCGTGCCCGGCGAAGGGCTCGCCGCGCTGTGCCGTGAGGCCGGCGCGGACGTGGTGTCCTGCCGCCCCGGGGAGCGCCCCGCCGGGGACGAACTCGTGCAGGCCATCCGCCGGGCGCACGCCCACGAGGTCGTTCTGCTGCCCAACGACGGGGAGCTGCGGCACACCGCGGCGGCCGCGGCCGAGCAGGCCCGCGCCGAGGGGGTCCGGGTGGCGCTGATCCCCACCCGCTCCAGCGTCCAGGGCATCGCCGCCCTCGCCGTCCACCAGCCCGGCCGCCGTTTCGACGAGGACGTCGTCGCCATGACCGCCGCCGCCGGCGCCACCCGGTACGCCGAACTGGCCGTCGCGGAGGCCCAGTCGTGGACGATGGCCGGGGTCTGCCAGGCGGGGGACGTCCTCGGCCTGATCGACGGCGATGTGGCGGTCATCGGGCCCGACCTGGCCGGAACGGCCGCGACCGTACTGGACCGGATGCTGGCCGCGGGCGGGGAGATGGTGACCCTCGTCCTGGGCTCCGGGATCCCCGACGACCTCGCCGACCGCCTCCAGGCGCACGTCCGCGAGCGCCATCTCGCCGTCGACACCGTGGTCTACCGGGGCGGCCAGCCGACCGTGCCGCTGCTCATCGGCGTCGAGTGAGGCGCAGCCGGCGGGGGTGTGAGCCGTCGGTCCGGAAGCCGGCCCGCCGGAGGGGCCCGTTGTTGTGTCTGCCGTCGTCCGGACGCCCGGCGCCGACCCCGCCCGAGGAGCCGCGGCAGCGCGTCGGCAAGTCGGCCGTCGCGGCCGGTCACCGACCCGGCGCGGTGTGCGCGGAGCCCGCGCCCGGCCGTCCCCTCCCCGCCGCGCCCATGTCGTGGCGCCCGTCCTGTCACACCGATGGTGTGCAATGGACTGCGTGCCAGCGCTGGATGAATCCCTGAAGAAGACGGTCGGCGGCAACACCGCGAAGGTGATGGCCGACCAGCTCGGCCTGCACACCGTGGGCGACCTGCTGCACCACTACCCGCGGCGGTACGCCGAGCGCGGCGAGCTGACCCGGCTCGCCGACCTGCCCCTGGACGAGCACGTCACCGTCGTCGCCCAGGTCGCCAAGGCCGCGAAGAAGACCTTCAACCACGGCAAGGGCGTCCGCCTGGAGGTCGTGGTGACCGACGGCAGCGGCTCGCTCACCCTGGTGTTCTTCGGCCGTGCGGCCCACCACCACGAGCGCGAGCTGCTGCCCGGCCGCCGCGGCATGTTCGCGGGCAAGGTCTCGGTCTTCAACCGCACCCGGCAGCTCGCCCACCCCGACTACGAACTGCTCGACCGGGACAGCGGGACCGACGCCGTCGAGGGCTTCGCCAACCAGCTGCTGCCGCTCTACCCGGCCTGCAAGCAATTGCCGTCCTGGCGGATCGCCAAGTCGCTGGGCGCGCTGCTGGACACCTTCGAGGCCGACGGCTGGCGCGATCTCACCGATCCGCTGCCCACCGCGCTCCGGGAGAACCGGGGCCTGAGCACCCTTCCCGACGCCCTCCGCAAGGTCCACCGGCCGCGCACCAGGGCCGATCTGGCCGATGCCCGCGCCCGGCTGAAGTGGGACGAGGCGTTCGTCCTCCAGGTCGCCCTGGCCCGGCGGCGGTACGCCGACGCACAGGCCCCGGCCGTGCCCCGGGTCCCCCGCGAGGACGGTCTGCTGGACGCCTTCGACGCGAAGCTGCCGTTCACCCTCACCGACGGCCAGCGGAAGGTCTCCGCGGAGATCTTCGGCGACCTGGCCACCGAACACCCCATGCACCGGCTGCTCCAGGGCGAGGTCGGCTCCGGCAAGACCATGGTCGCGCTGCGGGCGATGCTCGGTGTCGTCGACGCGGGCGGGCAGGCCGCGATGCTCGCGCCGACCGAGGTCCTGGCCCAGCAGCACCACCGGTCCGTCGTGGAGATGATGGGCGAACTGGCCGAGGGCGGCATGCTGGGCGGGGCCGACCGGGCCACCCGGGTCGTGCTGCTCACCGGCTCGATGGGCGCCGCCGCCCGCCGCAAGGCGCTGCTCGACCTGGCCACCGGCGAGGCCGGGATCGTCATCGGCACCCACGCGCTGATCGAGGACAAGGTGCAGTTCCACGACCTGGGCCTGGTCGTGGTCGACGAGCAGCACCGCTTCGGCGTCGAACAGCGCGACGCCCTGCGCTCCAAGGGCAAGCAGCCGCCCCACCTGCTGGTGATGACCGCGACCCCGATCCCGCGCACCGTCGCCATGACGGTCTTCGGCGACCTGGAGACCTCGGTGCTCGACCAGTTGCCGGCCGGCCGCTCGCCGATCGCCAGCCATGTCGTACCGGCCGCGGACAAGCCGCACTTTTTGGAACGCACCTGGGAGCGGCTGCGGGAGGAGGCCGGGAACGGCCACCAGGCGTACGTCGTGTGCCCGCGCATCGGCGACGAGGAGGACGACGCGGCGGCCCGGAAGGCGGGCAGGAACGCCGCGGACGGCCCGGCCCCCGAGGACGGCGCCGAGCGCCGGCCGCCGCTGGCCGTGCTGGACGTCGCCGACCGCCTGGTGAAGGGCCCGCTGAGCGGACTGCGGGTGGAGGTGCTGCACGGCAGGATGCACCCCGACGCCAAGGACGACGTGATGCGCCGCTTCGCCGCGGGCGCGGTGGACGTGCTGGTGGCCACCACGGTCATCGAGGTCGGCGTGAACGTCCCCAACGCCACCGGGATGGTCATCATGGACGCCGACCGGTTCGGCGTCTCCCAGCTGCACCAGCTCCGCGGCCGGGTCGGCCGGGGCAGCGCCGCCGGACTCTGCCTGCTGGTCACGGAGATGCCGGAGGCGAGCCCCGCACGGGCCCGGCTCGACGCGGTCGCCGGCACGCTCGACGGCTTCGAACTGTCCCGGATCGACCTGGAACAGCGGCGCGAGGGCGACGTCCTCGGCCAGGCCCAGTCCGGGGTCCGCTCGTCCCTGCGGATGCTCGCGGTCATCGAGGACGAGGAGGTGATCGCGGCGGCCCGCGAGGAGGCCGTGGCGATCGTCGCCGACGACCCGGAGCTCACCGGATTCCCGGAGCTGCGCACCGCGTTGGACGCCCTGCTGGACGCCGAGCGGGAGCAGTACCTCGACAAGGGCTGAGGGCGCCCGGGCCTCCTCGCACGCCGTCCGCCCGGGGGAGGGGCCCCGTCGCGCCCGGGCCGATCCGCGGGCGGCCGGGCCGAGTTGGGCCGGGGGCGTGGCCGCGCGACGGCACGCCGGGGCGCCCGTCCGCCCAACCGCGCTCCTCCGGGCGCCGCCCGCACCTCGCCGCTCCTGCCCGCCCACCACCGCCCCGCCCCGCCCGAACGTCCGCCCAGCTTCTCCGCCCGAGCGTCCGCCACTGCTCCGCCCAGCTTCTCCGCCCGAGCCTCCGCCACCGCCCCGCTCTCCGCCCGAACGCCCGCCACCGCCCCGTTCTCCGCCCGCCCGTCCGCCACCGTCCGCGCCGCCGACCCCGCGCGCACCCTCGGCAACGGGCCACCCCGCCCCGTTGCCCCGGACCGCGAACGCCGCCCGGACCGCGAACGCCGCCCGGGCCGCGAACGCCGCCCGGACCGGCCGTCGCACCCCTCCCTGTCGCCCGGGCGCGCCACCGGCGGCCCACCCGACGCCATATCGTGGGAGCCAGCAGCCGCAGGCTCCGCGGCAGCAGCTCCACCCACCGTGACGAAGGGCCGGACCCCATGACCCGCGTGATCGCCGGAGAAGCCGGCGGACGCCGCCTGGCCGTACCCCCGGGCACCGGAACCCGGCCCACCTCCGACCGGGCGCGCGAGGGGCTGTTCTCCACCTGGGGGTCGCTGCTGGGCGATCTGCACGGCATCCGGGTGCTGGACCTCTACGGCGGTTCGGGAGCCGTCGGCCTGGAGGCGCTGTCCCGGGGCGCCGGCCATGTGCTGCTCGTCGAGGCCGACGCCCGTGCCGCCCGCGTCATCCGGGAGAACGTCGGCGTGATCGCCATGCCGGGCGCGGAGGTGCGTGCCGGGAAGGCGGAGCAGATCGTCGCCGGACCGGCCCCCGCCATCCCGTACGACGTGGTCTTCCTCGACCCGCCGTACGTGGTGACGGACGACGATCTCCGCGAGATTCTGATCACACTCCGCGACAGGGGCTGGCTCACCGAGGACGCCCTCGCCACCGTGGAGCGCAGCACCAGGGGCGGCGAATTCCGGTGGCCCGCCGGGTTCGAGGGGCTACGGGCCCGTCGATACGGCGAGGGCACGCTTTGGTACGGTCGCGCCGCCCCGACGCGCACCGACCAGTCATCCGTCAGCGTGTCATGAACGGACCGGAGAGCGAGGAACCACTGTTGCGCCGCGCAGTCTGTCCGGGGTCCTTCGACCCCGTCACCAACGGACACCTCGACATCATCGGCCGTGCCTCCAAGCTGTACGACGTGGTGCACGTCGCCGTGATGATCAACCAGTCCAAGAAGGGCCTGTTCACCGTCGACGAGCGGATCGACCTGCTCCGCCAGGTCACCGCCGAGTACGGCAACGTCGAGGTCGAGGCCTTCCACGGCCTGCTCGTGGACTTCTGCAAGCAGCGCGACATCCCGGCCATCGTCAAGGGCCTCCGCGCGGTGAGCGACTTCGACTACGAACTCCAGATGGCCCAGATGAACAACGGGCTCTCCGGCGTCGAGACGCTGTTCGTGCCCACCAACCCCACCTACAGCTTCCTCTCCTCCAGCCTGGTCAAGGAGGTCGCGGCCTGGGGCGGCGACGTCTCCCACCTGGTGCCGCCGCTGGTGCTGGAAGCCCTCACCGAGCGCCTCGCCGAGCGGAAGTGACACCTGTGCCCCGCTGACGTTCCCTCAAGCGGTGTCGGCGGGGTGGCGCATGGCCGTACAGTCGTTGGGACCCGAACCGCCGGCCGGCACCGCGCACGCCCGGCGGCCGTCGCCCCGGAACCCCGGCCAGACAAGACTGCGAGCAGCCTCAGTGGACGTGCAGAAGAAGCTCGACGAGATCGTCGAGACCGTCGGCAGCGCCCGGTCCATGCCCATGTCGGCCTCCTGTGTGGTCAACCGCGCCGAGCTGCTGGCCATGCTCGAAGAGGTGCGCGCCGCCCTCCCCGGCTCCCTGGCCGAGGCCCGGGACCTGATCGGCGGCCGTGACCGGATGGTCGAGGAGGCGCAGCGGGAGGCCGAGCGGATCATCGAGTCGGCGCACGCCCACCGCGGCTCGCTGATCTCCGACACCGAGGTCGCCCGGCAGTCCCAGGGCGAGGCCGACCGGATCCTCGCCGACGCGCGCCGCGAGGCCGAGGAGATCCGCGCCGAGGCCGACGACTACGTCGACAGCAAGCTCGCCAACTTCGAGGTCGTCCTCACCAAGACCATCGGCTCCGTCGACCGCGGCCGGGAGAAGCTCCTGGGCCGCGGTCCCGGCCTCGACGAGCAGGGCTACGAGGACGAGGACGCCCCGGAGCGCAGCGCCGACCCGGCGACCCTCCGGGACCGCGCCGACGCCTACGTGGACACCAAGCTGGGTGCCTTCGAGGCCGTGCTCGCCAAGACCCTGGAGGCCGTCGGCCGGGGCCGGCAGAAGCTGCACGGCCGCCAGACCGTCGATGACCTGGGCGCGCACCTGGCCGCCCAGGACGGGATGGTCCAGGCGCCGCAGACCAGTGACGCCGACTACCTGGCCGGCCTGGCCGGCGGCGACGGGCAGGCGCCCTTCCCGCAGCAGCCCGCCGCCCCGCCCGCGCAGCAGCCCGCACCGGGCGTCCCGCAGCAGCCCGGCGTCCCGCAGCAGCCCGGGGAGCCGGTGCAGCTGCCCCACCAGGGCCGGCCCGAGCAGGACTACTACACCCCGGCCGCCGCCTATCAGCAGGACCCGTACGGGTACCAGGGCTACGCCGGCCAGGACGCCTACGGCTACCCGCAGCAGGACCCGGGCTACGGCTACCAGCCGGCGTACGACCCGAACACCGGCTACCCGGCCCAGCCGGGGCAGCCGCAGCAGCAGCAGCAGCCCGCCGGAGCCCTGGACGAGACCAGCCTCTTCGACACGGGCATGATCGACCTGGACCGGCTCCGGGAGTACGAGCAGGGCCGCTGACCGGGGATCCGGGAGCGGATTGGGCCTCACGCGGCCCGTCCAGTATCCTGGCTGTTCGGTCGCGCGTACGTCCGCGATCTCGGCTGCCCGCATTGCCTCGGCATCGGGCCGCCAGTACCGCAGCGTAGAAAGCAGGAAGCTCTGAACGCCCGCCTCGACCACCGCAACCCACTCGTGTTCGACACACATGAGCTGGGGCGGCGTCCGGGTGCGTTGCAGCGCCTCTCCCGCTCCGTCGACGCTCCCGCGGACCTCGGTGTCGAGGTCATCGGAGTGCCCGGCGACGCGACGGTCGAGCTGGACATCCGCCTCGAGTCGGTCATGGAGGGGGTACTCGTCACGGGTACCGCCCGTGCGCCGCTGACGGGCGAATGCGTAAGGTGTCTGGAGCCGCTGGAGCGTGAGCTCGAGACGGACTTCCAGGAAATGTTCTCCTACCCCGACGCCGATGACCGGAACCGCGAGACGGAGTCCGGCGACGACGCCGAGGACGAGGACATGCTCTTCCTCGAGGACGGCCTGTTCGACCTCGAGCCCGTGCTGCGGGACGCGGTGGTGCTCGCACTGCCGCTGCAGCCGGTGTGCCGGGAGGACTGCCCCGGTCTGTGCCCCGAATGCGGGGCGCGGCTGGCGGACGACCCGGACCACCACCACGACGCCGTCGACACCCGTTGGGCGGCACTGCAGGGACTCGCCGAGACCATCCAGGGCGGCGAGAAGGACGACATGAGCGGCGCCGAAGCGGGCGTCGACGAGAAGCAGGAGAAGTAGCCGTGGCTGTTCCGAAGCGGAAGATGTCGCGCAGCAACACGCGCCACCGCCGGTCGCAGTGGAAGGCTGCGGTCCCCACCCTGGTGGCGTGCGAGCGCTGCCACGAGCCGAAGCAGCAGCACATCGCGTGCCCGAGCTGCGGCACCTACAACCGTCGTCAGGTCCTCGAGGTCTGATCGGCGGGTGACAGGCTCCATGTCAGACGCCAATTCGCCGAACCCTCCCCGCAAACGCGGGGGTGCAGCGGCGCAGCAGGCGGACACGGCCTCGTCCCACACGCTTCTGGAAGGGCGGCTCGGGTATCACCTCGAGTCCGCCCTTCTGGTGCGTGCGCTGACCCACCGCTCCTACGCGTACGAGAACGGCGGTCTGCCCACCAACGAGCGGCTGGAGTTCCTCGGGGACTCCGTGCTCGGCCTGGTGGTCACCGACACGCTGTACCGCATCCACCCCGACCTGCCCGAAGGCCAGCTGGCCAAGCTGCGGGCCGCGGTGGTCAACTCGCGTGCGCTGGCGGAGGTCGGCCGCGGCCTCGAACTCGGTTCCTTCATCCGGCTCGGCCGGGGTGAAGAGGGCACCGGTGGCCGGGACAAGGCGTCGATCCTCGCCGACACCCTCGAAGCGGTGATCGGCGCGGTCTACCTGGACCAGGGACTGGAAGCGGCGGGGGAGCTGGTGCACCGGCTCTTCGACCCGCTGATCGAGAAGTCCTCGAACCTCGGCGCGGGCCTGGACTGGAAGACCAGTCTCCAGGAACTCACCGCCACCGAGGGGCTGGGCGTTCCCGAGTACCTGGTCACCGAGACCGGACCCGACCACGAGAAGACCTTCACGGCTGCTGCCCGCGTCGGTGGTGTCGCGTACGGCACCGGCACCGGCCGCAGCAAGAAGGAAGCCGAGCAGCAGGCTGCCGAGGCGGCCTGGCTCGCGATCCGCGAGGCGGCCGACGCGGCGGCCGTCGCGGCAGCCGAGTCCGGCGCACCGGGGGAGGCGGCCGACAGCGAGGCCGCCGGCTCCGGCGCGGCGCGCCAGGCGCAGTAGGACCGCTGTCCGCACCACCGCCCCTGTGGCGGGGTGCGGACCTCCGCGTGCGGGCCCCCGGGCCCGTGACGTGAACCGCCCATCCATCCCCAGGGGGTGGATGGGCGGCGTACGTTCCGGCCCGTTCCCGCCGGACGGCGCCGTGCACCCGTCGATTTTTTCCCCGAGGAGCGCCCCGTGCCCGAGCTGCCCGAGGTCGAGGTCGTCCGCCGCGGACTCCAGCGCTGGATCTCCGGCCGTACGGTCTCCGCGGTCGAGATCCGGCACGCCCGGTCCATCCGGCGTCATCTGGCCGGGCCGGCCGACTTCGCCGACCGGCTCGTGGGCCGCCGTCTCGGCCCCGCGCACCGCCGCGGCAAGTACCTGTGGATACCCGTCGAGGACACCGGCACCGCCGTCCTGGGCCACCTCGGGATGAGCGGTCAGTTGCTCGTCCAGCCGCACGACGCCCCCGACGAGACCCATCTGCGGATCCGGGTGCAGTTCGCCGACGACGACCCCACCGAGCTGCGCTTCGTCGACCAGCGCACCTTCGGCGGGCTCTCGCTGCACACCCAGGTCCCCGGCGATCCGGACGGCCTGCCCGACGCCATCGCGCACATCGCCCGGGACCCGCTCGACCCGGCGTTCGACGAGCCGGCCTTCCACGCCGCGCTGCGCCGCCGCCGGACCACGGTGAAGCGGGCCCTGCTCGACCAGTCGCTGATCAGCGGCGTCGGCAACATCTACGCGGACGAGGCGCTGTGGCGGGCGAAGCTCCACTACGAGCGGCCGACAGCGGGCATGACCCGGCCCCGCACCGCCGAACTGCTGGGGCACATCCGGGACGTGATGAACGCGGCTCTCGCCGTCGGCGGCACCAGCTTCGACAGCCTCTACGTCAATGTGAACGGCGAGTCCGGGTACTTCGACCGCTCCCTCGACGCGTACGGCCGCGAGGACGAGCCCTGCCGCCGGTGCGGTACGGCCATCCGGCGCCGCCCGTGGATGAACCGCTCCAGCTACTACTGCCCCCGCTGCCAGCGGCCTCCGGCGCGCCGCGTCCTGCCGCCGCGCTGAGGCCGGGGGCCGGTCCCGGCGCGGGTGAGCCAACCACCGTCGCAGATTGCCTATATTCAATGAGGTTTGTCCCGTTTTAGGGATTCCTCATATGCGTATGCGGAGGCGATGGTGACGGACGCTCCCACGGTGGTTGGCCCGGAACAGCCGAGGACGGCGAGCGAAACACCGCCGACGCCGCGAGGAAGCCACCCCGCAGCGCCTCCCGTACCCCTGGAGCCGGCCGTGCGCTGGCACCGGCCGCGTACCTGGCCGCGCGACTGGCTGCTGCTCGCCGGGTACTGGGCGGCGTCCCGGCTGGTGATGCTCGCCCTGCTCCGGCAGGGCCACGGCGACATCGCCGGCGAGGTCCACGTGCTCTACCAGCGCTGGGACGGCCGGCTCCGGGACGGCACGTTCCCCGTGGGGGACGTCGCCTGGCAGTACCCGCCCGGTGCCGCGATGGTGATGATCGCCCCCGGTCTGCTGCCCCTCCTCACCTACCTCCAGGGCTTCGTGCTGCTGATGCTGGCCTCCGACGCCGTGGTCGGGCTGGCCCTCGTACGGGCCGCGCACCGCGGCGGCGGACGCAGCCTGGGCGGCGCCTGGATCTGGGTCCTGGGACTGCCCCTGCTCCTCAGCCTGCCGTACGCCCGCTACGACGTCCTCGTCACCGGAATCGCCGTCCTGGCACTGCTGGCCCTCGCCGGCCGGCCGCGCCTGGGCGGGGTACTGGCCGGTCTGGCCGCCGTGATCAAGGTGTGGCCGGTGCTGACGGTGCTCGGCACCCCGCGCGGCCGGACCACCCGGGAGACCTGGCTGGCGCTCACCGCTGCCGCCGGGGTACTGCTGCTGGCGCTCGCCGCGGGCTTCCGCGGGGCGTTCGACTTCCTCTTCGCCCAGCAGGAGCGGGGCGTGGAGATCGAGTCCATGGGCGGCGCCGTGCTGCACGCCGCGCGGGTGCTGGGCTGGCCGGGTGAGGTGCGGCACCAGTACGGATCGTTCGAGTTCGTCGGGCCCTATGTCTCCTCGGTCGCCCTGGCCTCGGTGCTGCTCACCGGGGTGGCCTTCGGCTGGCTGCTGCTGTGGCGGGTACGGGCCCGCCGCTGGACCGACGCCACTCCGTACGACGCGGCCCTCGCGGCCGTCCTGCTCTTCACCGCCACCAGCCGGGTGATCAGCCCGCAGTATCTGATCTGGCTGATCGGCCTCGCCGCGGTCTGCCTCACCGTCGGCCGGACCACCCAGCGCCCCGTCGCCGTCCTGCTGCTGCTGGTGGCGGCGCTGACCACGGTCGACTACCCGCTCTTCTTCGGCGCGGTGCTCAACAGCTCCTGGCAGGGGGTGGCGGTACTGGGCCTGCGGAACCTGCTGCTCCTGGCGGCCGCGCTGCTCTCCTGCGTCCGGCTGTGGCGGGCGACCGTCCCGCGCCGCCGGTCCGCCCGCCCCGCAACGGTGCCGTAGCCCGGCGGCTCACCCCGGAGGGCGGCGGCCGGCGGAGGGCGTCCGCGCAGTGCGGGCGAGGGCCGGCCGGCAGTGCGGGCAGGGGCCGGTCAGTAGCCGAAGTCCTGGGTCCACCAGGGGCCGCCGTCCCCGTAGTGCGCTCCGACCCCGAGGGTCCGGTAGCCGCAGTTGAGGATGTTGGCGCGGTGCCCCGGGCTGTCCATCCAGGCGTCCATCACCGCCGCGGCGTCCCGCTGCCCGCGCGCGATGTTCTCGCCGCCCAGCAGCGCGCCGATGCCCAGCCCCTTGGCCCGGTCCCACGGGGTGGCCCCGTCCGGGTCGGTGTGGTCGAAGAAGTCCCGGTCCGCCATGTCCTCGCTGAAGTCGTCGGCCAGCCCGCCGAGTCTCCGGTCGGCCTTCACCGGTCGGCAGCCCGCCTTCGCCCGCTCGTGGTTGACCAGCTTCAGCACCTCGGCCTCGGCCGCCTCCTCGCTGACCGGACGCTCCGGCGCGGCGGAAGCGGGCTTCCCCCTCTCCTTCTTCTCGCCGGCGGTCTCGGCCGGGGCGGCGGGGGAGTCCTCGGCCGGCGTGGACGAGGAGGGCCGCTCGGGCGCCTTCCCGGACGGCGCGGACGGGGTGCCGGGGTGGGAGGACGGCCCGCCGGGGGCCTCGCTGCGCCCGCTTCCGCGGTCCGCGGGTGCCGAACTCCGGCCGGCCGGCCGCGTGGCGGGCGTGTCCCGGGGCTGCTGTTCGGGCAGGTCCCCGGTCCGCACCCGGCTGCCCGGCGTCTCGCTCCCGACGGTGTACTCGCCGCCCTGGCCGGGCAGCAGTCCGGAGGTCACGGCCGCGGCCCCCATCGCGACGGCGGCGGACACCCCCAGCAGACCGGTCCGTACCGGTGCGGCGACCCGCTGCCCGCCCCGGTGCCGCGCCGGGTTCCCGGCGGGCAGCGCCTCGGGGGCGGTGCGTCGGTGGCGGCCCATCGCTGCGTTCCTCCACGTGATCCCGGTCCCTCACTCCTCCGGGTGAGGTTCATTGACCGGGGACTGTACGCCATGGGGGATGGGGCCGCCGGGCCCCGCGGGCAATTGGCCGGTTAGCGTGCCGGTCATGAACGAAGATGTCCGCCTCACCGCATGGGTCCGCGGCCGCGTCCAGGGCGTCGGCTTCCGCTGGTTCACCCGTGCCAACGCCCTGGAGATCGGTGACCTGCGCGGCTTCGCGTCGAACCGCCCCGACGGGCGGGTCCAGGTCGTCGCCGAGGGCCCCCGGCCCAGCTGCGAGAAGCTGCTCGCCTGGCTCAGCACCGGCGACACGCCCGGCCGGGTCGACGGAGTCACCGAGATCTGGGACACACCCCGGGGCGTCTACGACACCTTCGCGATTCGCTGAGAGACCCCGTCGGCCCACGCTCCCGGGCCGGGCGGCGACGGCCCGAGAGATGCCCTGGGCATGTGCGCAGGGGACGGATGACCTGGTGGTTGCCAAGAACGCCAGGTCGTGCAAGGCTGCCGTCCCAAGAGTTGATCTCCACGCCCTGCGGGCCCCCTGGAGAGAGCAGCGCCGCGCCTTCCCCGCCGCGTGCTCCCAGGCCGCCCGAGGATACGGGGTGTGATCGTGTTGACCCTCAAACCATTTGGTGAGACTCTGGAATCCCCGCGCACCCTACCTGTTTGACATCGAGATCCGCGTTGATGACGGACATGCGGGTGCGAATCCCTCACGACCCACCACCGCTACGGTCGGTCACTCAGTGTGGAGGACCATCCATCATGGCAAAGGCGCTTCTCGGTTACGTCGGCGGCTCCGACCCGCGACTCCTCGCCGAGATGCGACGGCTCCAGCAGCGCGTACAGGACCTCGAGTCCGAGCTCGTACGGATTCAGGCCGAGAACGACGCGCTCTCTGCCGCCGCGCACCACGGTGACTCGCTGCTCGACAGCATTGACATCGACGTACCCCAGGCGGAGCCTGCGCTCACCTGACCTCAGCCCCAGGCCGGTCGGGCTGCACGTCAGCCGCTTGAAGAATCTTCAAGGGACGCCTCAGGCGTCCCTTCTTTCTTTTCCGCCCGGTCCGGGGGGCGCCTTCCTCTCTTCGACTGATGTGCCCTGCGTTTCCCACGGTGAAACTCCCTGGTGAAACCCGACCCCGAAGGTAGAGTCCGACGGCGTGCACCTGAAGAGCCTGACCCTGCGCGGATTCAAATCCTTCGCTTCGGCCACGACGCTCCGCTTCGAACCGGGCATCACCTGTGTGGTGGGCCCCAACGGCTCCGGCAAATCGAACGTCGTGGACGCGCTGTCCTGGGTCATGGGCGAGCAGGGTGCCAAGTCGCTGCGCGGCGGCAAGATGGAGGACGTCATCTTCGCCGGGACGACCGGCCGCCCGCCGCTCGGCCGGGCCGAGGTGTCCCTGACCATCGACAACGCCGACGGCGCGCTGCCCATCGACTACGCCGAGGTCACCATCACGCGGATCATGTTCCGCAACGGCGGCAGCGAGTACCAGCTCAACGGGGACACCTGCCGGCTGCTGGACATCCAGGAGCTGCTCTCCGACTCCGGAATCGGCCGGGAGATGCACGTCATCGTCGGCCAGGGCCAGCTCGACTCCGTGCTGCACGCCGACCCGATGGGCCGCCGGGCCTTCATCGAGGAGGCCGCGGGGGTCCTCAAGCACCGCAAGCGCAAGGAGAAGGCGCTGCGGAAGCTCGACGCGATGCAGGGCAACCTCGCGCGGGTGCAGGACCTGACCGACGAACTGCGCCGCCAGCTCAAGCCGCTCGGCCGGCAGGCCGCGGTGGCCCGCCGGGCCGTCGTCATCCAGGCCGATCTGCGGGACGCGCGGCTCCGGCTCCTCGCCGACGACCTGGTCGGCCTCCGGGAGGCGCTGCGCGCCGAGGTCGCCGACGAGGCGGCCCTCAAGGAGCGCAAGGAGGCCGCGGAGGCCGATCTGCGCGCGGCGCAGCAGCGCGAGGCGGCGCTCGAGGAGGAGGTCCGCGCGCTCGCGCCGCGGCTCCAGCGGGCGCAGCAGACCTGGTTCGAGATGCAGCAGCTCGCCGAGCGGGTCCGCGGCACGATCAGCCTCGCCGACGCCCGGGTGAAGAGCGCGACGGCGGCTCCCGCGGAGGAGCGCCGCGGCCGTGACCCGGAGGACATGGAGCGCGAGGCGGCGCGGATCCGTGAGCAGGAGGCGGAACTGGAGGCGGCGCTGGAGGCCGCCCACCGGGCGCTCGACGACACCGTGGCCCACCGGGCCGAACTGGAGCGCGAGCTCCTGCAGGAGGAGCGGCGGCTCAAGGACGCCGCCCGCGCCATCGCCGACCGGCGGGAGGGGCTGGCCCGGCTGCACGGCCAGGTCAACGCGGCCCGGAGCCGCGCCGGATCGGCCCAGGCCGAGATCGACCGGCTGGCGCTGGCCCGGGACGAGGCCCGGCAGCGGGCGGTCACCGCACAGGAGGAGTACGAGCAGCTCCGGGCCGAGGTCGACGGGCTCGACGCGGACGACGCCGAGCTCTCCGCCCGCCACGAACAGGCCAAGGAGGAGCTCGCCGCCGCCGAGGCCGCACTGAGCGCCGCCCGTGAGGCGGCCACCGCGGCCGAGCGCCGGCGCGCCGCGACCGCCGCCCGCCACGAGGCCCTGGCGCTGGGACTGCGCCGCAAGGACGGCACCGGCGCGCTGCTCGGTGCCCGGGACCGGCTGACCGGACTGCTGGGCCCCGCCGCCGAACTGCTCACCGTCACGCCGGGCCACGAGGTGCCGATCGCCGCCGCGCTGGGCGCCGCCGCCGACGCCGTCGCCGTCGGCGACACCGCGACGGCGGCCGAGGCCCTGCGGCTGCTCCGCAAGCAGGACGCGGGCCGGGCGGCCATACTGCTGGGCGCGGAGCCCGACGGGGCCGGTGGCGCGGCGGAGGCTCCCCGTCCGCCCGACGGCTGCCCGTACGCCGCGGAGCTGGTGAGCGGCCCGGCCGGGCTGATGCCCGCGGTGCGCCGCATGCTGCGCGACATCGTGGTCGTCGGAACCCTGGAGGACGCCGAGGACCTGGTCGCCGCGCACCCGGGCCTGATCGCGGTGACCGGGGAGGGCGACCTGCTCGGCGCGCACTTCGCGCACGGCGGCTCCGCCGGTGCGCCCAGCCTGCTCGAGGTCCAGGCCTCCGTCGACGAGGCCGCGGCCGAGCTCGAGGAACTGGCGGTGCGGTGCGAGGAACTGGCGGCGGAGCAGCACCGGGCCCAGGAGCGGCGCACCGGGTGCGTCGCGTCGGTGGAGGAGCTGGCCGCCCGGCGCAGCGCGGCGGACCGGGAGAAGTCGACGGTCGCCCAGTCGCTGGGCCGGCTGGCCGGGCAGGCGCGGGGCGCCGCCGGTGAGGCCGAGCGGATGACGGCGGCCGCGGCCAAGGCCGAGGAAGCGCTGCTGCGGGCCCGGGAGGAGGCCGAGGAGCTCAGCGAGCGGCTGGCCGTGGCCGAGGAGGAGTCCTCCCTCGCCGACGGGGAGGAGCCGGACACCTCGGTGCGGGACCGGCTGGCCGCAGACGGGGCCAACGCCCGGCAGACGGAGATGGAGGCGCGCCTCCAGGCCCGTACCCACGAGGAACGTGTCAAGGGGCTTGCGGGGCGGGCCGACGCGCTCGACCGGGGCGCGCGCGCCGAGCGCGAGGCGCGGGCGCGGGCCGAGCAGCGGCGCGCCCGCCTCCGTCACGAGGCCTCGGTCGCCGCCGCGGTCGCGGACGGGGCCCGCCAACTGCTCGCGCACCTCGAGGTGTCGCTGGTCCGGGCGGAGGCGGAGCGGGCGGCCGCCGAGCAGGCCAAGGCGGCGCGCGAGACCGAGCTGGCCGCCGAGCGCAACCGGGGCCGCGAGGTCAAGGGCGAGCTGGACAAGCTGACCGACTCGGTGCACCGGGGCGAGGTGCTGGGGGCGGAGAAGCGGCTGCGCGTCGAGCAGCTGGAGACCAAGGCGCTGGAGGAGCTCGGTGTCGAACCGGCCGGTCTGGTCGCCGAGTACGGGCCGGACCAGCTCGTGCCCCCGTCGCCGCCGGCGGAGGGCGAGGAACTGCCGGAGGACCCGGAGCACCCGCGCAACCGGCCGGTGCCCTTCGTCCGCGCGCAGCAGGAGAAGCGGCTCAAGGCGGCCGAGCGGGCGTACCAGCAGCTGGGCAAGGTGAACCCGCTGGCCCTGGAGGAGTACGCGGCCCTGGAGGAGCGGCACAAGTTCCTGACCGAGCAGCTGGAGGACCTGAAGAAGACCCGGGCCGACCTGTTGCAGGTGGTCAAGGAGGTCGACGAGCGGGTGGAGCAGGTCTTCACCGAGGCATTCCGGGACACCGCCCACCAGTTCGAGGGGGTGTTCTCCCGCCTCTTCCCGGGCGGCGACGGGCGGTTGATCCTCACCGACCCCGACAACATGCTGACCACCGGGGTGGACGTCGAGGCCCGCCCGCCCGGCAAGAAGGTGAAGCGGCTCTCGCTGCTCTCCGGCGGGGAGCGGTCGCTCACCGCGGTGGCGATGCTGGTGTCGATCTTCAAGGCCCGGCCCAGCCCGTTCTATGTGATGGACGAGGTCGAGGCGGCCCTCGACGACACCAATCTGCAGCGGCTGATCCGGATCATGGAGGAGCTCCAGGAGAGCTCCCAGCTGATTGTGATCACCCATCAGAAGCGCACGATGGAGGTCGCGGACGCCCTCTACGGAGTCTCGATGCAGGGCGACGGCGTCTCGAAGGTCATCAGTCAGCGATTGCGCTGAGTGCTCACGTTCTCACCTTCAAGCCGTACTCCAACCTTCAAGTCTTGAACACGACCCCCGATGGGCATCGGGGAAACATCTTGGTCACGACCTATTGACTTAGAAACTTGAAGGAATAGTCTCTGCAACGTTCCTTTTACCTTCAAGTGGTGGTTGCCTGATTGCACCCCACTGGAAGTCCCCCCAAACCCGGCGACGCGGCCGGGCTCCAGGAGTAAACGTTGACCAGCACCGCGCAGCCACCTGCGACAGAAGGCCGTAAGGCCCGACCGGAGCACCTCGGCCACGTCATCTTCATCACGGCCGCAGCCGCCATGGGCGGGTTCCTCTTCGGGTACGACAGTTCGGTGATCAACGGCGCTGTCGAGGCCATCCGCGGCCGCTTCGACGTCGGCTCGTCGACGCTCGCCCAGGTCATCGCGGCCGCGCTGATCGGCTGTGCCGCCGGTGCCGCCACCGCGGGCCGCCTCGCCGACCGCATCGGCCGCATCCGCGTCATGCAGATCGCGGCCCTCCTGTTCACCGTGAGCGCCGTGGGCTCGGCCGTGCCGACCGGCCTCTGGGACCTCGCCCTGTGGCGCGTCCTGGGCGGCGTCGCCATCGGCATGGCGTCCGTCATCGGCCCGGCCTACATCGCCGAGGTCGCCCCGCCTGCCTACCGCGGCCGGCTCGCCTCGTTCCAGCAGGCCGCCATCGTCATCGGCATCGCCGTCTCCCAGCTGGTGAACTGGGCCATCCTCAACTCGGCCGACGGTGACCAGCGCGGTGAGATAGCCGGCCTCGAGGCCTGGCAGTGGATGCTCGGCGTGATGGTCGTCCCGGCGGTCGTCTACGGGCTGCTCTCCTTCGTGATCCCCGAGTCGCCGCGCTTCCTGATCGCGGCCGGGCGCCACGACGCGGCCCGCAAGGTCCTGGCGGAGGTCGAGGGCAAGAACGTCGATCTCGACGTCCGCGTCGACGAGATCGAGACCGCGATGCACAGCGAGGAGAAGTCCACCTTCAAGGACCTCCTCGGCGGCCGTCTCGGCCTGCTTCCGATCGTCTGGATCGGTATCGGCCTGTCGGTCTTCCAGCAGCTCGTCGGCATCAACGTGATCTTCTACTACTCGTCGTCGCTGTGGCAGTCCGTGGGCATCGACCCGAGCAGCTCGTTCCTGTACTCCTTCACGACGTCGATCATCAACATCGTCGGCACCGTGATCGCGATGATCTTCGTCGACCGCATCGGCCGCAAGCCGCTCGCGCTGATCGGCTCCGCCGGTATGGCGGTCTCGCTCGGCCTTGCCGCCTGGGCCTTCTCGTTCAAGACCGGCACCGGCACCGACATCACCATGCCCGACCTGCAGGGCACCGTGGCCCTGGTCGCCGCCCACGCCTTCGTGCTCTTCTTCGCCCTCTCGTGGGGTGTGGTCGTCTGGGTGCTGCTCGGTGAGATGTTCCCCAACAAGATCCGTGCCGCGGCCCTCGGTGTCGCCGCCTCCGCCCAGTGGGTGGCCAACTGGGTGATCACCGTGTCGTTCCCGTCCCTCTCGGACTGGAACCTGTCCGGCGCCTACGTGATCTACACGGTCTTCGCCGTGCTCTCGATCCCCTTCATCCTCAAGTGGGTGCCGGAGACCAAGGGCAAGGCGTTGGAGGAGATGGGCTAAACCCCGCTGCCCCTCTCCTCACGACAGGTACTGCCCCGGCTCATCCGTTGAGCCGGGGCAGTACCTGTTCGCCGAACAGATGGAGGCTGCGCCATCCCTCGTCCACGGGCAGGCCGCCGCACAGCGGATGCAGCACCAGCGCGTCCCCGCCCGCCGGCTCCGCGAGCGCCAGGCACTCCTCGGGGGTGACGATGCGGTACACGCCCTCCCGGCGCAGTTCCGCCACGTCGGCGGCGCGGGACCGGACCGCGGACCGGGCGCCCGGGCCCGCCTGCCAGGAGGCGTAGGTGCGCGCCTCGTGCAGCAGGTGTCCGCCGTACAGCGCCCAGGCGCGGTCCGGATCCTCGGACAGATGCAGCAGGGAGGTCCCGGCGGACGGCATGGTGCACCACCCCGCGGTGCCGTACTCCCGGCATCGCGCCAGGTAGTACGCCTCCAGCTCCGGCAGGTGGGCGCTGGGGAAGAAGGGCAGCCCGAGCCGGGCGGCGCGGCGCGCGGCGGGCCGTGAACCGCCGCCCACCAACAGCGGCGGATGCGGGCGGGTGAACGGGCGCGGCATGACCCGTACGGTGCGGCCCCGGTGGTCGAACGGCTCACCCGTCCAGGCCTTCAGCAGGGTCTCCAGCGCCTCGTCCTGGAGCCGGCCGCGCCGCTGCCAGTCCCGGCCGTGCGCGGCGTACTCCTCGGGGCGGTACCCCAGGCCGGCCACCGTCACCAGCCGGCCGCCGCTCGCCAGGTCCAGGACGGCCAGGTCCTCGGCCAGCCGCAGCGGGTCGTACAGCGGCGCGATCAGCGCGGAGACGGTGACGGAGATCCGCCGGGTGCCGCCGAGGACGGCGCCGGCGAAGACCAGGGGCGACGGCAGCCAGCCGTTCCCCGCGCCGTGGTGCTCCTCGGTCTGCACGGTGGACACACCGCGGTCGTCGGCGTAGGCGGCCATCTCCAGCGCGGACCGGTAGCGGTGCGACAGGGACTCCGGCGTCGCGGCCGGGTCGACGAGGTTGAACCGGAGGACCGTGACGGGCATGCCTGACCTCCCCTTCGCCGGGGCGCGGGCGGACCGGGGAAACGGTTCACCAGCGGTGGGCGAAGGGGAGGTTAGCTGACGTACCGTCAGTTGAACAGGTCAGTGCACCTGCTGCGGGATGCCCTCCGCGCCGGCCGCCTCGGGCTCGGCGGCCGGGACGTTCTCCCGGGGCTCCGGCAGCGCCGCGAACGCCGCCGCCGCGATCAGGATGGTCGCCGCCCAGCCCAGGCCGTTGGCGCCGATCCAGGTCGTCGCCAGCGGTCCGCTGTACCAGTCGACCTTGGTGAAGCAGAGCCCCGCGACCAGCGCGACACCCCAGGCGAGCATCGCCTGCCAGGCGAAGCCGCCCGCGTACCAGTAGCGGCTGGTCCGGCCGGTGTCCAGCAGCCCGTCCCCGTCGTACCGGACCGCCCGCTTCCGTCGGCGGGCCATGTCCACCGCGAAGACGCCGATCCAGGCCGAGAAGGAGACGGCCAGCAGGGTCAGGAAGGTGATGAAGGAGCCGAAGAAGCTCTTGGCCACGAGCATCAGCAGCAGCCCGCCGACCAGGCTGATGACGGCGTTGACGCTGACCGCCAGGGACCGCGGCAGCCGCACGCCCATGGTCTGGGCGGTGAAGCCGGCCGAGTACATCGACAGGCTGTTGATCAGCAGCATGCCCACCAGCGCGGTGAGGAGATACGGCACGGCCAGCCAGATCGGCAGCACGTCGCCCAGGAAGGAGACGGGGTCGGTGGCCTTGGCGAGATCCGGCACGCTCACCGCCATCACCGCGCCCATCAGCACCATCGGCACCACCACGAGGCCGGCGCCGGAGGCCGTCGCGGCCACGATCCGCCGCCCCGAGGCGCGGTGCGGCAGATACCGGGCGAAGTCCGGCCCGGACGGCACCCAGCTGATGCCGCCGGCCGCGATGGTGCCGATCCCGGCGATCAGCGTGGCGGTGCTGCCCGCGGGCCTGGAGAAGACGCTGTCCCAGTCGGTGTTGGTGACCAGGTAGCCCAGCACCAGCACGCTGAAGGCGCCGAAGAGATACGTCGACCAGGTGTTGCACACCTGGAGCACCGTGCGGCCCATCCCGCTGACCAGGAAGGTGCAACCGACGAATGCGAAGAGCGTGACCACGATCAGCACGGTGTTGCTCTTGATCGCGAAGAGCAGATCCAGCACGGTCAGAATGGCGTACGCCCCGGTCACGGCGTTGATCGTTTCCCAGCCGAACCGGGCGATCCAGATGATCATGCCGGGGAAAAGGTTTCCGCGGACTCCGAAGGTCGCGCGGGACAGCGTCAGGCCGGGCGCGCCGCCCCACTTGCCCGCCACCGACAGCGCCCCCACCAGGCCGTACGACACGCCTGCCGCGCAGATCCCCACCAGCAGGACCTGCCAGAGGTTGAGGCCGTTGAAGACCACCAGGCCCGCGCCCATCGTGAGCAGCAGCACGCTGATATTCGCGGCGACCCAGGTCGGAAAGAGTTCCCTGACCCGGCCGTGCCGTTCGCTGTCCGGGACCGGCTCGATACCGCGGGTCTCTATAGCGCCTTTCGCGGCACCGGCGGTGCCGTCGGAGGTGTGGGGCATGCGGAAAACTCCGAGGGGGGAGACATGGAAGAACCCACAGGGTGACTGATACTGGGTGCGTTATGGAAATCGTCATCCTTGCTGTAGTCATCGCCCTGGTCGCGATCGGCGCGATCAGCGGTCTCGTGGTCAGCAGCCGCCGGAAGAAGCAGCTGCCGCCCTCCGGGCCGTCGAGCACGCCGACCATCACCGCTCCGCCCGCCGAGCCGCACGTCGGCGAGGAAGCCGAGACGCCGCGCGACGAACCGCGCCGCACCATCGAGGAGGTCGGCCTTCCCGAGGCGCAGGCCCCGACGGCGCCGGAGGCGCCGGTCGTCACCGAGCCGGTCCCGCCGGTCGAGGTCCCCGAGCCCACGGCCGGCCGCCTCGTCCGGCTGCGCTCCCGGCTCTCCCGCTCCCAGAGCACCCTGGGCAAGGGGCTGCTGACCCTGCTCTCCCGGGAACATCTGGACGAGGACACCTGGGAGGAGATCGAGGACACCCTGCTCACCGCCGATGTCGGCGTCACCCCCACCCAGGAGCTCGTCGAGCGGCTGCGGGAGCGCGTGAAGGTCCTCGGCACCCGAACGCCCGAGGGGCTGCGCGGTCTGCTGCGCGAGGAGCTGCTGGAGCTGATCGGCACGGAGGCCGACCGCTCGGTGCGGACCGACGGCGGCGAAGAGGTCCCCGGCGTGGTCATGGTCGTCGGCGTCAACGGCACCGGCAAGACCACCACCACCGGCAAGCTGGCCCGGGTGCTCGTCGCCGACGGCCGCAGCGTGGTGCTCGGCGCGGCCGACACCTTCCGGGCCGCCGCCGCCGATCAGCTCCAGACCTGGGGCGAGCGGGTCGGAGCCCGTACGGTCCGCGGTCCGGAGGGCGGCGACCCGGCGTCGATCGCCTTCGACGCGGTCAAGGAGGGCATCGCCGAGAGCGCGGACGTCGTCCTCATCGACACCGCCGGCCGGCTGCACACCAAGTCCGGGCTGATGGACGAGCTCGGCAAGGTCAAGCGGGTCGTGGAGAAGCACGGTCCGCTGGACGAGGTGCTGCTCGTGCTGGACGCGACGACCGGGCAGAACGGCCTGGTGCAGGCGCGGGTCTTCGCCGAGGTCGTGGACATCACCGGCATCGTGCTGACCAAGCTGGACGGCACCGCCAAGGGCGGCATCGTGGTCGCCGTGCAGCGCGAGCTGGGCGTGCCGGTCAAGCTGATCGGCCTCGGCGAGGGGCCGGACGACCTGGCGCCGTTCGAGCCCGAGGCCTTCGTCGACGCGCTGATCGGCGACTGACGGACGGACCGGACGGGGCCCGTGGTCAGCCTACTCACGTGAGTGGGCTGACCACGGGCCCCGTCGTGCTGTGGGCCGAATTCCCGTAGGACTCCTTGGGCCTCGTGTCCGCGACGAGCCGTGGGCGGCCCGCGGCAGTGGCCATGTGCGGAGGCCCGCGCCGACTCAGGCGTAGAACGCCGAGCGGTGGCAGCAGTACGCCAGGGTGCCCAGCAGGATCCGCGCCTCCGGGGGGCGGCCCGCGGTGTCCAGCGTCGGCGGGCGGAGCCAGCGCACCGGGCCGAGCCCGGCCAGGTCGGACGGCGGAGCGGTGATGTGGCCGCCGGTGCCGAGCCCGCGCAGGTCCAGCTCCGCGGCGTCGTCCCAGCCCATCCGGTAGAGCAGCGCGGGGAGCTCGGCCGCGGCCCCGGGGGCGACGAAGAACTGCGCGCGCCGGTGCGGGGTGACGGCCACGGGGCCGACGGGGAGCCCCATCCGCTCCAGGCGGACCAGGGCGTGCCGGCCGACCGGTTCGGCCACCTCGATGACGTCGAAGGACCGGCCCACGGGCAGCAGCACCGCGGCGCCCGGCACCTCGCGCCAGGCGGCCAGCACCTCCTCCAGCGTGGCGCCGGCCTTCACCTCGGGGGCGAAGACCAGGGGATGGGCCCCGGGGGCGGGGCAGTCCGGCTCCCCGCAGGAACACTCGGCGGGACCGCCGTCACCGGGCCGCTTGGCCCGGGCACCGGGGGCGACGTCCCACCCCCACAGGCCGGTGTACTCCGCCACCGCCGTGGACTCGGACGCGCGGCTGCGCCGCCGCGAGCCGGACCGCATGTCGAGGATGCCGCCGATCGTGAAGCCCATGCTCCCTCCAACGGGTCGCAGTCGCCGATGGTTACGTCATGGAGTCTCGCCATCACCGTCCGTCGTGACTCCGGTTCCACCCCATGCGGCGGGCGGCGTGGTGGGGCACGCCGGGTGGTGCACGGCGGCGCGTGCGCCTCTGCGCACACCGCTCCACCGTTCGCTGATCGTCCGGTGTCAAGTGAAGCGTGAAGAGCCGCAGCCGAGTTCATTCCAAGGGGTGGCGAATGGTGGCGTTTCCGCGAACCGCCTCGCGGGAGCAGTGATCGTAGGATTACTTTCGGTGCACGAACCGCCGGGAGCGCGCCCTCTGTTGGGTGTGCCGGAGCCATGACAGCCCGTCTGCTCATGCGGCCGGAGGGGCACTTCCCGGGATCAGGAAGCCGCAGCGGGCGGCACCCCGGAGGCGGTCGGGACGGAACGGCTGAGCCGGGATGGGGGCGTATTCGGTGGGCGGCAGTGGCGGTGGCGGCACGAGCGCCGACAAGCGCCCCAACGATCAGCTGGGTTCGTGGTTCGTGCGCAGCGGCTGGTCCAAGGGCGAGCTGGCGCGCCAAGTGAACCGCCGCGCCCGCCAGATGGGCGCCCACCACATCAGCACCGACACCTCCCGGGTGCGCCGCTGGCTCGACGGCGAGCAGCCGCGTGAGCCGATCCCGCGGATCCTCTCGGAGTTGTTCTCGGAGCGGTTCGGCTGTGTCGTGGCGATCGAGGACCTCGGCCTGCGCACCGCGCACCAGTCGCCGTCGGTGTCCGGGGTCGACCTCCCCTGGGCGGGCCCGCAGACCGTCGAGCTGCTCAGTGACTTCTCGCGCAGCGACCTCATGCTGGCGCGGCGCGGCTTCCTCGGGACGTCGCTGGCGCTCGCCGCCGGCCCGGCCCTCGTCGAGCCGCTGCAGCGGTGGCTGGTCCCCGCCCCGGCCTCCGGCCTGCCGGACGCGCCCGCGGTGCCCGCGCAGGGCGGCCCCCGGCGGTCGGCCCGGCTGTCCGGGCCGGAGCTGGACCTGCTGGAGTCCACCACGGTGATGTTCCGGCAGTGGGACGCCCAGTGCGGTGGCGGGCTGCGCCGCAAGGCGGTTGTCGGCCAGTTGCACGAGGTCACCGACCTGTTGCAGGAGCCGCATCCGTCGGCGGTGTCGCAGCGGCTGTTCAAGATCGCAGCGGAGCTCGCCGAGCTGGCCGGGTGGATGAGCTACGACATCGGGCTCCAGCCCACCGCCCAGAAGTACTTCGTCCTGGCGCTGCACGCCGCGAAGGAGGCCGGAGACAAGCCGCTCGGCTCGTACATCCTGTCCAACATGGGCCGGCAGATGATCCACCTCGGGCGGCCGGACGACGCCCTGGAGCTGATCCATCTCGCCCAGTACGGCAGCCGGGACTGCTCCACCGCGCGGACCCAGGCGATGCTGTATGCGGTGGAGGCCCGGGCGTACGCCAACATGGGCCAGCCCAACAAGTGCCACCGCGCGGTCCGGATGGCCGAGGATGCCTTCGGCGACGCCTCGCCGAAGGACGGCGACCCGGACTGGATCCGCTTCTTCTCCGAGGCCGAGCTCAACGGGGAGAACGCCCACTCCTACCGTGACCTGGCGTATGTGGCGGGCCGCAGCCCGACCTATGCCTCGCTCGCCGAGCCGGTGATGCGCAAGGCCGTGGAGCTCTTCCGCGAGGACCCGGAGCACCTGCGGTCCTATGCGCTGAATCTGATCGGGATGGCCACCGTCCACCTGCTCAAGAAGGAGCCGGAGCACTCCGCCGATCAGGCGGGAAAGGCTCTCGACATCGCCCGGAAGGTCCGCTCGGAGCGGGTGAACACCCGGTTGCGCAAGACCGTGGACAGCGCCGCGCGGGACTTCTCCGGGGTGGCCGAGGTCATCCGGCTCACCGAGCAGCTCGCCACCCACCTGCCCGACACCCCGGAGGTCGCCCAGGCGGTCTGAGGCGAGTCGCCCCAGACGTTCCTTGGGAAAACCCCTGGTCACCGACGTGCGCGGCCCATCGACCCCGGCCGCGGCGGCCATCCCGTGAAGCCCGACTCGGCTCCCCTCATGCCAGGTCATCCGGATGGCGGCCGCGGCCGGTCCGCGTGATCGCGGGAGCGTAACCGGGCGGCGCGGAGCACGCGCGCAGTTCACCCGTGCGTAACATCCCGCCGCGCTTCGTCACTGCGGCGAAACACCGTGCGGCATCGACGGAAACCGGCCTGAGTCAATCTCGTGGCGAAAACCGGCCCACAGCAGTTCCTTGCCCGCACGGGCCGTCGCAACGAGGAGACGTCGACATTGAATGCTGCAGATACCGCATTCGTATTGATCAGTGCCGCGCTCGTCATGCTGATGACACCGGGACTGGCCTTCTTCTACGGCGGCATGGTGCGGGTGAAGAGTGCCCTCAACATGCTCATGATGTCCTTCATCTCCCTCGGCATCGTCAGCGTGCTGTGGGTGCTGTTCGGCTACACGCTGGCCTTCGGCGATGACACCGGCGTGGGACTGATCGGCAATCTCGATCACATCGGCCTGAAGGGCATCAGCCCCGAGACGCTGACCGACGGCAAGGAAGGCATTCCGGTCTTCGCCTTCGCGCTGTTCCAGCTGATGTTCGCGATCATCACCCCGGCGCTGATGAGCGGCGCGCTCGCGGACCGGGTGAAGTTCAGCGCCTGGGCGCTCTTCATCACCCTCTGGGTCAGCATCGTCTACTTCCCGGTCGCGCACTGGGTGTGGCAGGCCGACGGCTGGCTGTTCAAGCTCGAAGTGATCGACTTCGCCGGCGGCACGGCGGTGCACATCAACGCCGGTATCGGCGCGCTGGCCGCGGTGCTCGTCGTCGGCAAGCGCATCGGCTTCAAGAAGGAGCCGATGCGGCCGCACAGCCTCCCCCTGGTGATGCTGGGCGCCGGACTGCTGTGGTTCGGCTGGTTCGGCTTCAACGCCGGCTCGGCCCTCGCCGCCGACGGAACCGCCGCCAACATGGCGCTGAACACGCAGGTCGCGACCGGTGCCGCCATGCTCGGCTGGCTGATCTACGAGCGGATCCGGCACGGCGCGTTCACCACGCTGGGCGCCGCCTCCGGCGCCGTCGCGGGCCTCGTCGCGATCACCCCGTCCGGTGCCGCGGTGAACGCCTTCGGCGCCATCGCCATCGGTCTGGTCGCCGGCGCGGTCTGCTCCTGGGCGGTCAGCCTCAAGTACAAGCTGGGCTTCGACGACTCCCTCGACGTCGTCGGCGTCCACCTCGTCGGCGGTGTCCTCGGCACCCTGCTGGTGGGCCTGCTGGCCACCGACGGGGTCGGCGGCCTGACCCAGCTCGGCAAGCAGGCGGTCGGAGCCTTCTCGGTGATGGCGTTCTCCTTCGTGGTGTCCTGGCTCCTCGCCAAGTTCGTCGACGCCACCATCGGCTTCCGGGCGAGCGAGGACGACGAGACCTCCGGTGTCGACCAGGCCTTCCACGCCGAGACCGCCTACGACTTCAGCGCGGTCGGGGGCTCGCCGGTGGGCCGTAGTACGGTGCCCGCCCTCGGCAGGGAGAGCGCCCCGGCAGCCGCGCAGCACCAGGTGGAGAAGGACCGGAAGAACAAGAAGGTGGACGCATGAAGCTCATCACCGCGGTCGTGAAGCCGCACCGGCTCGACGAGATCAAGGAGGCGCTGCAGTCCTTCGGCGTCCATGGTCTGACCGTCACCGAGGCCAGTGGTTACGGGCGCCAGCGCGGGCACACGGAGGTGTACCGGGGCGCGGAGTACACCGTCGACCTGGTGCCCAAGATCCGCATCGAGGTGCTGGTCGAGGACGCCGACGCGGAGGAGCTGATCGAGCTCGTCGTGAAGGCGGCCCGCACGGGCAAGATCGGCGACGGCAAGGTGTGGAGCGTCCCGGTCGAGTCGGCGGTCCGGGTCCGGACCGGCGAGCGCGGCCCGGACGCGCTCTGAGGGCAAGAACCCCTGAGCGGACGACCCACGACCCACGGCAGGGAGCCCGAGTGACTGCGGAGAGCATCGGAGAGCGGATGGAACCGGCCGGCTCGGGGCCCGGCGGATATGCGGCGGCCCGGCTGCGCCTCCTCCAGGAGGGGGCGCGGTCCGGGCCGCCGCGCCGTGCCGGGCTGGCCGCGCTCACCGACGAGTGGCTGGCCGCGCTGCTGAACGGGGCGACCGACGCCGACCGGCCGCGGGGGGTGTCGCTGGTGGCCGTCGGCGGCTACGGCCGCGGCGAGCTGTCGCCGCGCAGCGACCTCGACCTGCTGCTCCTGCACGACGGGACCGCGGACGCCGGAGCCGTGGCGGCGATCGCGGACCGGATCTGGTACCCGGTCTGGGACCTCGGGCTCGCCCTCGACCACTCCGTCCGCACCCCGGCCGAGGCGCGCAGTACCGCGGGCGAGGACCTGAAGGTGCAGCTCGGACTGCTGGACGCGCGGCATGTCGCGGGCGACGCCGGGCTCACCGCCGGGCTGCGCACCGCGGTGCTCGCCGACTGGCGCAACCAGGCGCCGCGGCGGCTGCCCGAGCTGCACGAACTGACCCGGGAGCGCGCCCATCGCCAGGGCGAACTGCAGTTCCTGCTGGAGCCGGACCTCAAGGAGGCCCGCGGCGGGCTGCGCGACCTGACCGCCCTGCGGGCCGTCGCCGCGTCCTGGCTGGCCGACGCCCCGCGGGAGGGCCTGGAGGAGGCCCGCCGCCGGCTGCTGGACACCCGGGACGCCCTGCATCTGGCCACCGGACGGGCCACCGACCGGCTGGCCCTCCAGGAACAGGACCAGGTCGCCGCCGATCTCGGCCTGCTGGACGGCGACGCCCTGCTGCGGCAGGTCTACGAGGCCGCGCGCACCGTGTCGTACGCGGGGGACGTGACCTGGCGCGAGGTGGGCCGGGTGCTCCGGTCGCGCGCCGCCAGGCCCCGGTTCCGGGGGCTGCTGGGCGGCCGCGGGGCGCGTTCCGGCAGCCGCGCGCCTGGGGAGTACGGCGAGCGCACCCCGCTCGCCGAGGGCGTCGTGGAGCAGGACGGCGAGGTGGTGCTCGTCCGTACCGCGCGCCCCGAGCGGGACCCCGTGCTCCCCCTGCGGGCGGCCGCCGCCGCGGCCCAGGCGGGACTGCCGCTCTCCCGGCACGCCGTACGGCGCCTGGCGGCGGCCGTACGCCCGCTACCCGAGCCCTGGCCCGCCGAGGCCCGCGAACAGCTCGTCACCCTGCTGGGCGCCGGGGTCTCCACGGTGGCCGTCTGGGAGGCGCTGGAGGCCGAGGGCCTGATCACCCGGCTGCTGCCGGACTGGGAGCGGGTGCGGTGCCGTCCGCAGCGCAACCCCGTCCACCGCTGGACCGTCGACCGGCACCTGGTGGAGACCGCCGTCCGCGCCTCCGGCCTGACCCGCCGCGTCGGCCGCCCCGACCTGCTCCTCATGGCCGCGCTGCTGCACGACATCGGCAAGGGCTGGCCCGGTGACCACTCCGTCGCGGGCGAGGTCATCGCCCGGGACGTGGCCGGACGGCTCGGCTTCGACCGGGCCGACGCGGCCGTGCTCGCCACGCTCGTCCGGCACCACCTGCTGCTGGTGGAGACCGCCACCCGGCGCGACCTGGACGACCCCGAGACCGTCCGGTCCGTCGCCGACGCGGTGGGCAGCGGCAGCACCCTCGAACTGCTGCACGCGCTCACCGAGGCCGACGCCCTGGCCACCGGTCCCGCGGCGTGGAGCGGCTGGCGCGGCTCGCTCGTCACCGACCTGGTCCAGCGGGTCGCCGCGGTGCTCGCCGGCGAGCCGGTGGAGGATCTGACCGACCCCGGTGAGCCCACCGCGGAGCAGGAGCGGCTCGCGCTGGAGTCCTGGCGCACCGGCGGCCCGGTGCTGGCGCTGCACACCCGGACCGAGCCGCAGCCGCCGGGGGAGGAGCGCACCGCGCCGGACGCGGAGCCGCCGAGGGCCGGCACGGACGACCGCGGCCCCGAGCCGGTCGGCGTCGAACTGCTCATCGCCGTCCCCGACCAGGCCGGCGTGCTGCCCGCGGTGGCCGGGGTGCTGGCCATGCACCGGCTCACCGTGCGCGCCGCCGACCTGCGCGCCGTCGATCTGCCCGACGGCGTCGCAGGGCACCGGCCGACGGGCACGGCGGGGGCCACGGACGCCGACGACCGGACCGGCGGTGTGCTGCTGCTCACCTGGCGGGTGGCCGCCGAGTACGGCTCGCTGCCACAGGCCGCCCGGCTGCGCAGCGACCTGGTCCGTGCCCTGGACGGATCGCTCGACATCCCGGGCCGGCTCGCGGAGCGCGAGGCGGCCCATCCGCGCCGCCGCGGTGTGCCGGCTCCGCCGCCGCGGGTGACCGTCGCCCCGGAGGGCTCCCGCCGCGCCACCGTCATCGAGGTGCGCGCCAGGGACGTCCCCGGACTGCTGCACCGCATCGGCCGGGCCCTGGACGGGGCCGGCGTCCGGGTGCGCAGCGCCCACGTCAGCACGCTCGGCGCGAACGCCGTGGATGCGTTCTACGTCACGGACGCCGCGGGCTCCCCGCTGGACGGTACCCAGGCCGGGAAGGTGGCGCGGACCGTCGAGGAGGCGCTGCGCTGACCCGCCGGCGCGGGACCGCCCGGGTGCGGGGCAGACCGTACCCGGGCCGGACGGATACGCTGGGGGGCACTCTTCCCCGCTCCACCGGGGAGGTCCGAGACCGCCCCCGATCCGAGGATTCGCGACCGCCGTGTTCGACACTCTTTCCGACCGCCTCGCAGCGACGTTCAAGAACCTCCGGGGCAAGGGCCGCCTGTCCGAAGCGGACATCGACGCCACCGCGCGCGAGATCCGTATCGCGCTCCTCGAGGCGGATGTCGCGCTGCCGGTCGTCCGGGCCTTCATCAAGCAGGTCAAGGAGCGCGCGCTCGGGGCCGAGGTCTCCCAGGCGCTGAACCCCGCGCAGCAGGTCATCAAGATCGTCAACGAGGAGCTGATCGGCATCCTCGGCGGCGAGACCCGCCGTCTGCGGTTCGCCAAGAACCCGCCGACCGTGATCATGCTCGCCGGTCTCCAGGGCGCCGGTAAGACCACCCTCGCCGGAAAGCTCGGCCAGTGGCTCAAGGGCCAGGGGCACACCCCGCTGCTCGTGGCCTGCGACCTCCAGCGCCCCAACGCCGTCAACCAGCTCGCCGTGGTGGCCGACCGCGCCGGCGTCGCGGTCTACGCCCCGCAGCCGGGCAACGGCGTGGGCGACCCGGTGCAGGTCGCGAAGGACTCGATCGAGTTCGCCCGCGGCAAGCAGCACGACGTGGTCATCGTCGACACCGCCGGCCGTCTCGGCATCGACCAGGAGCTGATGCAGCAGGCCGCGGACATCCGCGACGCGGTCAGCCCGGACGAGGTCCTGTTCGTGGTCGACGCCATGATCGGTCAGGACGCGGTCAACACCGCCGAGGCCTTCCGGGACGGCGTCGGCTTCGACGGCGTGGTCCTCTCCAAGCTCGACGGCGATGCCCGCGGCGGTGCCGCGCTCTCGATCGCGCACGTCACCGGCCGCCAGATCATGTTCGCCTCCAACGGCGAGAAGCTGGACGACTTCGACGCGTTCCACCCGGACCGCATGGCCTCCCGCATCCTGGGCATGGGCGACATGCTCAGCCTGATCGAGAAGGCCGAGCAGACCTTCAGCCAGCAAGAGGCCGAGAAGATGGCCCAGAAGCTGGCGAAGGGCCCCAAGGAGTTCACCCTCGACGACTTCCTGGCCCAGATGGAACAGGTCCGGAAGATGGGCTCCATCTCCAAGCTGCTCGGCATGCTCCCGGGCATGGGGCAGATGAAGGACCAGATCAACAACCTCGACGAGCGGGACGTGGACCGCACCGCCGCGATCATCAAGTCGATGACGCCCGGTGAGCGGCACGACCCGCACATCATCAACGGCTCCCGCCGCGCCCGCATCGCCAAGGGCTCGGGTGTCGACGTCAGCGCGGTGAAGAACCTCGTGGAGCGGTTCTTCGAGGCGCGCAAGATGATGTCGCGGATGGCGCAGGGCGGCGGTATGCCCGGCATGCCGGGGGTTCCGGGCATGGGCGGCGGCCCCGGCCGGCAGAAGAAGCAGCAGAAGCAGGCCAAGGGCAAGCGCAAGAGCGGCAACCCGATGAAGCGCAAGGCCGAGGAGCAGGCGGCGGCAGAGCGCCGGGCGGCGTCCGCGGGCAACGCGTTCGGCGCGCCGGGCGCAGACCAGGGCCCGGGCTCCTTCGAACTCCCCAAGGAGTTCCGCGACATGCTGCCGCCGGACGGCAAGTGACGCGTACGCCGCGGGCATCGTGGTGCCGGTGGCACGCCTCCGGGCGGTGCGCCGGCTCCACGCCCCGGGGCGCGGAGCCCCGCCTCCGGGCGGGGCGCCTCACACCCGGGCGATGAGGTAACGGAAGACGTTCGGCATCCAGACCGTGCCGTCGGCGCGCAGATGTGGGTGCAGCGCCTCGGTCAGTTCCTTCTCGACCTGTTCCGGGTCGGTCGCCGCCACCGCGGCGTCGAACAGTCCGGTCGACATCAGGCCCCGCAGCGCGCTCTCCATCCCGGCGTAGCCGAACGGGCAGGCCACCCGCCCCGATCCGTCGGGCCGCAGGCCCGCGCGGTGCGCGAGGTCCTCCAGGTCGTCGCGGCCGCCGGGGCGCCAGCCGCCCGGCGTGCCGTCGCCGTCGGGCGGGCCGTCGGCCGGCCGGGAGGCCACCCGCAGCACCGCCGAGGTGGCGCACCGTTCGGCGGGGCCCCAGCCGGCGAGCACCACCGGGCTGCCCCGCTCCGCCGCCGCGCCCGCCGCGGCGAGCAGCGGCACCGGGTCGCCCCCGGCGTACGTCTGCGGGTCGAAGGCCGTCACCAGGGTGAACGCCCGTCCGCCCGGGTCCGCCACGTCCTCCGGCCCGCGGCCCAGCCGGGGCGCGCCCCCTGCCGGCCCGCCCTCGTCGTACGGCGGCAGCAGCCGCTCCCGGGCCAGGTCCAGTCGCCGCGGATCCCGCTCCGTGCCGGCCACCCGCGCCCCTCGCGCCGCCGCCATGAGCAGGGCCAGGCCCGAGCCGCACCCCAGTCCCAGCAGCCGGGTGCCGGGACCGGTCTCCAGCCGCTCGTAGACCGCTTCGTAGAGCGGCACCAGCATGCGCTCCTGGATCTCCGCCCAGTCGCGGGCGCGCGCGCTGCCCTCCGGACGAGGCGGGGACGCCGGGTGGACGTGGTGCTGCCGTACGAGCGTGGGTGTCATGGATGCGCCCCAATCCGCCGAGAGCCGTTCCGTCTGGTTGACCCGCCCCCGTGACCGCGCTGCTCCGCTCCCCCGTATGCCAGGGAACTCCGCATCCCTTCCCGAGTCCAGGGGGCGTGCCGCAATGCTTGCGTGCCCCCTTTGTGCGCCCCCGTCGCCACCTGCGCGCCCGGCCGATTCAGCTTTCAGGGTGGCACCGCCGTACCATCTCCGCCATGGCAAAGGCTCCCGTACTCACTCCCCGGGCGGACGACTTCCCGCGCTGGTACCAGGACCTGATCAACAAGGCCGAACTGGCCGACAACGGTCCGGTGCGCGGCACCATGGTCATCCGACCGTACGGGTACGGCCTCTGGGAGCGGATGCAGCAGGAGCTGGACGCCCGGATCAAGGAGGCGGGGGCCGCCAACGCGTACTTCCCGCTCTTCATCCCGCAGTCGTACCTGACCCGCGAGGCGGAGCACGTCGAGGGTTTCGCCCCGGAGCTCGCGGTGGTCACCCACGGCGGCGGCAAGGAACTCGACGAGCCGGTCGTGGTCCGGCCCACCTCCGAGACGATCATCAACGAGTACTTCTCGAAGTGGGTGCAGAGCTACCGCGACCTCCCGCTGCTGATCAACCAGTGGGCGAACGTGGTCCGCTGGGAGATGCGCCCGCGCGTCTTCCTCCGCACCACCGAATTCCTCTGGCAGGAGGGCCACACCGCCCACGCCACCTACGAGGACGCCCGGGACTACGCCGCTCACATCCACCGCAACGTCTACGCGGACTTCATGACCGATGTCCTCGGGATCGACGTGGTGCTCGGCCGCAAGACGCCCGAGGAGCGCTTCGCCGGAGCCATCAACACCCTCACCCTCGAGGGGATGATGGGCGACGGCAAGGCCCTGCAGATGGGCACCAGCCACGAACTCGGACAGAACTTCGCCAAGGCGTTCGGCACCCGGTACCTCTCCCGGGACGGCAAGCAGGAGCTGGTCTGGCAGACCTCCTGGGGCGCCTCGACGCGGATGGTCGGCGGCCTGATCATGTCCCACGGCGACGACGACGGGCTGCGGGTGCCGCCGCGCCTGGCACCGGTCCAGGCCGTCGTCCTGGCCATCAAGGGCGACGACGCGGTGATCGCGGCGGTCCGCGAGATCGGCGACCGGCTGAAGGCCGCCGGCATCCGGGTCCGGGTCGACGACCGCACCGACACCCCGTTCGGCCGCCGGGCCGTCGACTGGGAGCTCAAGGGCGTCCCGGTCCGGATCGAGGTCGGGCCGCGTGACCTGGAGAGCGGCACCGCCGTCCTGGCCCGCCGGATCCTGGGCAAGCACAGCCCCGGCGGCAAGGAGCCGGTGCGGATCGACGAGCTGGACACCCTGCTGCCGAAGGTCCTGGAGGAGGACCAGGCGCTGCTGCTCCGGCAGTCCCGCGAGCGCCGCGAGGCCCGGACCTCCGACGTGCGCACCCTCGACGAGGCGGCCGAGGCCGCGACCGCCGGCGGCTGGGCGCGGATCCCGTGGGCCGATCTGGGCCCCGAGGGCGAGGCCCGGCTCGCCGAGCAGGCGGTGACGGTGCGCTGTCTGGTCGCCGAGGACGGGTCGGTGCCGGACTCCGACGACGCCCCCGGTACGCTCGCGATCGTCGCGCGCTCGTACTGAGCGCACGCCGGGTCCGCCGGGTCCCGGGACACCGCGCGGACCAGGGACGACGGCCCCGGAACCGCCCAGTCCCCGGGGGTGAGGAGATTCCCTACGCTTCACGGCGTACGGGATGGTACGTACCGGCTTGGTGGGAGCTGCGCAGCTCCTCCATGGATCGGCGCACCCGCCCTCGTCGCGACGCATGAGTGTGAACTGACTGGTACGTGCAAATTATTTGGGATGCCCCGGAATCGGAACACCGGGGCACTCCGGCTCGTTGTCACGACGTGAGCACGACACCACCTGTCCTCGCCGCGGAGCTGGCGCAGGCGTGGGCCGACATTCAACGGCACCACCCCGAGCTGCCGGATCTCGCCGCGCCCGAATCACTGATCGGAGAGTCCTCGTCCGCCTGTGGCGCCGAGCTCTCCTTCGAGCGGCTTCTCCACGAAGCCGTCCATGGTCTCGCCGCGGCCCGCGGGATCCGCGACACGTCGCGGGCCGGCCGCTACCACAACCGCAGATTCCTCGCGATCGCCGAGGAGATGGGGCTGGACCACTCCGAGGAGCCGCACCCCAGCAGCGGCTTCTCGCTGGTCGTTCTCAGTCCCGAGGCGCGCAAGCGCTACCGCCCGACCATCGAGCGGCTGCAGCGTGCCCTCAAGGCGCACACCGCCGCCACGGCGACCGACTCCGCCCGGAGCTTCCGCGGCCCCGCCGCACGGCACGGCTCCTCCGGGGGCGGGGTGCGGGTCAAGGCCGTGTGCGACTGCGGGCGCAATGTCCGGGTCGTTCCGTCCGTCCTGGCGCAGGCGCCGATCGTCTGCGGCGGGTGCGGCAAACCGTTCCGGATCCCCGAAGCGGCAGCGGCGGCCTGATCCACGGCGGCGTCGCCGTACGGCCCGCCGGGCTCCCGATCCTGGGCGCCCGGGGGCCGTACGGCGACGCCGCCGTGGTGTGGCAGAATGGACCGCTGAGTACTCGGCAGCCGGTCCGGACCCCTCTCTCCCTCGGCTGACGCGTCCATCGAGCACTCGGATCCCACAACCCCACGTGGCAGCCGTGCGTTCAAACACGTCATAGAGCAGGAGACACCACTCCCGTGGCAGTCAAGATCAAGCTGAAGCGCCTGGGCAAGATCCGGTCGCCGCACTACCGCATCGTCGTCGCCGACTCCCGTACCCGCCGTGACGGCCGGGCCATCGAGGAGATCGGTCTGTACCACCCGGTGCAGAACCCCTCGCGCATCGAGGTCGACTCCGAGCGTGCCCAGTACTGGCTGGGTGTCGGCGCGCAGCCGACCGAGCCGGTTCTCGCCATCCTCAAGGTCACCGGTGACTGGCAGAAGTACAAGGGTCTGCCCGCCCCGCCGCCGATGAAGGTCGCCGAGCCGAAGGCCGACAAGCGCGCCCTCTTCGAGGCCGCTGTGAAGGACTCCGGCGAGGAGCCGAAGGGTGAGGCCATCACCCCCAAGGCGAAGAAGGCCGACAAGAAGTCGGACGAGGCGGCCCCGGCTGCTGAGTCCACCGAGTCGACCGAGGCCTGAGGATGCTCGAGGAGGCCCTCGAGCACCTGGTGAAGGGCATCGTCGACAACCCCGACGAGGTGCAGGTCGCTTCGCGCACCCTGCGTCGCGGACGCGTGCTGGAGGTCCGGGTGCACCCCGACGACCTCGGCAAGGTGATCGGCCGTAACGGCCGCACCGCGCGTGCCCTGCGCACCGTCGTGGGCGCCATCGGTGGCCGTGGTATCCGCGTCGACCTCGTCGACGTGGACCAGGTCCACTGACAGGCGGTTGAACACCGGCACGGGCCGGGGAGGGTCCAGTGGACCGTCCCCGGCCTTTGTCGACTGCGACCATGCAGGCAGAACGTCAACGGCCACCATTCATGCAGAAACCTCGACGCGAGGAATCACCTCGGGAGGGGCGGCGGTCGAGCCGCGAAGAGGAGTGAACCGACAGTGCAGCTGGTAGTCGCGCGAATCGGCCGGGCCCACGGCATCAAGGGCGAGGTCACCGTCGAGGTGCGCACGGACGAGCCGGAGCTGCGGCTGGGTCCCGGCGCGGTCCTGGCCACGGACCCGGCCTCGGTCGGACCGCTGACCATCGAGACGGGCCGGGTGCACAGCGGCCGGCTGCTGCTGCGGTTCGCGGGCGTGGCCGACCGGACCGCCGCCGAGGCGCTGCGGAACACCCTGCTCATCGCTGAGATCGACCCCGAGGAGGTCCCCGAGGACCCCGAGGAGTACTACGACCACCAGCTGATGGACCTCGACGTGGTCACCGTCGACGGGACCGAGGTCGGCCGGATCGCCGAGATCTCCCATCTGCCCTACCAGGACCTGCTGATCGTGCGGCGTCCGGACGGCAGCGAGGTGATGGTGCCGTTCGTCGCCGAGATCGTCCCCGAGATCGACCTGGAGGAGCAGCGGGCGGTCATCGACCCGCCGCCGGGTCTGATCGACGGCGCCGAGGCCGAGGTGGCGAGCGGCCGTTCCGAGCAGGCCGACGGTCCCGGCCGGGCGGAGGAGCAGCGCAAGACGGAGGACGGCGGCTGATGCGCATCGACGTCGTCACCATCTTCCCCGAGTACCTGGAGCCGCTGAACGTCTCGCTCGTGGGCAAGGCGCGCGCCCGCGGACAGCTGGACGTCCGGGTCCACGACCTGCGGGAGTGGACGCACGACCGCCACAACACCGTCGACGACACCCCCTACGGCGGCGGCCCCGGCATGGTCATGAAGCCCGACCCCTGGGGCGAGGCGCTGGACGCGGTCATCGAGTCCGGGGAGTCCGGGGCCGGTGCGCCGGTGCTCGTCGTCCCGACCCCCAGCGGCCGCCCGTTCACCCAGGAGCTGGCCGTCGAGCTCTCCGAGCGGCCCTGGCTGGTGTTCACCCCGGCCCGCTACGAGGGCATCGACCGGCGGGTGATCGAGGAGTACGGCGAGAAGCTCGAGGTCCACGAGGTGTCCATCGGGGACTACGTGCTCGCCGGCGGCGAGGCGGCCGTGCTGGTGATCACCGAGGCGGTCGCCCGGCTGCTGCCCGGCGTCCTCGGCAACGCCGCGTCGCACGCGGACGACTCCTTCGCCCCGGGCGCGATGGCCGACCTCCTGGAGGGCCCGGTCTACACCAAGCCCCCTGAGTGGCGCGGCCGGGGCATCCCGGAGGTGCTGGTCAGCGGGCACCACGGCAGGATCGCCCGGTGGCGGCGCGACGAGGCGTTCCGCCGGACCACCCGCAACCGGCCCGACCTGATCGAGCGTTGCGACCCCGCCGCGCTCGACAAGCACGACCGGCGCATCCTGGCCGAGCTCGGCTGGGAGGAGGGGGCGGACGGCCGATTTTGGCGGGCGCCCGGGGCCGTGGAAGAATGAGCCGTTGCTGTGTCCGGCGTGCGCCCCTGCCACAGGGGGAACGACGTCCGCCCGCCGCAGCGCCATCTTCGATGGCATCCGGAACTCATCTCGTATTCCGCTGATGACCTGTGGCATCAGCGAAGAAAGCAGACGGTCATGCACCTTCTCGACAGCGTCGACTCCGCCTCGCTGCGCACCGACGTCCCGGCCTTCCGCCCCGGCGACACCGTGAACGTTCACGTGCGCGTCATCGAGGGCAACCGCTCCCGTGTCCAGCAGTTCAAGGGCGTGGTCATCCGTCGCCAGGGCGCCGGTGTCCGGGAGACCTTCACCGTCCGCAAGGTGAGCTTCAGCGTCGGCGTCGAGCGCACCTTCCCGGTGCACACCCCGATCGTCGAGAAGATCGAGGTCGTCACCCGCGGTGACGTGCGTCGCGCCAAGCTCTACTACCTGCGTGAGCTGCGCGGCAAGGCCGCGAAGATCAAGGAGAAGCGCGAGCGCTGAGCTCCTTTCGGCCGTCCGGGCCGGGCCGGATAAGCTCTGGCCCCGATGGACACCGACGCACAACTCGCGGAGCGCGACCGCTCTTCAGCCCCTGACGGGGCTGAACGGAGGTCGCGCTCCCTGCGTATTCCGGGGCAGGAGTGGTGGAGCGGGCTCTCCCGGCGCAGCCCTGTGCGGCGCGCGGCGCTGGCGGGGTGCCTCTGCACTGCCGTTCTGATGCTGCTCAGCGCCTATGTCGTCCAGCCCTTCCTGATCCCGAGCAGCTCGATGGAGAACACGCTGCGGGTCGGGGACCGGGTGATGGTGAACAAGCTGGCATACCGTTTCGGGGACGATCCGCAGCGCGGGGACGTTGTGGTCTTCGACGGCACCGGATCGTTCGTCCAGGGGGGACCGCCCGGGAATCCGGTGACCGCACTGCTGCGGAAGGGTGCCGCTGCGGTGGGCCTGGCTCAGCCGGCCGAGACCGACTACGTCAAGCGCGTGGTCGGGGTCGGGGGAGACCGGGTCATCTGCTGCGACCGGCGGGGGAGGATCACAGTGAACGGCCAGGCCGTGGACGAGGACTACCTGTATCCGGGGGACTCCCCCTCACAGGTGCCCTTCGACATCGTGGTGCCGGAAGGGCGGCTGTGGATGATGGGGGACCACCGCAGCGCCTCCCGCGACTCCCGCGACCACCTCGGCGAACCCGGCGGCGGTGTGGTTCCGGTCGACCGCGTGATCGGCAGAGCGGACTGGATCGGCTGGCCCCGTGGCCACTGGGCCTCCCTGGACCGGCCGGACGCCTTCGACCGGGTACCGGACCCCGCCGCGCACGGGACGGCCGGCGCCCATGGGTAGCCGCGGGCGGCCGCGGACGGGCCAGCACCGCATGGACACTCGTCTGCCGACGGGTGAGCGTCCCACCACCGGCCGGGTGACACCCGGCCGGGCCGAGCGTCGCAAGGCGGCGCTGCGGGTCAAGCGCAGGCGCCGGCTCTCCGCGACCAAGGAGGTGCCGCTCCTCATAGGGGTGGCCCTGGCCATCGCGCTGGTGCTCAAGACCTTCCTGGTCCAGGCGTTCGTGATCCCCTCGGGCTCGATGGAGCAGACGATCCGGATCAGCGACCGGGTCCTGGTGGACAAGCTCACCCCGTGGTTCGGCTCGAAGCCGCAGCGCGGGGACGTCGTGGTGTTCAAGGACCCGGGCGGCTGGCTGGAGAAGGAGAAGACCCCCATCAGCGACGACCCGGTGGTGATCAAGCAGGGCAAGGACCTGCTGACGTTCATCGGGCTGCTGCCGTCGGAGGACGAGCAGGACCTCATCAAGCGCGTCGTCGCGGTGGGCGGGGACACCGTCAAGTGCTGCGGCAGGGACGGCAAGGTCATGGTCAACGGCAAGCCGCTCGACGAGCCCTACATCAACCCCGGGAACAGTCCCTCGGACATGAAGTTCTCGGTCACGGTGCCGCCCGGCCGGATCTTCGTCATGGGGGACCACCGGGCGAACTCCGCCGACTCCCGCTTCCACTTGGACGAGCCCGGCAGCGGCACGGTCGCCGAGGACCTCGTGGTCGGCCGGGCCGTGGTCATCGCCTGGCCGTTCGGCCATATGCGGCGTCTCGAGGAACCGGAGACGTATGCCTCCGTGCCCCAAGCGCGTGGCGCGACGACAGCGGCGGGTGCTCCACCGCCTAGGGTGTCCTACGGGACCGGGGCCGAAAGGCCTGGTGAGTCCCCCGGAATGCAAGGAACGATCCAACTCCCGACCCCTGCGGAACTCCCGCTCGTTATGGGAGTGGTGGGCCTGCACCGCGTACGGGACAGGCGGCAGCGTGGAGTGAGGAGTGGATGTGGGGGATTTGGCGGTCGGCGCACGATCCGGTCACGAAGGGCCCGAAGAACGCCCGGAGGAGCGGCCTGAGGAGGCCCCCGAGCGGCCCGGAGCGGAGGGGGAGGAGGGCGGCAGCCGCGTGAAGCAGCAGCAGAAGCAGCGCTCCTTCTGGAAGGAGCTGCCGATCCTCATCGGGATCGCCCTGCTGCTCGCCCTCCTGATCAAGACCTTCCTGGTGCAGGCCTTCTCGATCCCCTCGGACTCGATGCAGGACACGCTGCAGAGGGGCGACCGGGTGCTGGTGGACAAGCTCACCCCGTGGTTCGGTTCGGAGCCGGAGCGCGGTGAGGTCGTGGTCTTCCACGACCCGGGCGGCAAGTGGCTCGGCGAGATGCCGCAGACGGACTCCGGTCCCGTCGCCGAGGGCATCCAGGCCTTTTTCAGCTTCATCGGCCTCATGCCGTCCGCCGAGGAGAAGGACCTGATCAAGCGGGTGATCGCGGTCGGCGGGGACACCGTCGAGTGCAAGGGCGGGAACCAGCCGGTCAAGGTCAACGGCAAGAAGCTCGACGAGCCGTACCTCTACCCGGGGAACACGCCCTGCGGCGACAAGCCGTTCGGTCCGATCAAGGTGCCCGAGGGCCGTATCTGGGTCATGGGGGACCACCGTCAGAACTCCCTCGACTCGCGTTACCACCAGAACCTGCCGGGCAACGGCACGGTCGCGAACAGCGACGTCGTCGGGCGCGCGATCGTGGTGGCCTGGCCGATCAGCCGCTGGAGCACGCTGCCGGTGCCGGACACCTTCGACCAGCCCGGGCTGAACGCGGCGGGCGCCGCGGCGCCCGCGGTCCTCGGGCTGGCCGGCGCGGTGCCGCTGGTGCTGTGGCGCCGTCGGCGTCTGATCGCCAAGGGCATGGTGGACAAGCCGCTGGAGCGGTTCTGACCTCTCCGCCCCCGGCCGGCCCTCCGGGCCACTTCCGCGATCCGGCCGGGTCGCCGAGCGCTGTTCCCGAGCGGCACCGGCACGCTCCGGTCACTCCGGACGGAATCCCGGTCGGTTCCGGAAATTCCCTGATCACGCCCGGTGAGGTGGTGGCCGGACGGGGACGGCCGGGACCGAGGAAGGCGACGCGGGGCGGCTGACGGCGCCGATACCGCCGGGTAGGGTGCGGTCCCAGATCTTCGAGGCGAGGAGCTGGGATGAGCGAGGCACGACGTACGGATGACGGCCGCGGCCGGCTGGGCAGTGTGCTGTCCGGACTGGCCGTGGCCGTCGGCTGTGTGCTCTTCCTCGGCGGGTTCGTGTGGGGCGCGGTGCTCTACAAGCCGTACACGGTGCCGACCGACTCCATGGCACCGACCGTGGCCCCCGGAGCCCGGGTGCTCGCCCAGCGCGTCGACGGCGGCGAGGTACGGCGCGGCGACGTGGTCGTCTTCCGGGACGCGGTGTGGGGCGACATGCCCATGGTCAAGCGCGTGGTCGGAATCGGCGGCGACAAGGTCGGCTGCTGCGACGCGCAGGGCCGGCTGACCGTGAACGGCGAGCCGGTCGACGAGGCCTATCTCTCCGGCAAGGACGCCTCCTACGAGAAGTTCCAGGCCACCGTGCCCCGGGGGAAGCTGTTCCTGCTGGGCGACAACCGGCACGCCTCCGTGGACTCGCGCGAGCACCTGGCCGACGCGGAGCACGGATCGGTGCCGCGGAGCGCGGTGGACGCCCGGGTGGACGGCACCGTGTGGCCGTCGGAGGGCTTCGGGATGCTCGCCCGGCCGGAGGGCTTCGCGAAGCTGCCCGGCGGGATCTCGCAGCCGGGGCCCATGACGCTGCTGGTCACCGCAGTGGTGTCCGGCGCCGTACTGATCCTCGGCGGAGCGGCCTACGGGCCCCTCGCCCGCCGTCTGGGGCGGGAGAAGGTTCCGGCGGGCGTCTGACGGGCGGAGACTCGACAGCAAGGGACGGAGGCCCGACACCATGGAGCGCACGGTCGCCCGCGTCGTCCTGCTCGACCCCGACGAGCGGATTCTGCTGCTGCACGGCTTCGAACCCGCCGACCCCGCATCCACCTGGTGGTTCACACCGGGCGGCGGGGTCGAGGAGGGCGAGAGCCTGGAGCAGGCGGCACGCCGGGAGCTGGCCGAGGAGACCGGGATCTCCGAGGTACGGCTCGGGCCGCTGCTGTGGCGGCGCAGCTGCTCCTTCCCGTTCGACGGGCGACGCTGGGACCAGAACGAGTGGTACTACCTCGGCCGTACCGTACGGACACGGACCGACACGGGTGGTCACACGGACCTGGAAAGGCGCAGCGTACGGGGCCTGCGATGGTGGACATCGGAGGAACTGTCCGCGACGCGTGAGACGGTGTATCCGACCAGACTCGCCGAGCTGCTCCGGACGCTGCTCGACGAGGGTCCCCCGAGCACGCCCGAGGTCCTGGCCGCAGAAGTCGTCTAGGGCCCGTGGAACTGACGCACAATAGGGGGACGCACGGCTGAAGGGGAACATGCCATGAGCGCCGAGGACCTCGAGAAGTACGAGACCGAGATGGAGCTGAAGCTCTACCGGGAGTACCGCGATGTCGTCGGTCTGTTCAAATACGTGATCGAGACCGAGCGGCGCTTCTACCTCACCAATGACTACGAGATGCAGGTGCACTCGGTGCAGGGCGAGGTGTTCTTCGAGGTGTCGATGGCGGATGCCTGGGTGTGGGACATGTACCGCCCGGCGCGGTTCGTCAAGCAGGTGCGGGTGCTCACGTTCAAGGACGTGAACATCGAGGAGCTCAACAAGGCCGACCTCGACCTGCCCTCCGGGGAGTCGGGCTTCAACGGCTGAGAAGCGGCTGGTGCGGGCCCGTGTGGGCCCGCCGGGCGGGCTGCTTGGTTGCGCCGGGTGATGCGGCCTCGGCGGCGGGGTGATCGCGGCGGTGTTTCCGTGGACCAGGGTGGCACCGGGGCCTGCGCCGGTGTCGGGGCAGGCGGGCCGGTCACTCGATCGAGTGGCCGCGTTGTCCACAGTCACCGTGCTGTCCACAGATCTCGACCATGATCCCCGAGAATCCCGCCCTTCCGTCACAGTCGGTGACGGAGGTGGTACTCATGAACGCACGAGGAGCGCTCGGCCGCTACGGGGAGGACCTGGCGGCGCGGAAGCTGGCCCTGGCCGGCATGACGGTCCTGGAGCGCAACTGGCGCTGCCGGGAGGGCGAGATCGACATCGTGGCCACGGACCGTGACGCGCTGGTGGTGTGCGAGGTCAAGACCCGCCGCGCCGGTCACTACGAGCACCCGATGGCGGCGGTGACACGGCGCAAGTCCGAGCGGCTCCGCCGGCTGGCCTCCCGCTGGCTCGCCGAGTGCTGGCTGGAGCGGCACGGCGGGGTGCCGCCGGGAGGGGTGCGCATCGATCTCGTCGGTGTGCTGCTGCCACTGCGTGGCGCTCCGGTCGTGGAGCACGTGCGGGGGGTGGCCTGAGTGGTCTTCGCCCGTACGTGCTCGGTGGCCCTCGTCGGAGTCGAGGGCGTCGTCGTCGAGGTCCAGGCCGACCTCGAACCGGGGGTCGCGGCCTTCGCCCTCGTGGGGCTGCCGGACAAGAGCCTCGTGGAGAGCCGCGACCGGGTGCGTGCCGCGGTGGTGAACTCGGGCGCGGACTGGCCGCAGAAGAAGCTCACCGTGGGGCTCAGTCCGGCGTCGGTGCCCAAGGCCGGCAGCGGCTTCGACCTGGCGGTGGCCTGTGCCGTGCTGGCGGCCTCGGAGCGGATCGACCCGCGGGAGATCGCGGACCTGGTGATGGTCGGGGAACTCGGTCTCGACGGGCGGGTGCGCCCCGTGCGAGGCGTGCTGCCCTCGGTGCTCGCGGCGGCTGAGGCCGGATACCGCCAGGTCGTGGTTCCCGAGCGGACGGCCGCGGAGGCGTCCCTCGTGCCCGGCGTCTCGGTGCTCGGGGTCCGCAGTCTGCGCCAGCTCATCGCGGTGCTCGCAGACGAGCCGGTCCCGGAGGAAGAAGCCCCTCCGGAGGAGGGACGGCCGGACCCGATGCTGGCCGGGCTCACGGTGCCGGGCGCGGGCACCGGGGCGGGCCTCCTCACCGGATCCTCCGACGACGGCCCGCTGCCGGATCTGGCGGCCGTCGCGGGCCAGCAGGGAGCCCGGTCGGCCCTGGAGGTGGCAGCGGCGGGCGGCCACCACCTCTACCTGAAGGGACCGCCGGGCGCCGGCAAGACCATGCTGGCCGAACGGCTCCCCTCGCTGCTGCCGCCGCTCACCCGGCAGGAGTCGCTGGAGGTCACCGCGGTGCACTCGGTGGCGGGCCTGCTGCCGCCGGGGAAGCCGCTGCTGACCGTCCCGCCGTACTGTGCCCCGCACCATTCGGCGACGATGCCGTCGCTGGTGGGCGGCGGCAACGGGGTGCCGAGACCCGGCGCCGTCTCGCTGTCGCACCGGGGCGTGCTGTTCCTCGACGAGGCCCCGGAGTTCAGCGGCCGCGCGCTCGACGCCCTGCGGCAGCCCCTGGAGTCGGGGCAGGTGGTGGTGGCGCGCAGCGCCGGAGTGGTGCGGTTGCCGGCCCGGTTCCTCCTCGTCCTCGCCGCGAACCCCTGCCCCTGTGGCCGCCATGCCCTGCGTGGCCGGGGATGCGACTGTCCTCCCGCGGTGGTGCGCCGCTATCAGTCACGGCTGTCGGGGCCGCTGATGGACCGGGTGGATCTGCAGGTGGACGTCGAGCCCGTGAGCCGGGCCGAGCTGGCCGGCGGGGTCCGGCCCGGCGAGTCCAGCGCCGCCGTCACCGGCCGGGTGCGCGAGGCAAGGGAACGCTCCGCCACGCGGCTGTCGGGCACCCCCTGGCGCATCAACGGGGACGTGCCCGGGCACGAACTGCGGACCCGCTGGCAGCCCGCGGCAGGGGCCATGGCGGCGGCCGAGCGGGACATGGAGCGCGGGCTGCTCACGGCGCGCGGTCTCGACCGTGTTCTGCGGGTCGCGTGGACCGTCGCCGATCTGGCCGGGCGGGACCGCCCCACCGCTCCGGACGTGGCGCATGCCCTGCAATTGCGGACCGGTGTCAGCCGCGGCGCGGTCCTCACCGGCGGGGCGCGGTGAGCGCGGCCGCCGGGCGGGACGGCCCGGCGGAGCAGCGACTGGCCCGTGCGGCGCTCACCAGGATCGTCGAACCCGGCGACGAGCTGGTCGGGGCCTGGCTGAGGGACACCGGACCGGTCGATGTGCTGGAGATGCTGAGGGGGTCCGGCAAGCCTCCGTCGTCGGTCGGTGCGGCGCGCCGGGCCGGTTACCGCCTGCGGGCCGAACGGCTCGACCCACAGGCGGATCTCGCCGCGGCGGAGGCGGCCGGCGCCCGGTTCCTCTGCCCCGGTGAGCCGGAGTGGCCCCAGCAGCTGGACGACCTCGGGGACGCCCGTCCGGTCGGGCTGTGGGTACGGGGCCGGCCCTCCCTGCGGATCTGGGCGCTCAAGTCCGTCGCCGTCGTCGGGGCGCGGGCCTGCACCGAGTACGGCGCCCATGTCGCAGCCACCCTCGGCGCGGGGCTCGCCGAAGCCGGATGGACCGTGGTGTCCGGCGGCGCGTACGGCGTCGACGGCGCCGTCCACCGGGGTGCTCTCGCGGGCGGCGGTGCCACCATCGGGGTGCTCGCCTGCGGGGTGGACGTCGCCTATCCGCGCGGGCACACCGAGTTGCTCGGCAGGATCGCGGAACAGGGCCTGCTGGTCGCCGAATTACCACCGGGCGCGCACCCCACCCGCAGCCGGTTCGTGCTGCGCAACCGGGTGATCGCCGCCCTGACCCGGGGCACGGTCGTCGTCGAGGCGCAGTACCGCAGCGGATCCCTGGTGACGGCGCGGCGCGCGCAGCAGCTGGGCAGGGTGGCGATGGGAGTGCCGGGTGCCGTGACGTCGGGCCTCTCGGCAGGGGTCCACGAACTTCTGAGAGGCGGTGCCGAGCTGGTCACCGACACCGCCGAGGTGGTCGAACTCATCGGGAGCATCGGCGAGCTGGCGCCCGAGCGACGGGGGCCCCTCGTCGCGCGGGACCTGCTGGATCCCACGGCCACCAGAGTGCTCGACGCGCTGCCGGCCCGGGCGAGTGCCGACGTGCCGAGGATCGCCCGGGATGCAGGTACCGGATATGACGAAGCATTGGCAAGGCTGTGCGAACTGCAGTCACTGGGGTTCGTCGAACGGCACGGCGAACGATGGCAGTTGCCCGGCTCTCCCGGGGCCACCGCCGGTACCCCGCGAGGCGGTCCTTGACCTGCGGCGATCGGGTGACAGGGTTGGGCCGATGACCCCAACAGCCGACTTTGTGTTCTGTGCACGGCCGACACCTGCCGGCACAGGCGTAACTCCCAGGAGCGGCCCGGGAACGTATCTGCGCAAGCATGAACCAGCTCTCTTCGCACTCTGCGACGCTTCAGTCACGCTACGCTCACAAGCGTTCCGACCAAGACATACGTCCTCACTCCTGTGACGGCAGAACGGCTCAAGGCGACGAATGCCCCAGCACACCTCCGGGTCTGACCGTGCGGCAGTGCCACCCGCGGCCCGCGGCAGCGTGCGTCCCGCCGCCCCCTCGTCGCTCGACGAACTGTGGCGGTCGTACAAGGCCACGGCCGACATCAGGCTGCGGGAACAGCTGATCCTGCACTACTCACCCCTGGTGAAGTACGTGGCCGGCCGCGTCAGCGTCGGCCTGCCCCCCAATGTCGAGCAGGCCGATTTCGTGTCGTCCGGAGTCTTCGGGCTCATCGACGCGATCGAGAAGTTCGATCCGGACCGGTCCATCAAGTTCGAGACCTACGCGATCACGCGCATCCGTGGCGCGATGATCGACGAACTGCGCGCGCTCGACTGGATCCCCCGTTCGGTCCGGCAGAAGGCACGGGCCGTGGAGCGCGCCTACGCGACTCTGGAGGCGGCGCTGCGCCGCACGCCGTCCGAGGCGGAGGTCGCCGCGGAGATGGGCATCGGACTCGACGAACTGCACAACGTCTTCAGTCAGTTGTCGCTCGCCAACGTGGTGGCGCTGGAGGAACTGCTGCACTCCGGCGGCGAGGGCGGTGACCGGCTCAGCCTGATGGACACCCTGGAGGACACCGCGGCGGACAACCCCGTCGAGGTGGCCGAGGACCGGGAACTGCGCCGGCTGCTGGCACGGGCCATCAACACCCTCCCGGACCGGGAGAAGACCGTCGTCACCCTCTACTACTACGAGGGGCTCACCCTTGCGGAGATCGGGCAGGTCCTGGGGGTGACGGAGAGCCGGGTCAGTCAGATCCACACCAAGTCGGTCCTGCAGCTGAGGGCCAAGCTGGCCGACGTGGCTCGCTGAATCGTCTCTTCGTGAACGATGAATTACTTCTGAGTGCGGGCGGTCTTCGTGGTGTGGAGTGCGGCGCCCGACGTGCCGTCCGTAGAGTGGTGGGGTGCCCAGGATTCGAGCGGCCTCGGTGGCCGAGCACCGGACCATGCAGCGCGGCGCCCTGCTGGACGCCGCCCGATCCCTCCTGTCCGAAGGCGGTACGGAGGCGTTGACCTTCCCCGCCCTCGCCGAGCGCACCGGGCTCGCGCGGTCGTCCGTCTATGAGTACTTCCGCTCCCGTGCGGCCGTCGTCGAAGAGCTCTGCGCGGTCGACTTCCCGGTCTGGGCGGCGGAGGTCGAGGCCGCCATGGAGCGGGCCGACACGGCCGAGGGGAAGATCGAGGCGTACGTCCGGCAGCAGCTCGCCCTCGTCGGGGACCGGCGGCACCGCGCGGTCGTCGCGATCTCCGCGGGAGAACTGGACGCCGGCGCCCGGGAGAAGATCCGCGCCGCTCACGGCGGGCTGATCGCCATGATCGTCGAGGCTCTCGGTGAGCTCGGACAGGGGCAGCCGCGCCTGGCCGCGATGCTGCTGCAAGGCGTCGTCGACGCGGCTGTCCGGCGGATCGAGCTCGGCGCGGCCGAGGACCCGGAACAGATCACCGAGGCCGCGGTGGCGATGGCACTGCGTGGGGTCAAGGGCTGACGGCCGCCCCAAAGGTGGATCACAGGCCCTGACGGCGCGCCCTCCTCCGCCCTCGTTCGTCCTCCTGCGTGCCTGTCGCCTCATGAGGGGCGGACGGTGCCGGACCGCGTGGTCCGGCATGGAGACGGTGATGGGCCCACCATGCCGCGGTGATCAGTGCTCCGGCTACGGAGAGCGCTGCGGGAAGGCCCGCATCCGGCCCGGTTGCGGCGAGCTCAGGCGGTGTCCGCAGGGCGGGTGCGGTACCCCGCACCACGCCAGTGCGGCGATGCCTTGCTGCCGGATGGGCAGGCGCTGTGGCCCGGTGGCCTGCCCACTCTGCGGGTGGCCGGTCAGCGGTGCCATGCGCCGTCGCGCGACCCGCGCCGGTGCGACCGGCCTGCGCAAGACCGGCATGTGCAAGACAGGGGTGCGCGAGACCGCCACTCGCGAGAACGGCATCAGCGAGACCTCCGCCAGCGACAACGGCATCAGGGAGACCTCCTCCCGCGAGGACGGCATCCGCGAGACCCCCTCCGGCGAAACCTCCTCCAGCGAGGCCTGTTCCCGTGTGCTCTGTGTCCGCTCGACTCGCATCCGCGCCACCTGTTTCCGGGGCATCCGTAGGAGCGCCGGACCGGTGCGCGCTGCCTCCGACTGTCGCAGCTCTGCCGGGTCCGTTTCCGCCGAAGCCGAAGCCGAAGCCGAAGCCGGAGCCGGAGCCGGAGCCGGACCCGGCGTCGGGGTCGGAAGGGGCGCGGCCGGCCTGGGGTGTCGCAGGGCGTTCGGCCTCGGGTGAAAGGGCGGAGGTGTGGTCGGACGGGGCCGTCCCGTGAGGCTCGGGGACCCCGAAGACGGGAAGCAGCCGGGACGGTCCGCCGCGCAGCATCCAGGCCGGGAGCAGGGAGAGCGGGTCGAGGTAGCGGTCCCCTCGGCGCAATCCCCAGTGGAGGCAGCCGGAAGGGCAATGGGAGCGGCCGTCGTCCAACGTTCCCACCGGCTGTCCTGCTGTGACGCGGTCCCCCTTCCGGACCTCGGGGCGTACGGGCTCGTAGGTGATGCGCAGCGGTGGGCTGCCGGTGCCGTCGAGTTCGATCACCAGGACGGGGCGGCCCGCGACGCTCCCTGCGAACGTCACCCGGCCCGCGGCAGCCGCCCGTACGGTCCCGCCGGGACGAGCGGCCAGATCCACGCCCCGGTGACCTGCGGCGTAGGGCGAGGAGGGAGGGTCCCAGCCGCGTACGACCTCGGGGCGCGCGCCGGCGTCCGGGCCGCCCACCGGCCATGCCCGGCCGACGGACGGCTCGTCCGCACCGGGACTGTCCGGTGCCGCCTCCCGCTGTTCGTCCGGTGTCCGTCGGTGCTCGTCGGACGCCCGTTCCCGTTCCCGTTGCCCGGCCGGTGCGGCCACCGCGGTCCCGTGCGGGGCGGGCCGCCCGGCCGGTGGGGCCGCCTCAGCTGTTCGTGCCGCGAGCTGCCCGGCCCGCCCGCCCTCCCCGGCCCACCGTGTCCGGATCTTCCGAGCAGCTTCCCCGTCCCGGGCGCGGGCGTGCGCTCCGGAGGCACAGCGCGGCACGCCGGCGCTTCCGTGACCGCTTGCTCCCGGTGGCCGGGAGGGGCGGGAGGCGTGCGCGGTGGCTCCGGAACCCGTGACGGTGACCGCGCCGCCCCCTCCGTGGCTGGTGGGGCAGCCGAGAGGTGCCGCGCCGCGAGCCGTGGGAGCGAGGGGCCTCGTCCCCGGTACCGACGGCACGGGGGCAGGCCCGAGCAGCCACGGTGTCAGCGCCACGAGGACGAGCCCGAGGAGCGCCGGCAGCAGCAGGAGGGCGAGCAGTAAGGGGGCGGTGGCTGCGCATCGGGTTGCCCCGGGCCTGTGCCGGATCGGTCCGTGTGCCGCCCACCGGCTCGCACGGCCAGGGTTCATGGCATGAGAGGCGAAGGTCGCCGCAGGAGCAGGAGCAGGAGCAGGACCAGAACCAGGAGACGGGAGGCGGGAGTGAACCCGTCTCCACAGCCGGGGGACTCCGGGCGTCCGCAGGATCCGCCGTTGCGCCCATGGCAGCCGTTCCGTCCACGGCGTACACGGCGTCTGCGTCCAGGACGTCCAGAGCGACCGCTGCGTCCAGGGCACGCGTGGCGTCGGTGGCATCCGTGGGGTCCATGGCATCCGGTGTGCGCACCGCATCCGTATGTCCCACCGCCTCCTCGGGGAGACAGCCGGCCGGTGGCCGCACCCGGCCGGCGGGAGACGGGAGGGCCCCGGGCGGGCCGGGAACGGAGGACGGTCGTCGGATCGCATGGGGCGACTGTGGACCGGCGGGCCCGTGCCGAGGGGATCATGGAGCGGATCTGTGGAGTACCGGCCGGTTGTGGACAACCTCGTCACGCGTGTGGGGGAGTCCGCCTCCGCCCCACCCTCCGCTGCGCCCCGGAGGCTCCCGTGCCCGGTGGGGAGCCCGATGAGTGTCGCACTGCGGTTCGGCGGTCCCGTACACTTCTGGTGGCGATCCGGGTCACCGGGTCGACTTCGCACGCCCCGCCGGCGGCGCATCGAGTCCTCCAGGACAGCGCCGCGGCCGCGTCCCTCGGTCCTCGGAAGATCTTTCCGTGGCACGGCGCGTCGGGGCGTCAGGCACAGCGGCCACCCGGCCGCAGTGAAACCGAGTACCTCAAGGAGTACGGCCATGGCCGTCGTCACGATGCGGGAGCTGCTGGAGAGCGGCGTCCACTTCGGGCACCAGACCCGCCGCTGGAACCCGAAGATGAAGCGCTTCATCTTCACCGAGCGCAACGGCATCTACATCATCGACCTGCTCCAGTCGCTGTCGTACATCGACCGCGCCTACGAGTTCGTCAAGGAGACCGTCGCGCACGGCGGCTCCATCATGTTCGTCGGCACCAAGAAGCAGGCGCAGGAAGCCATCGCCGAGCAGGCGACCCGCGTCGGGATGCCGTACGTCAACCAGCGCTGGCTGGGCGGCATGCTCACCAACTTCTCGACCGTCTACAAGCGCCTGCAGCGCCTGAAGGAGCTCGAGGAGATCGACTTCGAGGACGTGGCCGCCTCCGGCCTCACCAAGAAGGAGCTCCTGGTTCTCTCCCGCGAGAAGGCCAAGCTGGAGAAGACCCTCGGCGGTATCCGCGAGATGCAGAAGGTGCCCAGCGCCGTCTGGATCGTGGACACCAAGAAGGAGCACATTGCCGTCGGTGAGGCGCGCAAGCTCAACATCCCGGTCGTCGCGATCCTCGACACCAACTGCGACCCGGACGAGGTCGACTACAAGATCCCGGGCAACGACGACGCGATCCGCTCCGTCACCCTGCTCACCCGCGTGATCGCCGACGCCGTCGCCGAGGGCCTCATCGCCCGCTCCGGCGCCGCCACCGGTGACTCCAAGCCGGGCGAGAAGGCCGGCGAGCCGCTCGCCGAGTGGGAGCGCGACCTGCTCGAGGGCGACAAGAAGGCCGACGAGCCCGCCGCGGCCGAGAAGCCCGCCGAGGCCGAGGCCGAGAAGCCGGCCGAGGCTCCCGCCGCCGAGGCCCCCGCCGCCGAGGCCGAGAAGCCGGCCGAGGCCCCCGCCGCGGACGCCGAGCAGGCCTGACACCGCGAAGTCCGGGGAGAGCTCCCCGGACGACCGCTGCCTGCGGTGCCCGGGCTTCGGCCCGGGACACCGCAGCGTCACGGCTGATGACGGCGGGGGCCGGGTGCCCCCGCCGTCCACCCGTAGATCCAATCGACTTTTCGAGAAGAGATTGACAGACCATGGCGAACTTCACCGCCGCTGACGTCAAGAAGCTCCGTGAGCTCACCGGCGCCGGCATGATGGACTGCAAGAAGGCGCTGGACGAGGCCGAGGGCAACGTCGACAAGGCCGTCGAGATCCTGCGCGTCAAGGGCCAGAAGGGCGTCGCCAAGCGCGAGAGCCGCAGCGCCGAGAACGGTGCCGTCGTGGCCCGGATCGCCGAGGACAAGAAGTCCGGCGTGCTGGTCGAGCTGAAGTGCGAGACCGACTTCGTCGCCAAGGGTGACAAGTTCGTCGCCGTCGCCGACGCCATCGCCGCCCACGTCGCCGCGACCTCCCCGGCCGGCCTCGAGGCCCTGCTCGCCTCCGAGATCGAGGCCGGCAAGACCGTCCAGGCGTTCGTGGACGAGGCCAACGCCACCCTCGGCGAGAAGATCGTTCTCGACCGCTTCGCGCAGTTCTCCGGCGGCTTCGTCGCCTCCTACCTGCACCGCACCAGCCCGGACCTGCCCCCGCAGGTCGGCGTCCTGGTCGAGCTGGACCAGGAGAACGCCGAGGTTGCCAAGGACATCGCGCAGCACATCGCCGCGTTCTCGCCGAAGTTCCTCACCCGTGAGGAGATCTCCGCCGAGACCGTCGAGAACGAGCGCCGCGTCGCCGAGGCCACCGCTCGCGAGGAGGGCAAGCCCGAGGGCGCCCTGCCGAAGATCGTCGAGGGCCGGGTGAACGGCTTCTTCAAGGAGAACGTGCTCCTGGACCAGGCGTTCGCCAAGGACAACAAGAAGTCCGTCCAGAAGGTTCTGGACGAGGCCGGTGTCGCCCTGAAGCGCTTCGCCCGCTTCCGGGTCGGCGTCTGACCCGAACAGCTCCGTTCAGCGACGGAATACGCCCGACCCGCTAGGGTCGGGTGCAGTCGGCCGCCTACGCGCCGGACGACCGCAGATGTGACGAGGAGGCCATTGCCGCAGAGGGCTCGACAGACCCACCGGCAATGGCCTCCTCGTATGTGCATGAGGAGATCTCCATGAATCAGGGCGCCGACAAGGCCGACAACAGCGACCATGGCACCACACGCCGACGCTTCCTGCTGAAGCTTTCCGGGGAGGCGTTCGCCGGCGGCGGGGCACTCGGTGTCGACCCCGACGTCGTGCACGCCATGGCGCGGGAGATCGCCGCCGTGGTCCGCGGCGGAGCGGAGATCGCCGTCGTCATCGGCGGCGGCAACTTCTTCCGCGGCGCCGAGCTCCAGCAGCGCGGGATGGACCGGGCCCGCTCGGACTACATGGGCATGCTGGGCACCGTCATGAACTGCCTTGCCCTGCAGGACTTCCTGGAGAAGGAAGGCATCGACTCCCGCGTCCAGACCGCCATCACCATGGGCCAGGTCGCGGAGCCCTACATTCCGCTGCGTGCCGTGCGGCACCTGGAGAAGGGCCGCGTGGTCATCTTCGGTGCGGGCATGGGCATGCCCTACTTCTCCACCGACACCACCGCCGCCCAGCGCGCCCTGGAGATCGACGCCGAGGCGCTGCTGATGGGGAAGAATGGCGTGGACGGGGTGTACGACTCCGACCCCAAGAAGAACCCGGACGCGGTGAAGTTCGATGCGCTGGAGTACAGCGAGGTGATCACCCGGGGCCTCAAGGTCGCGGACGCCACCGCCATCACCCTGTGCATGGACAACAAGCTTCCGATCCTCGTCTTCGAGCTTCTGACCGAAGGCAACATCGCGCGTGCGGTGAAGGGTGAGAAGATCGGCACACTCGTCAGCGATCAGGGGACCCGGGCCTGACCGTCGGTCCCGCACCGCGGGCAGGAGGGGCAGTTCCCGGCCGTAACGAACAGCCCGGCCCGGGGATGGACAAGGGCCTGCCGGTCGGACACCGTGCAGGAGAAGAAGCGCAGGGCGGGGCTGTGCTCACTCACAAGACCAGGAGCAAGTGGTGATCGAAGAGATCCTCCTCGAGGCCGAGGAGAAGATGGAGAAGGCCGTCGTGGTCGCCAAGGAGGACTTCGCCGCGATCCGCACCGGGCGTGCGCACCCGGCGATGTTCAACAAGATCGTGGCGGACTACTACGGTGCGCTGACGCCGATCAACCAGCTGGCGTCGTTCTCGGTGCCGGAGCCGCGCATGGCGGTCGTGACGCCCTTCGACCAGAGTGCGCTGCGCAACATCGAGCAGGCGATCCGGGACTCCGACCTCGGAGTCAACCCGTCGAACGACGGCAGGATCATCCGGGTGACGTTCCCCGAGCTCACCGAGGAGCGCCGCCGCGAGTTCATCAAGGTCGCGAAGAGCAAGGGCGAGGACTCGAAGATCTCGATCCGCAGCGTCCGCCGCAAGGCCAAGGAGAGCATCGACAAGCTCATCAAGGACGGCGAGGTCGGCGAGGACGAGGGCCGCCGCGCGGAGAAGGAGCTCGACGACACCACCGCGAAGTACGTCGCCCAGGTGGACGAGCTGCTCAAGCACAAGGAAGCCGAGCTGCTCGAGGTCTGATGAACGACTCATCCTGGGGAGCCCCGCAGGGCACCGGTGTACGGGGGCCGTCGGAGCCCGTGTCCGTCTCGGCGGGTCCCGCACACGCCGCGGCCGACGCGGCGCAGACTCGGCCCATGCCCATCGTGCCCGACACAGGCGGAGACCAGGACGACCGTGACCGGGGGGCCGCTCGGCTGAGCGGCCCCCTGTTCCGCGACGAGCAGCGGCGCCCGGAGGACGACCCTGTGCACAGGCATTCGCGGCAATCCGCCGAGCCGCAGCCGACCCCGCAGAAGAAGCGCGCGGGCCGGGACCTGCGCGCGGCGATAGGGGTCGGCGTCGGCCTGGGCGCCGTCATCATCGCCTCGCTCTTCATCGTGAAGGCGCTCTTCGTCGGTGTGGTCGCGGTGGCGGTCGTGGTCGGACTCTGGGAGCTGTCCTCGCGGCTCTCCGAGAAGAAGGACATCCGTACGCCGCTGGTGCCGCTCGCGGTCGGCGGCGTCGCCATGATCGTGGCGGGCTACGTCCGGGGCGCGGAGGGCGCCTGGGTCGCGATGGCCCTCACCGCGCTCGCGGTGCTGGTCTGGCGGATGACGGAGTCCCCCGAGGACTATCTCCGGGATGTCACGGCCGGGATCTTCGCGGCCTTCTACGTGCCGTTCCTGGCCACGTTCGTGGCGCTGATGCTGGCCGCGGACGACGGCGCGTGGCGGGTGCTGACCTTCCTGGCGCTCACCGTGGTGAGCGACACCGGTGCGTACGCCGTCGGCTGGCGCTTCGGCAAGCACAAGCTGGCCCCCCGGATCAGCCCCGGGAAGACCCGTGAGGGACTGTTCGGCGCGGTGGCCTTCGCCATGATCGCCGGGGCCCTGTTCATGGAGTTCCTGATCGACGGCGGCAGCTGGTGGCAGGGGCTGCTGCTCGGCCTCGCGGTCGCCGCCAGTGCCACGCTGGGCGACCTCGGCGAGTCCATGATCAAGCGGGACCTGGGCATCAAGGACATGGGCAAGCTGCTGCCGGGCCACGGCGGGATCATGGACCGGCTGGATTCACTGCTGCCCACCGCACCGGTGGTGTGGCTGCTGCTGGTGATCTTCGTGGGAGCCGGCTGAGCCGACCGGACCGCGCACCGGTCGCACCCGCGCCGGAACAGGGCCTGCCGCACGCTCGCGGCGGGCCCTCCGTGCTTTTCCGTGCCGGGGCGGGCTCGATCATGCTCATGCCCGGCGCCCCGGTACGGTGCCGGGCATGAACCTGAAGACTCTGGCGGGCCGGGCATGGACCTGAAGACTCTGGCGGGCATCGTGGTGGGTGCGGTGGTGAGCCTGGTCACCACCGCGCTTGTGGAGCGGACGCGCTGGAAGCGCGCCCTGGGGCAGGAAGGCAATCAGATACTGCGGGAGTCCTACGTGGACTACCTCGCCGCCCTGGCCCAGTCCCATGAGGGGATACGAGTGGCCGCGTTACGCACGTACGACGGTGTCGACGAGCGCACCGCCGCCATCATGGAGGCGTTCAGCGGCTCCGACCTCTATCAGCAGCGGTTCCGGCTCACCATGCTGGCGCCCCCACGGGTCGTCGAGCTCGGGGTGCACGCCCTCAGACGGGGCCGGAGGATGCGCGATCTGCTGGTCGAGGGCGCGGGGCTCGACTCCGCACCGTACCGCGCGGCGCAGACGACGTTCTACGAGGCGGTGCAGGCGGCGTCCGACGAGATGCGAGGATCGCTGGACATCGAGCCGCTGGGCTTCATGCCCATGGGATGGCCGTCCGGCCGGCCCCCGGCCGAGCCGGTCCGAAGCGGCGCACGGGGGCAGTGAACACCCCGGCGCTGCCCGTGGCCACCGCGGTATCCGGTCGCCTCCACGGGGCGTGCCGGCTGCGTCAGCACGGCCACCGGCCGGCCGCGAACGAGTTTCACCGTCGCGGTGCCGATCGGGCCCGCCGCCTACTGCCCGCCGTGGAAGAAGCCGGACTTCAGGTCCCCGATGACGGCGTCGAGTGGCTGCCCGCTCACGATGAACGGTCCGGTCCACGGCGCACTGAGTGCGAAGAGCAACGCCAGGCTCAGCCCGACCACACCCGCAACGCCCACGACGAGCAGTGACGTTCGCAGGCCGCTGCGGAAGACCAGTGCGCCGGCGTTCACGATCAAGGCCAGTCCGCTGACCACCAGTGTGACGACGTAGAGCGCGGGAACATCACGCGAGGCGGCCGCGACGCGGGCGCGACGACTATTGGTGACGCTGTCCAGGGAAAGCAGCAGCTCCGCGCCTGCCGGGGTTCCCAGCTCGGGCCGGGCCGCCTCGGCGCGCACGTCCTGCTCCAGCCGGGCGATCGTTCGAGCAGTGGGCGGGTCGTCACTGGACGCCGCTGCCGCACCTTCCCACTCCCTGTCACGCGTGGTCTGCAGGTAGTTCTCCAGTGCCGCATGGATCGGCTCCGACCGGACTCGTGGACTCGTCGCCGCCCATGCCAGGCGGGAGGCTGCGGCCGCCTCACTGCTCACCAATCCCTCCGCCGCGCGCAGATAGCCGGCCTCGCTGGCCAGCGAGAGTGCCGCAAAGATCGCGAAAGCGGCGCCGAGTGTCGGCATCAGGGGCGTGGCGATCTGCGGCACCCGGTCCTGCTCCCCGGCCGGCACGAGCGCCCGCACGCTGACCCGGGCCACGGCCGCGAGCAGTAGGGCGATGAAGAGCCAGCCCACAACCAGCGCCGCCGCCGGCAGCGAGGTCAACCAGTTCACTCCATCACCTCCGGCGCGTTCCCACGAGCGTCCTGCGACGGGACATATCGGCCCCCTCGCGCCCGGGAGCTCCTCGTCGATCACCGCCAACGACTGCTCCATGATCACAGTTCGAAGACCTCCGATGCGCGCGACGCCCGGCACGGCACCTCGGTTCGTTGGCCGAACAGCCCAGTGCGGCCCGGTGCGAGGGCATTCGGCCGCCAGGGGATGCACCGCGCCGGACGCCGCTCTTCGTCCGCCCAGGGTTGCGACACGTGCCAGTGGCCCAATGCTGGACGCCGCCTGCACCACGAACCGTTTCAGTCGCCTGCCGAGCGCGGCCTTCCGGCCGTGAGGTCGATCCTGCGGCCGGCCCCCTGGGCCGTCTCCGGGCTGTGCGAGGTCGGCGAACGGTGGCGGCGGACAACCGCCGGTGACGGCCTTCCACCGCTCCGGCCCGGGGCGCCGTAGTTGATCTGCCACACTGGAGCCGTTATGCCTGCACCCGGAGAACTCACCTTTGCCGTGCCGCGCGGAGCCAAGAAGCCCCCGCGGCACCTCGCCGACCTCAGCCCCGCCGAGCGCCGCGAGGCCGTGGCCGCCATCGGGGAGAAGCCGTTCCGCGCCGGTCAGGTGTCGCGCCACTACTTCGCGCGGTACGCCCACGACCCGGCCGACTGGACCGACATCCCGGCCGCGGCCCGCGAGAAGCTGGCGGCCGAGCTGCTGCCCGAGCTGATGTCCGTGATGCGGCACGTCTCCTGCGACAACGACACCACCCGCAAGACGCTGTGGAAGCTCTTCGACGGGACGCTGGTGGAGTCCGTGCTGATGCGTTACCCGGACCGGGTGACCATGTGCATCTCCTCGCAGGCGGGCTGCGGGATGAACTGCCCGTTCTGCGCCACCGGGCAGGCCGGTCTGGACCGCAATCTGTCCACCGCCGAGATCGTGCACCAGATCGTCGACGGGATGCGGGCGCTGCGGGACGGTGAGATCCCCGGAGGCCCCGCCCGGCTGTCGAACATCGTCTTCATGGGCATGGGCGAGCCGCTGGCCAACTACAACCGGGTCGTCGGCGCCATCCGCCGGCTCACCGACCCCGAGCCCGACGGCCTGGGCCTCTCCCAGCGGGGCATCACCGTCTCCACGGTCGGCCTGGTGCCGGCCATGCTGCGGTTCGCCGACGAGGGCTTCAAGTGCCGGCTCGCGGTCTCCCTGCACGCGCCGGACGACGAGCTGCGCGACACCCTGGTGCCGGTGAACACCCGCTGGAAGGTGCGCGAGGTGCTCGACGCGGCGTGGGAGTACGCGGAGAAGTCCGGCCGCCGGATCTCCATCGAGTACGCGCTGATCAGGGACATCAACGATCAGGCCTGGCGGGCCGACCTGCTCGGGCGGCTGCTCAAGGGCAACCGGGTGCACGTCAACCTCATCCCGCTCAACCCGACACCCGGTTCCAAGTGGACCGCGTCCCGGCCGGAGGACGAGAAGGCGTTCGTCGCCGCGCTGGAGGCCCACGGTGTGCCGGTGACCGTCCGCGACACCCGCGGCCAGGAGATCGACGGGGCCTGCGGGCAGCTGGCCGCCTCCGAGCGCTGACCGGCAACCGGCCCGAGGAGGATCCGGGCCGGTTGCTAGGGTGTGTTCGAATACATGCATATTCCGACAGGGGAGCGCCACAGCGCTGAGAGTGCGGCACCGAGCCGCAGACCCTCGAACCTGAACCGGGTCATTCCGGCGTAGGGAGTTCGGTCATCACTCAAGCTGTTGCGCCCCGCCCGGCCGCACTCCGCGGCACCGGGCGGGGCCGCGTCTCTTCCTGGGCGGGAGTCCGGAGCCGACGGTTCCGGGGAACGCAGCCAGGAGGAACTCAGTGAGCACCACCAGCAGAAGCACCACCGGAAGAGTCACCACCGGCGGAGCCACCGCGTCACGGGTCGCCGCGGCCGTCCTCGCCGCGGCGGTCGGCATACCCGCCCTGGCCGCCTGTGGCGGAGGGGACTCCGGGAACGGCGGCGGGTCGAAGACGGTCACGCTGGTCACCCACGACTCGTTCAACGTCTCGCCGGCCGTCCTGAAGCAGTTCGAGAAGCAGAGCGGCTACACGGTGAAGCTGCTGCCCGGCGGCGACGCCGGTGCCGCCGTCAACCAGGAGATCCTCTCCCGGGGCAACCCGCGCGGGGACGTCTTCTTCGGGGTGGACAACACCCTGCTGTCGCGCGCGCTCGACCACGACCTGTTCACGCCGTACGAGGCCAAGGGCCTGTCCGGGGTGGACCGGAAGTTGCAGCTCGACGCCGGGCAGCACCGGGTCACCCCCGTCGACTCCGGCGAGATCTGCGTCAACTACGACCGGAAGTACTTCGCCGACAAGAAGCTGGCGCCGCCGAAGACGTTTCAGGACCTGACCGAGCCGCGGTACAAGAACCTGCTCGTCACCGAGAACGCCGCCACCTCCTCGCCCGGCCTCGGCTTCCTGCTCGGCACGGCCGCCGAGTACGGGGATTCCGGCTGGCAGGGCTACTGGAAGAAGCTCAAGGCCAACGGCGTCGAGGTGGTCGACGGCTGGGAGCAGGCCTACAACGACCGGTTCTCCGGCTCGGCCGCCGGCCGGAAGGGCGACAAGCCGCTCGTCGTCTCCTACGCCTCCAGCCCGCCCGCCGAGACCGTGGGCGTGAAGCCGCAGCCGAAGCAGGCCCCCACCGGCGTCGCGACCGGCACCTGCTTCCGGCAGATCGAGTTCGCCGGGCTGCTGAACGGCGCGAAGAACGAGAAGGGCGGCAAGGCCCTGCTCGACTTCCTGCTGAGCAAGCGTTTCCAGGAGGACGTGCCGCTGCGGATGTTCGTCAGCCCGGCGCTGCGGGACGCGAAGGTGCCCGGGATCTTCACCCGGTACGGCGCGAAGATCGACGACCCGGCCACCCTGGCCCCGCAGAAGATCGCCCGGCACCGTGAGCAGTGGGTCGAGCAGTGGTCCTCGCTCGTTCTGAAGTAGCCGGACCCCGGGGAGCCGGCCGGCGCGGCGCGCGGCGGCCGGCCCCCGGGGGCGCGGTGCGGTTCGGCCTGATGGCCGTCCCGCTCGCGTTCTTCGCGCTCTTCTTCGCCTACCCGGTGGTGGCCATCGTCGGCCGCGGGCTCCGGGAGGGCGGTCAGTGGCGGACCGGACGGATCGGGGAGGTCCTGACCGACCCGGACGTGCTGGACGTGCTCTGGTTCACCGGGTGGCAGGCGGCGGCCTCGACCGCGCTGACCCTGGCGGTCGCGCTGCCCGGCGCGTACGTCTTCGCCCGGTTCGACTTCCCCGGCAAGCAGCTGCTGCGGGCGGTCGTGGCCGTGCCGTTCGTGCTGCCGACCGTCGTGGCCGGATCGGCCTTCCTCGCCCTGCTGGGCCGCGGCGGCATGCTGGAAGCGCTGTGGGGCGTCCGGCTGGACACCACGGTCTGGGCGATCCTGCTGGCCCATGTCTTCTTCAACTACGCCGTGGTCGTCCGCACCGTGGGCGGTCTCTGGGCCCAGCTCGACCCCCGCCAGGAGGAGGCGGCCCGGGTCCTCGGCGCGAGCCGGTTCGCGGCCTGGCGCCGGGTCACCCTGCCCGCGCTGGCCCCGTCGGTGGCCGCCGCGGCGCTGATGGTCTTCCTCTTCACCTTCACCTCCTTCGGCGCGGTCCAGATCCTGGGCGGCCCGCGCTACGCCACCCTCGAAGTGGAGATCTACCGGCAGACCGCGCAGCTGCTGGACCTGCCGACCGCCGCCGTGCTGACCCTGGTGCAGTTCGCCGCCGTGGGCGGGATCCTCGCGGTGCACGCCTGGACGGTGCGGCGCCGGGAGTCCGCGCTGCGGCTGGTCGACGCTGCGACCACGGCCCGGCGCCCCCGCGGGACGGGGCAGTGGGCGCTGCTCTGGGCGGTGGTCGCGGTCATCGGGCTGCTCCTCGTGCTGCCGCTGGGCGTCCTGGTGGAGCGGTCCCTCGCCGGGCCCGACGGGTACGGGCTGACCTTCTACCGCGCGCTGCAGTCGTCGGCCGCCAGTGGCGGGACCTTCGCCGTCGCCCCGCTCCAGGCGGTCCTGAACTCCTTGCAGTACGCCCTGGCGGCGACCGGGATCGCCCTGGTGGTGGGCGGGCTCGCGGCCGCCGCGCTCACCCGCGCGGGGGCTCCGGGCACCGCCGGCCGCCCGTTCCGGCGGCGGCCGGCCCGACCGCGGAGCGGCGGCCGGCTGATCCGCGGGTTCGACGCGCTGCTGATGCTGCCGCTGGGCACCTCGGCGGTGACCGTCGGCTTCGGCTTCCTGATCGCCCTGGACGAGCCGCCGCTGGACCTGCGGACCTCGTGGCTGCTGGTGCCGCTCGCCCAGGCGCTGGTCGGGGTGCCGTTCGTGGTCCGCACCATGCTGCCGGTCCTGCGGGCGGTCGACGTCCGGCTGCGGGAGGCCGCGGCCGTGCTCGGTGCCTCCCCGCTGCGGGCCTGGCGTGAGGTGGACCTGCCGATGGTGCGGCGCGCGCTGCTGGTGGCGGCGGGCTTCGCCTTCGCCGTGTCCCTCGGGGAGTTCGGCGCGACGGTCTTCATCGCCCGCCCCGACAACCCCACCCTGCCGGTGGCGGTCGCCCGCTTTCTCGGCCGCGCGGGGGAGCTCAACTACGGGCAGGCGATGGCGCTCAGCACCGTCCTCATGGTGGTGTGCGCGACCGCGCTGCTGGCGCTGGAACGTATCCGCATCGACCGTTCGGGAGAGTTCTAGATGGTGTCGCCGCACCCGATGCTGCGCCTGGACGGGGTGAGTGTCCGCTTCGGCGACCGCACCGCGCTGGACGGGGTGGACCTGGAGGTCGCCGAGCACGAGTCGGTGTGCGTGCTGGGGCCGAGCGGCAGCGGCAAGTCCACCCTGCTGCGGGTGGTGGCCGGGCTCCAGCCGGCCGACGCCGGCACGGTGTTCCTCGCCGGGCGCGACCGCACCGCGGCGCCGGCGCACCGGCGCGGGGTGGGCCTGATGTTCCAGGACCACCAGCTCTTCCCGCAGCGCGACGTGGGCGGCAACGTCACCTTCGGCCTCCGGATGCGCGGGGCGGACCGGGCCGAACAGGAGCGCACCGTCGCCGAACTGCTCGACCTGGTGGGCCTCCCCGGCGCCCAGCGACGGGCCGTCACCGCGCTGTCCGGCGGCGAGCAGCAGCGCGTCGCCCTCGCCCGGGCCCTCGCCCCGCGGCCGGATCTGCTGATGCTCGACGAGCCGCTGGGCCAGCTCGACCGCAGCCTGCGGGAACGGCTGGTCGTGGAGCTGCGCGAGCTGTTCCGCCGGCTGGGCACCACGGTGCTCGCGGTCACCCATGACCAGGCGGAGGCGTTCGCGCTGGCCGACCGGGTGGTGGTGATGCGGGACGGGCGGATCGCGCAGACCGGGACGCCGCTGGAGGTCTGGCAGCGGCCCGCCTCGGAGTTCGTGGCCCGGTTCCTGGGCTTCGAGAACGTGGTCACCGCGACCGTGGACGGCGGGACGGCCGACACCCCCTGGGGCACGGTGCCGGTGCCGGCCGGCAGCGCGCCCGGCGACTGCCGGCTGCTGGTCCGCCCCGCCGGGGTGCGGCTCACCCCGGCGGCGGACGGCCTGCCCTGCACGGTGGCGGCCCGGACCTTCCGGGGCACCCATGTGACGCTCCTGCTGGAGCCCGCGCGCGGCCCGCGTCTGGAAGCGGCCTGCGCCCTGCGGGACGCGCCGGAGCCGGGCACGGAGGTGGGCGTCGCCTTCACCGCCTCCGAGGTGGTGCTCCTGCCCGGCGGCTGACGGAACGTCGCGGGGCGGGGGCCCGGCTGCCCGGGGCCGGCCGTCGCGCAGGCCGTGTTCAGCCCTCAGAGGCCGCCGCGCCGAGCCGCCGCAGCGCCTGAGGGGCCTCCTCCACCGAGTCCACCAGGGCGATCCGGGAGGCCATGGAACGCTCCTCCGCCAGCGCTTGGAGCAGCGGCCAGGTGGGGAAGCGGCGCGTCCAGTGGTCCCGGTCGACCAGCACCATCGGTGTCGGCTCGCCCCGCGACTCGTAGTAGTTGGGTGTCGCGTTGTCGAAGATCTCCTGCACGGTGCCGGCCGCGCCCGGCAGGAAGACGACGCCCGCGGTGCACCGGGCCAGCAGACCGTCCTCCCGGGTCGCGTTGGAGAAGTACTTGGCGATGTCCGAGGCGAACGCGTTCGGCGGCTCGTGACCGTAGAACCAGGTCGGCACCCCCACCGACGGCCCGCCGCCCGGCCACCGGCCGCGCACTTCGAATGCCGCCTGCGCCCAGTCCCCCACCGAGGGGTCGAACGAGGGGGTCTTGCCGAGCAGTTCGAGCGCCTCGTCCAGCATGGCGTCGGTGAAGCGGACGGCGTACGCGCCGAGGTTCGCCGCCTCCATCGCGCCCGGGCCGCCCCCGGTGGCGACGGTGAAACCGGCATCGGCGAGTGCGCGGCCCAGCCGGGCGGCGCCCGCGAAGGCCTCCGTGCCGCGCGCCATGGCGTGGCCGCCCATGACCCCCACCACCCGTCGCCCGGCGAGGAGCTCGTCGAGCGCGTCGGAGACCGCGTCGTCGTGGACGGCGCGCAGCATCGAGCCCATGATGTCGCCGTCGGCCCGGGTCTGCCCGAACCAGGCGTACGCGCGGGCGTCCGGGGTGGCCGCGTACCCCGCGCCGTCCAGGCCCCGGAACAGCTCGTCGGGGGTGTAGAGCGTGCCCCGGTACGGGTCGAACGGCAGCTCCGGCACCGGCGGGAAGACCATCGCGCCCTCCGCCCGGACCTTGGCCGCGGCCTCCTCCGCCATCGCGCAGCCGAGGAACACCGCCCCGGCGCTCCGGGTGGCGAGGAGCCGTTCCGTACGGCCCGTCAGGTCGACGGACTGGATGCGGTGGCCGCGCAGCGAACCGGCCGCCACCACCTCGTCGAACTCGGCCAGGGATTCGATCTCACGGTCGTCGGCGCGGCCTGCGGCGGCTGATATCGGATGCACGCCGGTCATCGTAGGGGAGCGGGTTCAGCGCGTGAGGGGCAGTGCGGCGAGCTCGGCGACGAGCCAGGTGAGCGGGGCCAGCACGGCCACCGTCACCGCGCCGCGGAGCGCCGCCGCCCGGCGCAGCGTGCCCGCCGGGACACCGAGCCGCCGCAGCGCCCCGGTGGTGTCGGTACGGGCGCCCTTGGTCTCCAGGGCCGCGGTCAGCACGGTCGCCGTGACACAGGCCAGCACGAGCGCCGCGCCCATCCCGGTGAGCGGGCCGAACGGCCGCCCGCCGGGGCCGTCCGGCGCCGTGCCGTACAGCCGGGTCGCGGTGAGCGCGGCCGCGACGACCGCGCAGAGCACCCCGAGGGGACGCCCGATGCGCTGGGCCTCCTCCTGGAGGACGCGTCCGGAGAGCAGCCGCAGCGCGCCCGGCCGGCCCGCCGCCAGCAGCCGTCCGCACAGATGGGTGATGCCGGGGCAGGCGAGCACCAGGCCGGTCGCGATGAGGACCCAGCCGCCGACGGCGCCCGGCGGAATGGCGTCCAGCCGGCCCGGGAGCGGGAGGAGTTCGCCGGCGGCCGGCGGGGCGCCGGCGGCGTACGACACCAGGGCCAGGCCCGCCGCGGTGAGCGCGATCCCCCAGGGCAGTCCGCTGAACAGGGTGGCCCGGGCGTTCGCGTGCTCACTGGCGGCGGCCGGCTCCTGCGGGTCGGGCGCCGCTCCGGGCCGCCGCTTCCGGGGACGCAGCGAGAGGGCACCGGCCGCGGCCGACAGCACCGGCACCACGAACAGCAGGGTCAGGACGGCGGCGAACGGCGCGGGCTTCCCCGCGCCGAGCAGCTCGGCCGGCCCGCCCGGGAACGGGACGGGCCCGAGGTCGCCGCGGAGCAGCAGGAACGCCAGCAGCGCGACGACACTGCCGAGCGTGCAGGACACGGCGGTGGAGACGGCGGCGAGCAGCGCCAGCCGGACCGGGCCGAGCCCGGCCGAGGACAGCCCCGGCAGCGGTCGCGCCCCGGGATCCGTCCGGGCCACCGCGACGGCGAACTGCACCGCCGCGCCCAGCGGGACCGCGCACCAGAGCAGCCGGACCGCGGCGTCGGCGCCCCGGTCCGGGTGCCCCAGGGCGTAACCGAGGGTGGCCAGCAGCAGGAACCCGACGCCCGCGGACGCCACCGCGACCAGCAGCCGGCGCAGCAGGACCAGCGGGTGGGTGCCCCGGGCTAGACGGAGAGCGAGCACGCGGCCGCCCTGCCCTCCGCGTCGGGGGCCGGAATGCCGCCGGCCCGCCGGCCGTCCAGCAGCGCGACCGTGCGGTCGGCGAGCGAGGCCACCTCCGGGTCGTGGGTGGCCAGCACGACGGTGATCTCGTGGGAGCGCGCCGCGGTGGTGAGGGTGCGCAGCACATGGGACCGGTCGGCCCGGTGCAGCGGGGCGGACGGCTCGTCGGCGAACAGCACCGACGGCTCGGAGGCGAGGGCCCGGGCGATCGCGATCCGCTGCCGCTGCGCCTGGAGCAGTTTGGCGGGCCGCCTGCGGGCGCAGTCGCCGACGTCGAGCCGCTCCAGCCACTCCAGGGCGGCCCGCTTGGCGGCGCGGTGCCCGGTGCCGCGCAGCAGCAGTGGCAGGGCCGCGTTCTCCCAGCCGGTCAGTTCGGGCACCAGGCGGGGTTCGGTGTCGATCCAGCCGAAGCGGTCCCGGCGCAGCCGCTCCCGGCCCATGCGGCCCAGGGTGTGCACCGGGGCGCTGTTGAACCACACCTCGCCGCTCTGCGGGGCGAGCTGACCGGCCAGACAGCGCAGCAGGGTCGTCTTGCCGCTGCCGCGTGGGCCGGTGACGGCCAGGATCTCTCCCGCGCGGACCTCGACGGAGACACCGGCGAGCGCGGGGGAGCCGCGGTGCGCGTAGTGCAGGGAGCGTGCCCAGAGCACGTCGTTGTCCGGCGGGGCCTCCATGGCGAACACCTCGGCTTACCTATGACAGTCCGTTCCCCTGGCCGGGTGAACGAACCTGAGCCCATACGGTCACTCGCACCGTAAGGAGTCCGGTGTGGGGGCGGCGACTCGTGGGGTCCGGGCGTGTGCCAGGTTCCTCCGAACGGCTCATATGACCGGCGGGGTGCCGGCGCCGCCGGCAAGGGGGTGTTCGACGGGTCGTCCGGGCTTTTCTCCGGCGGGCCCCGGGGCTCCTCCGACGGGCCGGTCAGGCTCCTCCGACGGGCCTGTCAGGGCTGCTCCGACGGGGCCGTCCCGGTCCTTTCGGGGTGCCTCGTCAGGGCTCCCCGTGCTCCTCCCGCTCCCCGTGCTCCTCGGGGGCGAGGTGCGTCGGGGCGAACATCCGCAGCACCGCGGGGAGCACCACGACCGACGGGCCCGGCTCCCGCAGGGCGGCCGCCAGGTCCTCGGCGAGCCGGTCCGGCGCGGTGCGGACGGCCGGGACGCCGAAGGACTCGGCCAGCGCCACGAAGTCGGGCCGGGCCAGCTCGGTGCCGGTGGTCTCGCCGAAGGCGCCGGTCATGTACTCGCGGAGGATGCCGTAGCCGCCGTCGTCGACGATCAGCCAGGTCACCGGCAGCCCGTACTGCCGGGCGGTGGCCAGTTCGGCGATCGAGTACATCGCGCCGCCGTCGCCGGAGACGGCGAGGACCGGTCGCCCGCGGTCGGCCGCGGCGGCGCCGAGCGCGGCCGGGAAGCCGTAGCCGAGGCCGCCCGCCCCCTGGGCGGAGTGCAGGGCGCCCGCGCGCGGGTCGAAGGCGGACCAGGCCCAGTACGCCAGGATGGTCATGTCCCAGAACGACGGGGAGTCCTCCGGCAGTGCCTCCCGGACGGCGGCCAGCACCCGCTGTTCCAGGCCGAGTTCCTGGGCGTCGATCCGGTCCCGGACGCGGGCCAGCAGGGCGGCGGCGGTCCGCGCCCCGTCGCCCGCGGGCCGCGGGGCGACCCGCGCCACCAGGGCGTCCAGCGCGAGCCGGGCGTCGGCGTGCACACCGAGGGCGGGGAGGTTGGCCTCGAGCTTGCCGAGGTCGGCCTCGATCTGCACGACCCGGCCGCGCGGCCGGAACGTGTGGTAGTTCGAGGAGAGTTCACCGAGCCCCGAGCCGACGACGAGGAGGACATCGGCGTCCTCCAGGAGCTCGGTGGTGTGCCGGTCCTCCAGCCAGGACTGCAGGGACAGCGGATGCTCCCAGGGGAAGGCGCCCTTGCCGCCGAAGGTGGTGGCCACCGGCGCGTCCAGTGCTTCCGCCAGGGCGCGGAGTTCGTCCTGCGCCCCGGCGCGCACCACTCCGCCGCCCGCCAGGATCACCGGGCGGGCCGCCCCGTCCAGCAGCCGCGCCGCCTCGGCGACGAGCTCCGGCCGGGGCTCCAGCGGCGCCGGAACGGCCCGCAGCGAGACCACCGGGGGCACTTCGACCGGCGCCAGCAGGACGTCCTGCGGGATCTCCACCCACACCGGGCCGCACGGCGCGGCCAGCGCGGACTCCCAGGCGGCGGCGAGCGCCGACGGGATCTGCGAGGCGGTGCGCACGGTGTGCACGGACTTCACCACATCGCGGAACGAGGCCTTCTGGTCGACGAGTTCGTGGAGGAAGCCCCGGCGCCCGCCGCCCAGCCCCGCGACCGGCACCTGGCTGCTGATCCCCAGCACCGGGGCGGACGCCGCGGCCGACTCCTGGAGGGCGGCGAGCGTCATCAACGCCCCCGGCCCGGTCGAGACCAGCAGCGGCGCCACCCCGGAGGTGACCCGGGCGAAGGCGTCGGCGGCGAATCCCGCGTTGTTCTCCACCCGCAGCCCGACGTAGTCGAGCGAGGAGCGGCGCAGGGCGTCGAAGGTCCCCAGGGCGTGCTGCCCGGGGAGGCCGAAGACGGTGGTCGCGCCGAGCGCGGTGAGGGATTCGACGACGAGGTCGCCGCCGTGGCGCGGCTGCGCGCTGCCCATCGGGTGAGCCTTCCTGTGGGGCGCCGCCCGTCCGGCAGCGGTCTCGCCGTTCATGGTGCCGTGCGGGACCGCTGTGCGGTGGGGAGTTCGGGGCCCGGTACGAAGACCGGGCGCCGGGGGGCGGGCCGTGACGGAACGCCCGTAGTGGTGGAGCGGGCGGGACGGGCAGGTGATCACCGGCCTCCGCATGATCACCGGCCTCCGCCCGGCGCAGGCCGAGAGCGCGACAGCGGCTGAGCGTGCGGCCCCGCACAGGGCTCCGCCCCTTCCCCCGTGGAGGGATGGGGCCACGGGAGAAGGGGCGGAGCGGGACGCGCAGGGCGGCGCGTCGGATCGTGGGCGGGTCCGCGAAGGGGGCCCCGGCCTCAGATCTTGGTCCAGGCCTCCGTGAGCACCTGGCGGATGATCTGCTCGATCTCGTCGAAGGTCGACTGGTCCGCGATCAGCGGCGGCGAGAGCTGGATGACCGGGTCGCCGCGGTCGTCGGCCCGGCAGTACAGCCCGTACTCGAAGAGCTTCTTCGACACGAAGCCGTACAGGACGCGCTCGGACTCCTCGGCGGTGAAGGACTCCTTGGTGGCCTTGTCCTTCACCAGCTCGATGCCGTAGAAGAAGCCGTTGCCGCGGACGTCGCCGACGATCGGCAGGTCGTGCAGCTTCTGCAGGGTCGACAGGAAGGCCGACTCGTTGGCCAGCACGTGCTGCGGCAGGCCCTCGCGCTCGAACAGGTCGAGGTTGGCCAGCGCCACCGCGGAGGACACCGGGTGGCCGCCGAAGGTGTAGCCGTGCAGGAAGGTGTTGTCGCCCTTGTAGAACGGCTCCGCGATCCGGTCGGAGACGATCGCGGCGCCGATCGGGGAGTAGCCGGAGGTCATGCCCTTGGCGCAGGTGATGATGTCCGGTACGTAGCCGAACTTGTCACAGGCGAAGATCGTGCCGAGCCGGCCGAAGGCGCAGATGACCTCGTCGGACACGAGCAGCACGTCGTACCGGTCGCAGATCTCGCGGACCCGCTGGAAGTACCCGGGCGGCGGCGGGAAGCAGCCGCCGGCGTTCTGCACCGGCTCCAGGAAGACCGCGGCGACGGTCTCCGGGCCCTCGAAGAGGATCTCCTGCTCGATCTGGTCGGCGGCCCAGCGGCCGAACGCCTCCGGGTCGTCGCCGTGGATCGGCGCCCGGTAGATGTTGGTGTTCGGCACCTTGTGCGCGCCGGGCACCAGCGGCTCGAAGGGGGCCTTCAGAGCCGGCAGACCGGTGATGGACAGGGCGCCCTGCGGGGTGCCGTGGTAGGCCACCGCCCGGGATATCACCTTGTACTTGGTGTGGTTCCCGGTGAGCTTGTGGTACTGCTTCGCCAGCTTCCACGCGGTCTCGACGGCCTCGCCGCCGCCGGTGGTGAAGAAGACCTTGTTGAGGTCGCCCGGGGCGTAGTTCGCCAGCCGCTCGGCCAGCTCGACGGCCTTCGGGTGGGCGTAGGACCACACCGGGAAGAAGGCGAGCTCCGCGGCCTGCTTGGCGGCGACCTCGGCCAGCTCCTGACGGCCGTGGCCGGCCTGCACCACGAACAGGCCCGCGAGCCCGTCGAGGTACCTCTTGCCCTTGTCGTCGTAGATGTAGGTGCCCTCGCCGCGCACGATGGTCGGCACGGGGGCGTTCTCGTACGACGACATGCGGGTGAAATGCATCCACAGGTGGTCGTACGCCGTCTTGGAGAGGTCGGCGCTCATGGCTATCGGGTTCCCCAGGTGTAGGTCTGCTTCTTGAGCTTGAGGTAGACGAAGCTCTCGGTGGAGCGCACGCCGGGCAGGGTGCGGATGCGCTTGTTGATCATTTCCAGAAGGTGGTCGTCGTCCTCGCAGACGACTTCCACGATGAGGTCGAACGAGCCCGCGGTCACCACCACGTACTCGACCTCGTCCATCTCGGTCAGGGCGTCGGCGACGGGGTCGAGGTCTCCCTCGACGTTGATGCCCACCATCGCCTGCCGCCGGAAACCCACGGTGAGGGGGTCGGTGACGGCGACGATCTGCATCACGCCCTGGTCGAGCAGCTTCTGTACGCGCTGCCGCACGGCGGCCTCGGAGAGGCCCACGGCCTTGCCGATCGCCGCGTACGGCCGCCGTCCGTCCTCCTGGAGCTGTTCGATGATCGCCAGGGAGACGGCGTCGACCGGCGTGCCGCCGTTGCTGCCCTTGGTGTCGCGAGTACGAGTGGCCACGGCAACACTGTGCATGAGGACTCGACTGTCTGGCAACCCTCGACCGATGAAATTCGTTGTTGCCCAGTCAGAAAGGCACTGATTTCGTAGATGCTGGGTGGCGGGTATGTCGAAAGCGTCGCCTCAGTGACTAGGGTGGGGGTTGTCTCACCCATTGGACAATCTCTGACAGGAGGGGTGGCACGTGACCACCGAACTGCGTCGTCTGCGCAACTACATCGACGGGGAGTTCCGGGATGCCGCCGACGGGCGGACCACCGAGGTGGTCAATCCGGCCACCGGCGACGCATACGCAACGGCACCGCTCTCCGCGGCCGCCGACATCGACGCCGCCATGGCCGCCGCCGAGGCCGCCTTCCCGGCCTGGCGGGACCTCGTACCGGGGGAGCGGCAGAAGGCCCTGCTGAAGATCGCCGACGAGATCGAGCGGCGGGCCGAGGAGCTGATCGCCGCCGAGTCGGAGAACACCGGCAAGCCCATCGGACTGACCCGGTCCGAGGAGATCCCGCCCATGGTCGACCAGATCCGCTTCTTCGCGGGTGCGGCACGGCTGCTGGAGGGCCGCTCGGCCGGTGAGTACATGGAGGGCCTGACCTCCATCGTCCGGCGCGAGCCGGTGGGCGTCTGCGCCCAGGTCGCGCCGTGGAACTACCCGATGATGATGGCCGTGTGGAAGTTCGCCCCGGCGCTCGCCGCGGGCAACACGGTCGTGCTCAAGCCGTCCGACACCACCCCGGCGTCGACGGTCCTGCTCGCCGAGATCATCGGCGGCATCGTCCCCAAGGGCGTCTTCAACGTCGTCTGCGGCGACCGGGACACCGGCCGCCTGATGGTCGAGCACCGGACCCCGGCCATGGCCTCCATCACCGGCTCCGTCCGGGCCGGCATGCAGGTCGCCGAGAGCGCCTCCAAGGACCTCAAGCGGGTCCACCTGGAGCTCGGCGGCAAGGCCCCGGTCGTCGTCTTCGAGGACACCGACATCCCCAAGGCCGTCGAGGACATCTCGGTGGCGGGCTTCTTCAACGCCGGCCAGGACTGCACGGCCGCGACCCGGGTGCTCGTCCACGAGTCCATCCACGACGAGTTCGTCGCGGCCCTCACCAAGGCCGCCGAGGACACCAGGACCGGGCAGCCGGACGACGAGGACGTCCTCTACGGCCCGCTGAACAACGCCAACCAGCTGGCCCAGGTCGTCGGCTTCATCGACCGGCTCCCCTCGCACGCCAAGGTCGAGGCGGGCGGCCACCGGGTGGGCGAGAAGGGCTACTTCTTCGCCCCCACCGTCGTCTCCGGCCTCAAGCAGGACGACGAGATCATCCAGAAGGAGGTCTTCGGGCCGGTCATCACCGTCCAGAAGTTCACCGACGAGGAGCAGGCCACGCAGTGGGCGAACGGCGTCGAGTACGCCCTCGCCTCGTCGGTGTGGACCAAGAACCACGCGCGCGCCATGCGGATGTCGAAGAACCTCGACTTCGGCTGCGTCTGGATCAACACCCACATCCCGCTCGTCGCCGAGATGCCGCACGGCGGCTTCAAGAAGTCCGGCTACGGCAAGGACCTGTCGGGATACGGCTTCGAGGACTACACGCGCATCAAGCACGTGATGACGTCCCTGGACGGCTGATCCCCCGTCCGACGGACGGCCGCACCGGCCACGTCACCGGCGGCGCACCCCGACACCCTGTCGGGGTGCGCCGCCGGCGCCGTGACGCGGCGTCCATTGCCCCGCGGGCGGAGGCACCGGCATCCTTCCGGGGTGCCGGAGAACACCGCGGAACGCCCGCTCCACCGCCGCTCCCTGCTGCGCCTCCTCACGGCCGCCGGGGGAACCGCCGCACTCGCCGGCTGCGGGGTGCCGGCCGCGTACGTCGCCCCCGGGGACCGCGCCGCGCGCGACCGCTCCGCCCGCGACCGGCGCCTCGCCTTCGCCAACTGGCCGCTCTACATCGACACCGACGAGCGCGACGAGCAACGGCGGCCCACGCTCGCCGCCTTCGAGAAGCGGACCGGGATCTCCGTCGCGTACACCGAGGAGATCAACGACAACGACGAGTTCTTCGGGAAGATCGGCCCGGCCCTGATGAACCATCAGGACACCGGGCGGGACCTGATCGTCATCAGCGACTGGATGTGCGGCCGGTTCGTCCGGCTCGGCTGGGTGCAGGAGATGGACCGCTCGCGGCAGCCGAACGTCGCCCGGCACCTCGATCCGCTGCTGCGCAGCCCCGCCTTCGACCGGGGCCGCCGGCACACCGTGCCCTGGCAGTCCGGGATCACCGGCATCGCGTACAACCGGCGCATGCTGGGCCGGGAGCTGCGCCGCACCGCCGACCTGTGGCACGACGACCTGCGCGGCCGGGTCACCCTGCTCTCCGGCCTCGACGAGGCGTTCGCCCTGCTCATGCAGGGCGACGGCGTCGACGTCACCCGCTGGACGGCGGACGACTTCCACGCCATGACCGACCGGGTGCGGCGGCTCGTCGCGGACCGGCACATCCGCCGCTTCACCGGCAACGACTACATCAAGGACCTGTCCTCCGGCGATGTGCTCGCCGCCCAGGCGTACTCCGGCGACGTAGTCCAACTCCGCAACGACAACCCGGACATCGAGTTCGTGGTGCCGGAGGAGGGCGCCGAGCTCTGGTCGGAGAGCCTGATGATCCCCAACCTCGCCGGTCACAAGCGGAACGCCGAGGCGCTGATCGACTACTACTACGAGCCGGAGGTGGCGGCCGAGCTGGCCGCCTGGGTCAACTACGTCTGCCCGGTCCCGGCCGCCCGCGAGGTGCTGGCCGACGCGAAGGACGAGGAGACGGCCCGGCTGGCCGAGGACCCGCTGATCTTCCCCGACGCCGCCATGCGCAAGCGGCTGGCGATCGCCCGGGACATCACCTCGAAGGAGCGGCCGGAGTTCGCCCGGGAGTGGAACGCGATCGTCGGGCTGTGAGCCCGGCGGGGGAGCAGGGCCGGGAGCCCGGCTCTCCGCGGCCCCGCTTCAGCACACGTGACCGAGTGCGGTGCGTATCGTTGAACCACGCGGCTGCACGTGTCGACGCGGGCAGCGGGGAGGAGCGGCACGGTGACCGCCGAGCTGACCGACAGGATCGAGATGGCCGACAGTGAAGAGCTGACCTTGGACGAACTGTTCGAGCGGCTGGAGCACATGCCTGTCCCCGAGGGCTACAAGGTCGAGATTGTCGAGGGGACCGTCCACATGTCGCCGCAACGCCGTACGCACTGGAAGATCATCCGTAGGGTCCTCCGGCAGCTGGAGGACCACTTCGGCGGCGATGCGGAGATCGACTCCGATGTGCGGATCGATTTTCCGGGACGCCTCAACGGCTTCGCCCCCGACCTTGCCAAGGCCGTCGAAGGCGCGACGCCGGACGACAAGGGGCGGTTCGCCCCGCGAGACCTCGAATTCGTGCTGGAGGTCATCTCCAAGGGCACCGGCGCCAGCGACTACGGCAGCAAGAAGGCGATCTACGCAGAGTCCGAGGTGCCCGTCTATCTGATCGCCGACCCCTACCAGCGCAAGTGCCACCTGTTCACGCACCCCAAGGGCGGCGAGTACCGGAGCGAGCTGACGGTCAGCTTCGGTGAGCCGGTCGACCTCACCGGCACCTCGCTCGGGCTGGTGCTCTCCACCGAGGACTTCCCCCGCGACTGAACCGGGCCCTCCGCGTCCGGGCCCGCGTCCGGGCCCGCGTCCGGGCCCGCTTACGGGCCCGGCGCCGGGCCCCGGCGGTCACCTCTCCCGGCTGCCCCGTCGCGGAGGTGCGTCGATCGCCCGCCGCAGGCAGTCGATGCGGTTGGTGGTGATCGAGTCGACGCCGAGCCGCAGCAGCCGCCGCATCGTCCGCCGCGTGTCGGCGGTCCAGGCCGAGACGAGGAACCCGTCGGCGTGGAGCCGGTCCACCGACGCGGCGTCGAGCAGCCCGAACCGGTAGTTGAGCCAGCGCGGACGCAGCTCAGCCAGCAGCGTCGGCCGCGGCGGGGCGAGGGTCGTCCAGGTGAGGGCGATCTCCGCGTCGGGGTCCCGGTCGCGCACCGCCCGCATCGCCGTGGCACCGCCGCAGTAGTAGACCCGGTCACCGGCCCCGCGGTCGCGGACCTCGGCGACGGCCGCCGGTGCGGCCGAGGCGTCCGGGAGGTCGATCAGCGCCCGGACACCGGGGGTGGCGTGCACCGCCGCCAGGCCCTCGCCCAGCCCGGTGACACCGCCGCCGGTCAGCTCCCGCACCTCCCGCTCGGTGAACTCCGCCAGCGGGCGCTCGTCACCCCACAGCCGCTCCAGCGTCGCGTCGTGCAGCAGCACGGGCCGGCCGTCCCGGGTGAGCCGTACGTCCATCTCCACCGCGTCCGCGCCCCGGTGCACCGCGGAGCGCAGCGAGGGCAGGGTGTTCTCCCGGACCCGGTACGGGTCGCCGCGGTGGGCGACGGCTACCGCAGCCATGCGTCCGCGTACCCGTCGATCTCGGCGGCGAGCTTGGCCTTGGCCGGCTCGTCGAGGAAGGACGCCTCGACGGCGTTCTTCGCCAGCCCGGCCAGACCCCGCTCGTCGAGCTCCAGCAGCCGGGCCGCCACCTCGTACTCGGTGTTGAGGTCGGTGCCGAACATCGGCGGGTCGTCGCTGTTGATGGTGACCAGCACGCCGGCCCGGGACATCTCCTTGACCGGGTGCCGCTCCAGGTCCTCCACGGCGCGGGTGGCGATGTTGGACGTGGGGCAGACCTCCAGCGGAATGCGGTGCTCGGCGAGGTGCTCCAGCAGCCGCGGGTCCTTGACCGCGCTGGTCCCGTGGCCGATGCGCTCCGCGCGCAGGTGGTGCAGCGCGTCCCAGATCGTCTCCGGGCCGGTCGTCTCGCCCGCGTGCGGCACGCTGTGCAGCCCGGCCGCGATCGCGCGGTCGAAGTACGGTTTGAACTGCGGCCGGGGGACGCCGACTTCGGGGCCGCCCAGTCCGAACGAGACCAGGCCCTCCGGCTTCAGGTCCACCGCGATGCGCGCGGTCTCCTCGGCGGACTGCAGCCCCGCCTCGCCGGGGATGTCGAAGCACCAGCGCAGCACCACGCCCAGGTCCGCCTCCGCGGCCCGGCGGGCGTCCTCGATGGCCTCGACGAACGCCACATCCGGAATGCCGCGGCTGACCGAGGAGAACGGGGTGACCGTGAGTTCCGCGTAGCGGATGCTCTGCCGGGCCATGTCGCGGGCGACCTCGTAGGTCAGCAGCCGGACGTCCTCGGCGTCGCGGATCAGGTCCACGACCGACAGATAGACCTCGATGAAGTGGGCGAAGTCCCGGAAGGTGAAGTAGTCGGCCAGCGCCTCCGGGTCCGTGGGGACCTTGGAGTCGGGGTGGCGCGCGGCCAGCTCGGCGACGATGCGCGGGGAGGCGGAGCCGACGTGGTGCACATGGAGCTCCGCCTTGGGCAGCCCGGCGATGAAGGTGTGCAGATCGGGCATCGGTCCTCCTGAGGACAGCTCGGGTGCCGGGCAGGGATCATCGTAGGCACGGACCCGGCCGGTCCGGCACGGTGCGGGGCGCCTGATCCGGCGGGAGCCCTGATCAGGGGGTGCACCGCATGCGCCGGGGTGCCTGCACCCGCCGGGCCGCCCGGGCGGCCGGGGCGTCGGCCGGGTGCTCCCGGACGTACCGATACCCGTTCTGTGCGGGGCCGGTTCGGTTCTGTGCGGGACCGGTTTCCGGGGGAACAGCCGCTTCCGTCCCGGTCGTGTCGGTCCCCGCCCGTAGCATGGCGGAAGTCCGAAGGGGAGGGACATGAAGGGGGAGGGACATGACCGAGAGCGCCGAAGGGCCCGAGCGCCCGCAGCCGCGTGATCCCTGGGCTCCGCCGGAGCCTGCGGGGCCGCAGGGACCCCCGCCCGGGTCCTGGCAGGGCGGGCCGCCCCCGCCGCCGGCCCCACCTCCGGCCGAGGCCCCGGGGCCGCCCCGGGCGTCGGGTGGCCCGCCGCCGGTCTCGCCCGTCCCGCCGCCGCCGATCGCTCCCACCGGCCCCGGCGCGCCCCTCGGCCACGGCCCGTACGGCGCCGATCCCTACGCGACGGACCACGGAGCGGGACCGTACGGCACCGCTCCCAACGGTGCGGGCTCGTACGGCACCGGTTACGGCCCCGGTGGTTTCCCGGGGCAGCCGGGCGTCGGTCCCTACGGCGGGTCCGGCTACGGCCCGGGCGGACCCTACGGCCAGGGGTGGCAGCCCGCCGGGTACGGGGCGAGCAACGGCTTCGGAGTCGCCGGGCTGGTCATCGGCATCGTCGGCACGGTCCTCACCGCCTCCATCGCCGGTTTCTTCGTCGGGATCGTGCTCGGCATCCTCGCGATCGTCTTCGGGGCGCTGGGCCGGGGCAAGGCCGCGCGCGGCGAGGCCACCAACGGCGGGCAGGCGCTCGCCGGCGTCGTCCTGGGCGTCGTCGCGCTGGCCGGCAGCGCCCTGATCATGATCCTGCTGATAGCCGACGCCGCGAACGACGCGGAGCGCCGCGGTGCCTTGGAGGAGGGAACCGCGCGGGCGGCACCGGTGGTCCGGACGGTCACCGCGGACCGTTGATCGGTCGGCCGTCGATCCGGCCACTGATCCGTCGTGCGGCCCCGCGGGGGCGTGGCCGCGGGTCCCGGCCGGATTCGTGGGTCCGGGAGTTCCTGCCCGGTTCGGCGACGAGGACGTGATCGTCAACGCGGCCGGCCCGCCGGGTCCGCGCTGCGCCGGCGTCCCCGCTCGCATCGCCCCCGCTCACGACGCCCGGCCCCGAGCCGACCCGAGCGGTCCCGAGCCGCTCCCCCGCCCGGCACGTACACCCCCAGGCACTGGACAGTCCGTCCGCCCAGCCCCCGCCCGACCCGACGCAATGACCGAATCCGTCGCGTAACCAAAAGGCAACAACGGAATCCCTTGTTGAAGCGGGGGTGCTCTGTCAGGATCGGCCTTCACATCGAGCTGGAGCTACGCCGACCGCCATCACGGGGGACGCGGAGGAGAGCGATATGAGCCATCCCTTCCAAGCAGAGAACCGCTTCGCGGACGGGGCGCAGTACATCGCCGGACAGCTCCGGCCCGGAACCTCGGGCCGGGAGCACGCGGTGGTCGACCCGGCCACCGGAGACCCGGTGTTCACCTACGAACTGGCCGGAACCGCCGATGTGGACGCCGCCGTCGAGGCCGCCGCGCAGGCCTTCCCCGGCTGGGCCGGCGCCACCCCGGGCGAGCGCTCCGACGCGATGCACCGCTTCGCCTCCGTACTCGCCGAGCAGGCCGATGCGTTCGCGGACGCCGAGTCGCTCCAGTGCGGCAAGCCCATCAAGCTCTCCGCCGAGTTCGACGTGCCCGGCACGGTCGACAACGCGTCCTTCTTCGCCGGTGCCGCACGCCACTTGGAGGGGAAGTCGGCGGGGGAGTACAGCGGCGACCACACCTCCTACATCCGGCGTGAACCCATCGGTGTCGTCGGCTCGATCGCGCCCTGGAACTACCCGCTCCAGATGGCTGCCTGGAAGGTGCTGCCGGCCATCGCGGCAGGCAACACCATCGTCCTCAAGCCCGCCGAACTCACCCCGTTCACCTCGCTGATGTTCGCCCAGGCGGCCACCGAGGCGGGGATTCCCGACGGTGTCGTCAACATCGTCAGCGGCGCGGGCCGGGACGCGGGCGAGCACCTCGTGGGCCACCCGGACGTCGCCATGACCTCCTTCACCGGTTCCACCGGCGTCGGCAAGCGGGTCGCCGAGATCGCCACCGGCACCGTCAAGCGCCTCCACCTGGAACTGGGCGGCAAGGCCCCGTTCGTGGTCTTCGACGACGCCGACCTGGAGGCCGCCGTGCACGGCGCGGTCGCCGGTGCCCTCATCAACACCGGCCAGGACTGCACCGCCGCCACCCGCGCCTACGTCCAGCGCCCGCTCTACGACGCCTTCGTGGCCGGGGTCGCCGATCTGATGGCGACCGTCCGGCTCGGCGACCCGTTCGACCCGGCCACCGACCTCGGCCCGCTCATCTCGCACACCCAGCGCGACCGCGTCGCCGGGTTCGTGGAGCGCGCCCGGTCCTACGCCACCGTGGTCACCGGCGGCGAGGCGCCGCAGGGCGACCTGGCGAAGGGCGCCTACTACCGGCCCACGCTGGTCACCGGCGCCACGCAGGACAGCGAGATCGTCCAGTCGGAGATCTTCGGCCCGGTCCTCGTGGTGCTGCCCTTCGACAGCGACGACGAGGGCATCGCCCTCGCCAACGACACCCCCTACGGCCTCGCCGCCTCCGCCTGGAGCCGCGACGTCTACCGCACCGGCCGGGCGACCCGCGAGATCAAGGCCGGCTGCGTCTGGGTCAACGACCACATCCCGATCCTCAGCGAGATGCCGCACGGAGGCTACAAGGCCTCCGGTTTCGGCAAGGACATGTCGGCGTACTCCTTCGAGGAGTACACGCAGGTCAAGCATGTGATGTTCGACAACACCGCGGTGGTCCGGAAGGACTGGCACCGCACCGTCTTCGGGGACCGCTGATACCGAGAGACCGGCTGACACACCGGCTGACACCCGTGAAGGGGCACAGCGCATGGAGCAGTACGAGCCAGAGACCCTGTCGGCGGCGCAGTTGGCCGCCGTGCGGCGCAGCATGACCGAGGGCCGCATGGCCATGAGCCGCCGGTCGCTGCTGCGCGCGACCGGCGGCGGCGCCCTCGCCCTCGGTGGGCTCGGCGCCCTCACGGGGTGCGGCATCCCGCCCGCCGGGCGGACCGCGGAGACCGGCTCGGCCGACGACCACTCGGACGAGGAGAAGCGGCTCACCTTCTCCAACTGGACCGAGTACATCGACGTCAGCGACGACAACAAGCGCCGCCCCAGCCTGGACGCGTTCAAGCGCCGGACCGGCATCACGGTCAAGTACACCGAGGACATCAACGACAACGTCGAGTTCTTCGGCAAGATCAAACCGCAGCTGGCAGGCGGCCAGGACACCGGGCGCGACCTGATCTGTGTCACCGACTGGCTCGCCGGCCGCATGATCCGGCTCGGCTGGATGCAGAAGCTCGACCAGACGAATCTGCCCCACGCCTACGCCAACCTGGCCGAGGGCTTCCGCACCCCCGACTGGGACCCGGTGCGCGCCCACTCCTACGCCTGGACCGGCATCCCCGCCGTCATCGCGTACAACGAGAAGGCCACCGGCGGCCGCAAGGTCACCTCCATCTCCCAGCTGCTGGAGGACAGCCGCCTCAAGGGCCGGGTCGGCATGCTGACCGAGATGCGCGACACCGTCGGGCTGACCCTCCTCGACATGGGCAAGAAGCCCGAGGACTTCACCGCCGACGACTACGACGCCGCCGTCGCCCGCCTCCAGAAGGGCGTCGACCGCAAGCAGATCCGCCGCTTCACCGGCAACGACTACATCGACGACCTCAACAAGGGCGACCTCGCCGCCTGCGTCGCCTGGGCGGGCGACCTGGTGCAGCTCCAGGCCGACAACCCGGCCGTCAAGTTCGCCCTCCCGGACGCCGGCTTCATGATGTCCTCCGACAACCTGCTGATCCCCAACAAGGCCCGGCACAAGCGGAACGCCGAGCGGTTCATCGACTACGTCTACGAGCCGAAGACCGCCGCGAAGATCGCCGCCTACATCAACTACGTGTGCCCGGTCGACGGTGTGCGCGAGGAACTGGCGAAGATCGACAAGAAGCTCGCCGCGAACCCGCTCATCATCCCGGACGACGAGTTCACCGAGAAGGCGCACACCTTCCGGCTGCTGTCCGGCAAGGAAGAGACGGATTTCGAGGAGAAGTTCGCCAAGCTCATCGGCGCCTGACCGCCCCGGCCCCCCCGCCCGTACGAACACACCTGGGATCCGCACCCATGACTGAGACCCCCTCGACCGCCGGCAGCGGCGGAGACGTCCGCCTCACCGGGATCAGCAAGACCTACGGCTCCTTCACCGCCGTGCACCCGCTCGACCTCTCCGTGCCCGCGGGCTCCTTCTTCGCCCTGCTCGGCGCCTCCGGCTGCGGCAAGACCACCACCCTGCGCATGATCGCGGGGCTGGAGGAGCCGACCTCCGGCAGCGTCCTGCTGGACGGCACCGACGTCACCGGCCTCCCGCCGTACAAGCGCCCGGTGAACACCGTCTTCCAGAACTACGCGCTCTTCCCGCACCTCGACATCTACGAGAACGTCGCCTTCGGCCTCCGCCGCCGCGGCATCAAGTCGGTGAAGAAGCAGGTCGGCGAGATGCTCGACCTGGTCCAGCTCGGCGACTTCGCCCGCCGCAAGCCGCAGCAGCTCTCCGGCGGCCAGCAGCAGCGCGTCGCCGTCGCCCGCGCGCTGATCAACCACCCCCAGGTGCTGCTCCTCGACGAGCCGCTGGGCGCCCTCGACCTCAAGCTGCGCCGCCAGATGCAGCTGGAGCTCAAGCGCATCCAGACCGAGGTCGGGATCACGTTCGTGCACGTCACCCACGACCAGGAGGAGGCCATGACCATGGCCGACACGGTCGCGGTGATGAACGGCGGCCGGGTCGAGCAGCTCGGCGCCCCCGCCGACCTCTACGAGAACCCGCGCACCACCTTCGTCGCCAACTTCCTCGGCACCTCCAACCTCATCGAGGCCGAGATAGCCGAGTCCTCCGGCGACGACCTGCTGCTGAAGGCCGCCGACAGCAAGCTCCGGCTGCCCGCGGCCCGATGTTCCGCCCCCACCCGCACCGGCGGGAAGCTGCTGGCCGGCGTCCGCCCCGAGAAGGTGTCCCTGGTCCACGCCGACGAGGCCGGGTCCATCGACGACGGGCGCAACCGGCTGACCGGCCGCATCGTGGACGCCAGCTTCATCGGGGTCTCCACCCAGTACCTGATCGACAGCCCGGCCGGCGGCCGGCTCTCGGTCTACGAGCAGAACATCGAACGCGACTCCCGGCTGGTGCCCGGCGCCGAGGTCGTCCTGCACTGGAACCCGGCCCACACCTTCGGCCTCGACGCCTCCCAGTCCGTGCTCGACGGAACGGTCGGCGGCACCGACGAGGAGGCCGCATGAAGGTCTCCACCGCGCCCGCGGCCGACGTCCCCGAGGCGCCGCCCCTCGCGACGGGCAAGGCCGGCCGGCGCAAGCGCCTCGTCCCGTACTGGCTGCTGCTGCCGGGCCTGGTGTGGCTGGTGGTGTTCTTCGCCGCCCCGATGGTCTACCAGGCCTCCACCTCGGTGCAGACCGGCTCCCTCGAAGAGGGCTTCAAGGTCACCTGGCACTTCGTCACCTACTGGGACGCGCTGAGCGAGTACTACCCGCAGTTCCTGCGCTCGGTGCTCTACTCCGGCACCGCCACCGCGCTCTGCCTGCTGGTCGGCTACCCGCTGGCGTACACCATCGCCTTCCGGGCCGGCCGCTGGCGGAACCTGGTCCTGGTGCTGGTCATCGCGCCGTTCTTCACCAGCTTCCTCATCCGCACCCTGGCCTGGAAGACGATCCTCGCCGACGGCGGCCCGGTGGTCGGCGCGCTCAACACCCTGCACGTCCTGGACGTGACCTCGTGGCTCGGCGTCACCGACGGGCAGCGGGTGCTGGCCACCCCGCTCGCGGTGATCTGCGGACTCACCTACAACTTCCTGCCGTTCATGATCCTGCCGCTCTACTCCTCGCTGGAGCGGATCGACGTCCGGCTGCACGAGGCGGCGGGCGACCTCTACGCCCGGCCCTTCACGGCCTTCCGGAAGGTCACCTTCCCGCTGTCCATGCCGGGCGTGGTCGCCGGAACCCTGCTCACCTTCATCCCCGCGACCGGTGACTACATCAACGCGGAACTGCTCGGCTCCACCGACCAGAAGATGGTCGGCAACGTCATCCAGTCGCAGTTCCTCCGGGTGCTCGACTACCCGACGGCCGCCGCGCTGTCCTTCATCCTCATGGCCGCGATCCTGGCCATGGTCACCGTCTACATCCGCAAGTCCGGGACGGAGGACCTCGTCTGATGCGGTGGCTTCGACGCAACCTCGTGGTGCTCGCGGGCATCCTGACGCTCGCCTATCTGATCGTGCCGAACGTCATCGTCATGATCTTCTCCTTCAACAAGCCCAACGGCCGGTTCAACTACGAGTGGCAGCGGTTCTCCACCGACGCCTGGACCGACCCGTGCGGCGTCGCCGACCTCTGCGGATCGCTCTCCCTGAGCCTGCAGATCGCCCTCTGGGCGACCGTCGGCGCCACCGTCCTCGGCACGATGATCGCCTTCGCGCTCGCCCGCTACCGGTTCCGGGCCCGCGGCGCCGTGAACACCCTGATCTTCCTGCCGATGGCGATGCCCGAGGTGGTCATGGGCGCCTCGCTCGGCACCCTCTTCCTCAACATGGGCGCCCAGTTCGGCTTCTGGACGATCCTCATCGCCCACATCATGTTCTGCCTGAGCTTCGTGGTCACCGCGGTCAAGGCCCGGGTGATGAGCATGGACCCCCGTCTCGAACAGGCCGCCCAGGACCTCTACGCCTCGCCCGTGCAGACCTTCCTGCGGGTGACCCTGCCGATCGCCGCGCCCGGTATCGCCGCCGGCGCGCTGCTCTCCTTCGCGCTCTCCTTCGACGACTTCATCATCACCAACTTCAACGCGGGCTCGACCGTCACCTTCCCCATGTTCGTCTGGGGCTCGGCGCAGCGCGGCACGCCCGTCCAGATCAATGTCATCGGCACCGCGATGTTCGCCGTCGCCGTCCTGTGCGTACTCGCCGGCCAACTGCTGGGAAACCGCCGCAAGAGGAGCTGAGAACCATGGCACGAGCTGCCATGCCGCGCACCGCCCCGACCGCCACGGACCCCGTGGCCGTACGGTCCCTCGCCGACGCCGAGCCGGCCCCGTACTGGCTCGACGACCCCGGCAGGCCCCGGGCCCGCCCCGCCCTCGTCGGCGACGAGCGCTGCGACCTGCTCGTCGTCGGCGGCGGGTACTCCGGCCTGTGGACCGCGCTGCTGGCCAAGGAGCGCGACCCCGGCCGGGACGTGGTGCTCATCGAGGGCCAGGAGGTCGGCTGGGCCGCCTCCGGGCGCAACGGAGGCTTCTGCGCCGCCTCCCTCACCCACGGCTTCGCCAACGGACTCTCCCGCTGGCCCGGGGAGATCGCCAAGCTGGAGGAGCTGGGCAGCCGCAACCTGGACGCGATCGAGTCCGCCGTCGACCGCTACGGCATCGACTGCGCCTTCGAACGGACCGGCGAGATCGACGTCGCCACCGAGCCGCACCAGGTCGCCGAGTTGCGGGAGGCCTCCGAGGAGGCCGCCCGGATGGGCATCGAGCTGCCCTTCCTGGACCGCGATGAGGTACGGAAGGAGGTCGACTCGCCGACCTTCCTGGCCGGCGTCTGGGACCGCACCGGCGTGGCCATGCTCAACCCCGCCCGGCTGGCCTGGGGACTCAAGCAGGCCTGCCTCGACCTGGGCGTACGGATCCACGAACGGACCCGGGCCACCGAACTCGCCCCCCACGGCGCCGGTGTCGTGGTCCGCACCCCCTACGGCCGGGTCCGCGCCCGGCAGGTCGCGCTCGGCACCAACGCCTTCCCGAACCTGGTGCGCCGGATCCGCCCCTTCGTCGTGCCGGTCTACGACTACGCCCTGATGACCGAACCGCTCACCGAGGAGCAGCTCGCCGCCATCGGCTGGCGGAACCGGCAGGGGCTGAGCGACAGCGCCAACCACTTCCACTACTTCCGGCTGACGGACGACAACCGCATCCTCTGGGGCGGCTACGACGTCATCTACCACTACGGCGGCCGGATCGCCGAGGACTACAACCAGCGCCCGGAGACCTTCGCCAAGCTCGCCGCGCACTTCTTCCGCTGCTTCCCGCAGCTGGAGGGGGTGCGGTTCAGCCACACCTGGGGCGGGGTCATCGACACCTGCTCCCGCTTCTCGCCGTTCTTCGGCACGGCCCACGGCGGCCGGGTCGCCTACGCCCTCGGCTACACCGGCCTCGGGGTGGGCGCGACCCGCTTCGGCGCGGACGTGATGCTCGACCTGCTGGCCGGGGAGCGCACCGAGCGCACCGAGTCCGAGATGGTCCGGACGAAGCCGCTGCCGTTCCCGCCGGAACCGGTGCGCTGGGCGGGCATCGGGATCACCCAGTGGGCGCTGGCCCGTTCCGATGCCAACGGGGGGCGCCGGAACCTCTGGCTGAAGGCGATGGACCGGGTGGGTCTGGGCTTCGACTCCTGAGCCGGCGGCCGGATCCCCATGCTCCGCGCGTCCCGGGGGTCCGGTCCCGGGGCGCCCGGAGCCGGGGGGCTCCGGGCGCGGCCGCTCTCCCGGCCGAGGGCCGATGGCGGACGGCCGAAGGGGGACGGCCGAGGGCCGACGGCCGAGGGTGGACGGCTGAGGGTCGACGGCCGCCGGATACGGATGGCCGGTGGTCGGCGTTCGGGGGCGTCGCAGGTGAGCCGCGTGCGGGGCGGGAGGGGGCACGCCCCTGGTGCCCGTTCTCAGCTCTCCTTGGCGTCCGGGTGCGCTGTGGCGTCCGGGTGCGCCGCGGCGTCCGGGTTCGTGACGGCGTTCGGGCCCGCTCCGGCCTCAGGGTGTGCCCCGGCCTCAGGGTGTGCCCCGGCGTCCGGGTTCGTCCCGGCGTCCGGGTCCGCTCCGGCGTCCGGGTCCGCTCCGGCCTCCGGGGCTTCTCCGGTGCCCCGGCGGCCCCGGGACGCGGTGCTCCAGCGGACGGCGCACGCCACCCCCCACAGCAGCAGCCCGCACAGGAACCAGCTGCCGACGACATCTAGCGGCCAGTGGTAGCCGCGCCGCACCAGCCCCGCTCCCACCCAGAGGTCCAGCAGCACGACGCACACGACGGCGGTGCGGCGTACGAGGGCGCGCCGGAGGTGGGGGAGCAGCAGGAGGAGCGCCGCGCCATAGGCGACCGTGGCCGTGGCCGCGTGCCCCGAGGGGTACCAGCCGTAGTTCTCCGCCGGTCCGAGCGGCCCCGGTCGGGCGATCCACAGCTTCAGCGGGACGACGAGCGCCGGAACGGCCGTCATGGCCGCCACCGCCACGAGCGGCGGCAGCCACCACCGCGGACGGGCGCCGGCCCCCTCGCCCTCCCGCCGCCGGCCGCGCCCCCGCGCCCGGCCCAGCCACCCGGACCAGCAGAGCGCGGCAGCCAGGACGGGCAGCGCGGGCACCATGGCGCCCAGATCCGCGCCGGCCTCGGCGATCACGGACGGGGTGTGCGGGCGGAACACCGCCCGCCCCAGCCGCTCGTCCAGCGCGAGCAGCGGTCCGCCCGCCGCCACCTGCCAGGTGACCAGCGCGAACAGGACCGCGCACACCGCCGGGAGCAGAGGTGCGGAAAACGCCGACCGCCCCGGAACAGGGGGGAGAGTTCCGGGGCGGTCGTAGCGACCGGTGTGCCGCGCGCCCCGGGGGGTATGGGGCGGGCGGCCGTCCGATCGGTGAGGAGTTCCGGAGCCGAAGGCTCCAGTGGTGTGCGCGAGGGCACGGCCGGGCCGAGGCTGGGGATGCGCCGACTCGACATCGCCCGCAGTCCCCTGCGAGCGGGGTGTTTCTCTCATCTGCCGAAACCGTACGCCAGGCGGAGCGGGCCCGACAGCCGGATCACCCGTCCGCCATGGCCCCCGCACACATTCTTCACCTGCCCCCGCGTACCGGTCGGAATCAGAGCCCGGCTGTTCCGTGCCCCGCTCGGAATCAGAGCCCGGCGAACGCGTTCTCGATGATCTCCAGACCCTCGTTGAGCAGGTCCTCGCCGATCACCAGCGGCGGCAGGAAGCGCAGCACGTTGCCGTAGGTGCCGGTGGTGAGGACGAGCAGACCCTCGGCGTGGCACGCCTTGGCGAGCGCGGCCGTGGCCTCCGGGTTGGGGTCCTTCGAGCCGGACTTCACCAGCTCGATCGCGATCATCGCGCCCCGGCCCCGGACGTCGCCGATGATGTCGAACTTCTCCTGCATCGCGGTGAGCCGCGGCTTCATGATCTGCTCGATGCGCTGCGCCTTGCCGTTGAGGTCCAGCTCGCGCATGGTCTCGATCGCACCGAGCGCCGCGGCGCAGGCCACCGGGTTGCCGCCGTAGGTGCCGCCCAGGCCGCCGCTGTGCGCGGCGTCCATGATCTCGGCGCGGCCGGTGACGGCGGCGAGCGGCAGGCCGCCCGCGATGCCCTTCGCCGTGGTGATCAGGTCCGGGACGATGCCCTCGTCCTCACAGGCGAACCACTGGCCGGTGCGGCAGAAGCCGGACTGGATCTCGTCCGCGACGAAGACGATCCCGTTGTCGTTGGCGAACTTCACGATCGCCGGCAGGAAGCCCTTGGCCGGCTCGATGAAGCCGCCCTCGCCGAGGACCGGCTCGATCACGATCGCGGCGACGTTCTCTGCCCCGATCTGCTTGTTGATCATGTCGATGGCCTGGGCCGCGGCCTCCTCGGCGCAGTTCTCCGGGCCGGTCAGCCAGCGGTAGGGGTAGGCCACCGGGACCCGGTAGACCTCCGGCGCGAACGGGCCGAACGAGTGCTTGTACGGCATGTTCTTGGAGGTCAGCGCCATCGTGAGGTTCGTGCGGCCGTGGTAGCCGTGGTCGAACACGACGACCGCCTGGCGGCGGGTGTGCGCGCGGGCGATCTTCACCGCGTTCTCCACCGCCTCGGCGCCGGAGTTGAACAGCGCCGACTTCTTGGCGTGGTCGCCGGGGGTCAGCTCGGCGAGCTGCTCGCAGACCTCCACGTAGCCCTCGTACGGCGCCACCATGAAACAGGTGTGCGTGAAGTCGGCGAGCTGGGCCGAGGCACGGCGCACGACGGCCTCCGCGCTGTTGCCGACCGACGTCACGGCGATGCCCGAGCCGAAGTCGATCAGCGAGTTGCCGTCCACGTCCTCGAGGACGCCGCCGCCCGCGCGCTTGGCGAAGACCGGCAGCACGGAACCGACGCCGCCGGCGACCGCGGCGGTACGGCGGGCCTGCAACTCCTGCGACTTCGGGCCGGGGATCGCGGTGACGACGCGGCGCTCCTGCGGGAGCGAGGGGCCTCCGGCGGTTGCGGTCATGGTGATCTCCTGTGCTCGTGGTCGGGGGTGTACGTCTGCGGAGGAACGTGGTCCTACTCACGCAGGCTAGGGCCGGGGGGCGGGGTCGGGCATGCTCCGTTCGGTAGCGCTGGGCGTGTGTCGTTGTCCGTGGCGGACATAGGCGGGGTTCCGCTGCGGGGCGGGGCGGCCTGGGCGGGGGCCGGGGTGCGGGGCCGGTGCCGGGTGCGCGGGTGCCGGTTGGGTGGGTGCGGGTGGTCTTGGGTTTCGGGGGTGGGGGGGGGGGGGGGGGGGGGGGGGGGGGGGGGGGGGGGGGG
>NZ_JBYITE010000014.1:0-155166 GCF_057709105.1 Streptomyces sp. bgisy100
CCCCCCCCCCCCCCCCACGTCCGGCCCGCCGGACGAGGCCGTGGAACGGGTCGCCGACGAGCTGCGGCCCCTCGCGGAAGGCGCGGCTCCGAAGGGGGCGTCGCGTGACCGGATCCGGACGGCGTGATCCACTCTTGTGACCCCGGTGCTCCGCCGAAATCATCGGTGCATGGGGGACGAACGATGTGTGCACGAACTCGTGGTCGGCCAGTGCACGGAGTGCGCTCCGGTGCCCCGGGGGCTGACGCGACGGGTGTTCACCACCCAGGGGGGATCCGTCTTCCACCGCACCACGGGCTGTGAGGCGCTGTACGACGGCCGGCGGAAGGCCCAGCGCTTCGGTCGTGAGACGCACACCCCGCGGAACGTCGCGCTTTCCGTCGCTCAGGCGGAGGGGCGGGGCGCCTGCATACCCTGCTTCCCGGACCATCGCCCCTCGGCGCGGACGAAACCGTGCGAGGTGCTGGTCGACGGCGCCTGGCTGCCCGGACTCCTGATCGAATGGCGCCGGGCTCCCGACGGCCGGTGGTCCGGCGTGGTGGCGTATGTCCACGACGGCGAGCAGGTGACCGAGGTGCGGGACCAGGCGGAGCTCCGGCGCGCGTAGCCGCACGAGCCGGGGCGAGCCCGCCGCGGCACCGGACCGCGGACCGACACCGCCCCGGCACCGGACCGACATCGCCCCGACATCGCCCCGGCACCGGACCGGCACCGGAGCGGCCGGGACGGAGGCGGTCACCACCTGCGGTCGGATGCGGAGGGGGCAGGGGAGGCGGAAGCGGCGGAGGGACGGGCGTGCCCTGAGCTACTCGTTTCCGTCCCGCGCCGGGCGTACGGCAAGATGGATTACATCTGCCCACCCATCGATCGCCGGACGGTTTCTCTTGGCTGAGTTCATCTACACCATGCGCAAGGCGCGTAAGGCGCACGGCGACAAGGTGATCCTCGACGATGTGACGACGAGCTTCTACCCCGGAGCCAAGATCGGTGTCGTCGGTCCGAACGGCGCCGGCAAGTCGACCATCCTGAAGATCATGGCGGGGCTGGAGCAGCCGTCGAACGGTGACGCCTTCCTCACGCCCGGTTACACCGTCGGCATCCTTCTCCAGGAGCCGCCGCTCGACGAGTCCAAGACCGTGCTGGAGAACGTCCAGGACGGCGCGGCCGACACGATGGTCAAGCTCAAGCGGTTCAACGAGATCGCCGAGCAGATGGCCACCGACTACTCGGACGCCCTGCTCGAGGAGATGGGCAAGCTCCAGGAGGCGCTCGACCACAGCAACGCCTGGGACCTCGACGCCCAGCTCGAGCAGGCCATGGACGCCCTCGGCTGCCCGCCCGGCGACTGGCCCGTCACCAACCTCTCCGGCGGTGAGAAGCGCCGCGTCGCGCTCTGCAAGCTGCTGCTCGAGGCCCCCGACCTGCTCCTCCTCGACGAGCCCACCAACCACCTGGACGCCGAGTCCGTCCAGTGGCTGGAGCAGCACCTGGAGAAGTACGCCGGCACCGTCGTCGCCGTCACCCACGACCGGTACTTCCTCGACAACGTCGCCCAGTGGATCTGCGAGGTCGACCGCGGTCGCCTCTACCCGTACGAGGGCAACTACTCCAAGTACCTGGAGACCAAGCAGACCCGTCTCAAGGTCGAGGGGCAGAAGGACGCCAAGCGCGCCAAGCGCCTCAAGGACGAGCTGGACTGGGTCCGCTCCAACGCCAAGGGCCGGCAGGCCAAGTCCAAGGCCCGTCTGACCCGCTACGAGGAGATGGCGGCCGAGGCGGAGAAGACCCGGAAGCTGGACTTCGAGGAGATCCAGATCCCGCCGGGCCCGCGCCTGGGCAACATCGTCGTCGAGGTGGAGAACCTCTCCAAGGCGTTCGGTGAGAAGGTCCTCATCGACGACCTCTCCTTCACCCTGCCGCGCAACGGCATCGTCGGCGTGATCGGCCCCAACGGCGCCGGCAAGACGACGCTGTTCAAGATGATCCAGGGCCTGGAGACCCCCGACTCGGGCAAGATCAAGGTCGGCGAGACCGTCAAGATCTCCTACGTCGACCAGTCCCGCGCCAACATCGACGCCAAGAAGACGCTGTGGGCGGTCGTCTCCGACGAGCTGGACTACATCAACGTCGGCCAGGTCGAGATGCCGTCCCGGGCGTACGTCTCCGCGTTCGGCTTCAAGGGACCGGACCAGCAGAAGCCGGCCGGTGTGCTCTCCGGCGGTGAGCGCAACCGCCTCAACCTCGCGCTCACCCTCAAGCAGGGCGGCAACCTGCTGCTCCTCGACGAGCCGACCAACGACCTCGACGTCGAGACCCTGTCCTCGCTGGAGAACGCGCTGCTGGACTTCCCCGGCTGCGCCGTGGTGGTCTCCCACGACCGCTGGTTCCTGGACCGCGTCGCGACCCACATCCTCGCCTACGAGGGCGAGTCCAAGTGGTTCTGGTTCGAGGGCAACTTCGAGTCGTACGAGAAGAACAAGGTCGAGCGGCTCGGCGCGGACGCGGCCCGTCCGCACCGTGCCACGTACAAGAAGCTGACCCGGGGCTGAGCGTGCGGCACACCTATTCCTGCCCGCTGCGCTGGTCGGACATGGATGCGTTCGGTCACGTGAACAACGTGGTCTTCCTCCGCTACCTGGAGGAGGCCCGGATCGACTTCATGCACCGGCTGGCGACCGCGGACGGCAACGGCTCCTTCACCGGGGGCTCGGTCGTCGCCCGGCACGAGATCGACTACCTGCGCCCGCTGGTGCACCGGCACGAGCCGGTCACCGTGGAGACCTGGGTGACGAAGATCGGTGCCGCGTCGATGACCGTCTCCTACGAGGTGAAGGACGCCGAGCAGGTGTATGTGCGGGCCTCGACGACCGTCGTGCCGTTCGACTTCGCCTCGGGCCGTCCGCGGCGGATCACCACCGAGGAACGCACCGTCCTCGAGCGGTACCTGGTCGATGCCGCGGAGGAGGCCTTCGCCGCATGACGGCGCTGCGTCTCGCCGACGCCGGGGAGGCGGCGGATCTCGCCGCCTTCCTGGCCCGGCTGATCCACTACGACCGCCGGGCCGCGGTCCGTCTCCAGGCGGAGCCGGGAGCTGCCGCCCCGGAGGCCGGAGGGGTGCTGGCGGTCTTCGGCCGGCCCGCCTCCTTCGAGGTACTGGCCATCCGCACGGCCCGGCTGGCCGCGGGCCCGGTCCCGCACGACGGGACCGGGGCGACGGAGACCGTTGCGGCTTTGGACGCGACCGTCTCGGCGGGCATGCTCGCCGACGCCCTCGACACCGCGACCGGCGGTGGGGAGCGCACCACGGGCGAACTGACGGTCCCGGTGCCCGAGTCCGTCACCGGCCCCCCGTGGGCCGGTGTGCTGCCGCCGCGGGGCGGCTGGCGGCGCGTCGAGGGCTTCCCCGGGGCGGACGAGGTCCGGGCAGCCGTCGCCGCGGCCGTCAGGGAGTTCCGCACCCGGATCGAGGCGCTTCCGGAGGACGGCCGGACCCGTACGGAGTTCGACCGGATCGGCGGCGAGATCTGGTCGCGCACCCTGGGGGACACCCGCCTCCCGCTGCGCGCGGTGCACGCCGCCCAGTCGCTCGGCTTCCTCCGCCCCGCCCGGGCGCGGGTACCCGCCGCCGGGGCCCGGCCGGACGGCGCTGCTGCGAGGGATGCCTCCGTGACCGGCGGTTCGCCAACCGGCGGTTCGGCAACCGGTGTTTCCGCGAACGGTGTTTCCGTGAACGGGGTCTCCGTGGCCGACGGACCGGGGACCGCGCGCCACGGCCACGGCACGGCCACGGTTCTCGCTCCGGAACCGGCGGTGCCGGAGCGGCTCGCCCTGTTCGCCGCGGGCAGCTGGCTGCGGCTGAGCACCCCGTACGGCTCGGTGGCCGTGCGCCGGACGGACCTTCCGGGCCTGTCCGGCCTGAGCGTCACCCCGCGCTGACCGGCCGCCCGGGGTGTCCCGACCGGCCTCCCCGGGCCGCCCGCACGCCGGAGACCCGGAGGAGAAGCCGGAGCAACTGCCGCAGAGGCCGGAGACGCCGGAACGGGCGTCTTGGGCGCGGCGGAGCGAGCGGCTGGAGCGACGGACCGGGTGCCGGAACGTCAGGCCGGGTACCGGTGTCGCCCGCGCTACCGCTCCGCTCTCACTCCCGCGCGTCGTCCGCGAGGATGACCGGCAGTCGGCGCGGGCCGCGGACCAACAGCCCCGGACGGTAGGGGAGTTCGCCGGGATCGGCCGCGAGGCGCAGTCCCGGCAGGGCGTCGAAGAGGAGCGGGAGTGCCACCGCCGCCTCCAGCCGGGCCAGCCGCGACCCGACACAGAAGTGCGGACCGTGCCCGAAGGCGGCGTGCGCCGCGGCCCGTGTCCCGGTCCGGCGACCGGAGGGGCCGGGGTGCGACCCGTCGCCGGCCGCGCCGGCCGGACACGCCGGGCCGACCGCGCTCTCCGGACCCACCGGCTCTTCCGGACCCACGGCGTCCGGACCATCGACCGAGCCCACCGCGTCCGCACCACCGACCGAGCTCACCGTGCCCGGGCCGCCGGCCGAGCCCACTGTGCCCGCCCCGTTGACCGAGCTCCGTGCGTCCACCGCGCCGACCGGCCCCGTCGAACCGTCCGCGTAGCGGTCCGGCAGGAAGGCGTCCGGGGCGGGGAAGACCGCCGGATCGCGGTTGGCGGCGGCGAGCACCGCCAGGACCGAGGCGCCCGCCGGTATGACGACCCCTTCGCCGAGATCCACCTGCTCCGTCGTGCGTCGCCACGTCGTGCCCTCCAGCGGGCTGGCGTGCCGCAGCGCCTCCTCCACGACCGCGGGCCAGCGGCCCGGTTCCTCCTGCGCCGCCGCCAGCTCCTCCGGGTGGGTGAGCAGCAGCAACGATGCGGAGGCCAGCAGGTTCATGGTCGTCTCGTAGCCCGCGAAGAGCAGCAGGAAGGCCATGGCGAGCAGCTCGCCGTCGTCGAGCCCGCCTTCCGACGAGTCGTGCACCAGCGCGCTGAACAGGTCCTCGCCCGGCGAGCGCCGCTTCTCCGCGATGAGCGAGGTGAAGTAGCCGTGCAGCCGGGTCCAGGCCTCGTCGACCTCGCCCTGGGCCAGGGCGTCGGCCGGGGAACCCACCCGGTAGGTCCACTCCCGCAGATCGGCCCGGTCGGCCTCCGGCACGCCCAGGACCTCGCCGATCACCAGGACCGGGAGCGGGAACGCGAAGACGTCGACCAGGTCCGCGGAACCGTCCCGCTCCAGCCGGTCGACCAGCTCGCCGACGAGCCCGGCCGTCAGCTCCTCGATCCGCGGCCGCAGCGCGTCGACCCGGCGCGGGGTGAAGGCGGCGGCGGTCAGCCGGCGCAGCCGGGTGTGGTCGGGGGCGTCGGAGTTGAGCATGTGGCGCGCGAGGCAGGCGCGGGCGCGCTGGGCGGGGGAGTCGGGCTTGGGCCGGCCCGCGCCCTGCGGCGGCACATTGGAGAACCGGGGGTCGGAGAGCACCGCCCGCGTCTGCTCGTAGCCGGTGACCAGCCAGGCGCTGGAGCCGTTGGCCAGCTCGACGCGCGCCGCGGGACCCCGGGTGCGCAGCGCCGCGTAGTACGGAAAGGGGTCGCGGGCGAAGGCACCGTCCGCCGGGTCCAGCACCGCCGGGTCGGGCACGGCCGGATCCGGAACCGCTGGCTCCAGCGCTGCCGCACCGGAGGCAGGTTCCCGCACGGCGTCCCTCGGGCCGGGCAGCGGCAATGGCCGGATGTCCGTCGTCTCCGTGCCTGCGGCGCCGTGCCCGGCCGGGGACCGGAGCTCCTGGTCGGTCGGTCTCATTCGGCGCTGTTGACCATGGAAGCGGCCGCGTAGGTGAGGTACTTCCACAGCTCGGCCTCGTGCTCCGGCGCCAGCTCCAGCTCGTCGACCGCGACGCGCATATGACGCAGCCAGGCGTCGTGCGCGGCCTGGTTCACCGTGAACGGAGCGTGCCGCATCCGCAGCCGCGGGTGTCCGCGGTTGTCGCTGTAGGTGCGCGGACCGCCCCAGTACTGGATGAGGAAGAGGGTGAGCCGTTCCTCGGCCGGCCCCAGGTCCTCCTCCGGGTACATCGGCCGCAGCAGCGGGTCTTCGGCGACGCCCTGATAGAAGCGGTGCACCAGCCGTCGGAAGGTCGGCTCACCGCCGACCTGCTCGTAGAAGGTCTGCTCCTGCAGCGTGCCGCGCGGAATCTCATTCACGCTCCCCATGGTCTCAGACGGCCCAGCCGAGGACCGGCGGCGTAGGACCGGCAGGACAATTGGCGCAAAAGCCGCTAAGTGCGTACGGTGTCGCGTCGCCGAGCCGTGCGCAGCACAGTGGAGGCATGGGCAGGCAGGGCGGCAGGGGTGACGCGGCCGGTGACGGCGCCCGCACGGACGCCGCCGCGGCCGCCGCCCGGGCGGCGCTCGTCCGCGTGATCGTCGCGGACGGCGGGCTCACCGACCCGGCCTGGCGGGCGGCGTTCGTCCGGGTGCCGCGCCACCTCTTCGTGCCGTACTACTACGTGGCCGTCGAGGACGGCTTCGAGCAGGTCGGCCGCGACCATCCGGATCCCCGCGTCCGGGCCCGCTGGCTGTCCGGCGCCTACGCCGACACCCCGCTCGCCACCCGCGTCCGGGACGGCCGGCTCATCTCCTCCAGCAGCCAGCCGTCGCTGATGGCGCGGATGCTGGAGGTTCTCGGGGTGCACGACGGCGACCGGGTCCTGGAGATCGGCGCGGGCACCGGGTACAACGCCGGGCTGCTCTCGCACCGGCTCGGCGAGGACCGGGTGACGACCGTGGACCTCGACCCGGAGATCGCCTCCTCCGCCCGCGACCACCTCGCCGCGGCCGGCCACCGTCCCGAGGTCGTCACCGGCGACGGAGCGCGCGGCTGGGCCACGGGCGCCCCCTACGACCGGATCCTCGCCACCTGCTCCCTGGCCGCCGTGCCGCCCGCCTGGGTCGCCCAGTGCCGTCCGGGCGGGCTCGTCCTGGCCCCGCTGGCGACCGGCCTGATCGCGCTGCGGGTCAGGGACGCCCGGCACGCGGAGGGCCGCTTTCTGCACACCTCCGCCTACTTCGTACCGCTCCGGGGCGGGCCGGAGCCGCAGCCGGTGGACACTCGCTCCCTGCCGCCGGAGGTTCTCGACGAGGAGCCGTTCCCCTTCCTGCTCGCGCTGACCGCCGGCCGGCAGGCGCCGGAGTCGGTGTACGAGCTCTGGGAGGACGCGCACCGGCCGGGGCGTGAACGGTTCGGGGTCACGGTCCGCGGCGACCGCCAGTGGGCCTGGCTGGACAGCCCGGACGGCCCGCACACCTGGCCGCTGGGCGACGGCGCGGCGGTCGGGGCGGCCGGCCCGCGGGGACGCTGACCCGGGACCCGGGACCGAGAGCGGGAGTGAGACCTGGGGCAGAGGCCAGGTACCGGGACCCGGGACTCAGGCTCAGCCCCGGAAGCCGGAAGCCGGAAGCCGGAAGCCGGAAGCCGGAAGCCGGGCGCTCGGCACCAGGGAACGCCGGGGCCGCGGAACGCCGGGGGCCACGGACACGTAACGAAGCCGAACGACACAGCACGGCACACCACGGCCCGACACAGCACGGCACACCACGGCCCGACACAGCACGGCACAGCCCCGGTTCGCGGCTCCTCACCTGCTCAGGAGCCGCGAACCGGGGCCGAAGAACAACGTCCCGCTGAGAACACCGGGAACGCCGGACGGTATCCGCTCGCTCAGGCGCTGTCGGTCCCGTCAGCCGCGGCGGACGGTGATCGTGGTCCAAGCGCCCACGTGCACCCGGTCCCCGTCCTGCAGCGGAACCGGGATGAACGGCTGGATCGAGTCCTCGCCGCCATTGATGGTCGTGCCGTTGGTGGAGTCCTGGTCGACGACCGCCCAGTTCCCGTCCGGCTGCTGCACCAGCAGCGCGTGCTGGTGCGAGACGCCGGGGTCCTCCGGCGGGCGGGACAGGTCGATGTCCGGCGACTCGCCGGTGCTGTTGCGGCGGCGGCCGATGGTGACCTGGCCGCCGGAGAGTTCGAGCTGCTGCTCCGGGGAGTACGCCGGGAGGTTGAGGCCCGTTGCCTCGGGGCCGCTGCGCCGCATCATGGCCATGAAGTACTCACGGTCCGGGGCGATGACCGCGACCCAGGTCCCGGACGGTTCCGGGTGCGCGGGCGGGGCCGGCGGACCGGCCGGAGCACCCTGCGGGGGGTACGGCTGCTGCCCTGCGGGGCCGTAGTCGGGGGCCTGCGGCTGCCCGAAGTCCGGTGCCTGAGGCTGTCCGACCGGCTGTCCGAACTCCGGAGCGTGCGGCTGTCCGACCGGCTGCCCGAAGTCCGGGGCCTGCGGCGCGCCCTGGGGCTGCGCCGGCGGGGGCAGCGTCCAGTCGTCGTTCGACCCGAAGCCGGGCTGCGGCGCCTGGTACGGGGCCTGCTGCGGTGCGCCGTGCGGCGCCTGCTGCTGCGGCTCGGGAGAGAGCGGCTCGGCCGGCCGGTTCATCTGGGAGGGGCGCGACGCCTGGTAGTCGAACCCCTGCGGCGGCCCCTGGTGGCCCTGGGACGGCTGCGGCGGCTGCCCGAACCCGTGCGACTGCTGCGGCCCGCCCGGCTGCGGCTGATGCGACGGCGGCGCGAACGCGGTGGGGGAGTGCGTCAGGAAGTTGTAGCGGCACTCCTCGCAGAACGGCGCCTGCGCCTCCCGCGGCGTACGGCACTGCGGGCAGAGCTCCGCCTGCGCGGTGGCGTGCGGGTCGTACATCCCCGGGGGCCGGTTGGGGTGGCCGCCCGGGTTCGGGTAGCCGTACCCGCCGCCGCCCATCGGCACCCCCGGACCGGTGGCCCCGGTGGCCGGGTTGGGGTATCCGTAGCCGCCCGGACCGCCGCCCATCGGGGCACCCGGAGCATGGGCGCCGGGCATCGGCGGGGGCGGGGGAGGCGGCGGGACGGCTCCTGCCGGAGCCCCGGCACCGGCCATGCGGTGTCCGCAGACCTCGCACCAGTCGTCGGAACCCGACTGGTGTCCGTTCGGGCAAGTCGGCATGTCGGTGCCTCCCCCTTTCACCTCGGCCCCTCCGGACCGCTTCTGGTCACTTCTTGACGCGAACCGTCTTGGTGGAGCGCGTCTCGAGAGTCATCTCGTCGGCTTCCGCGACCTTCGCTTTCAGTCGCACAGTACCTGTCGCCGCGTCGACGACGTCCACCACCTTCGCCAGGAGTTTCGCCGTACCGTCATTTCCCGACACACTCGCCAGTTGCACGGCGCGGCCCAGCTTCGCCGTCGCTTCGGCGACATGGCCCGACTTGCGGGCATCCAGTCCCTGTTGGATGACCTGTGACAGTTCCGCCTGTCCTGTGTAGTGCGCGACCTGTGGATCGATGGAGGTCGAGGCGGCGAGATCGTCGGTCCACACCGCCCGGACGAGTCCCTGCCCCAGGGCTTCGGGCACCCCGCCGTCCGGCCGCGGACGGACCAGCGAGGCCCGCGCCGCCAGCATCTCCCGGCCCACCTCCGCCGCCGGAACCCGGACGCACAGGTGGTAGTCCCGGGACTCCGCGCCCCAGGACCCCGTCGGATAGTCGCCGGCCCGGGGCCCGGCCGCCGTCCGCCGGCCGGTCAGGTCCTCCACCGTCGGCGCCACCTGCTTCACGAAGACGATCTCCGCGCCCACCGGGGTCCACACCCGCAGCGCGACATCGGCGACCGCCTTGCCCATCGCGTCCTCCATCATCCGCGTGAAGTCCGCGGCCAGCCCGGCCGGATCGGCCACGATGTCGGCGCTGCCGAGCAGGGCCGAGGCGATCCCGGTGACCTCCTTGACCTCCCAGTCCGTGCCCACGCCCCGCGCGTCACAGGTGAACCGGCCCGCGCAGGCGGCGAGGGCGGCGCGGAGCTCCTCCGGTGACTCGTGCTCGTTGCGCCCGTCGGTCAGCAGGATGCCGTGGCGAAGGGATACGTCCGCCGCGCCGAGCAGCCGGTCGGCGAGCCGCAGCCAGCTGCCGATGGCGGTGCCGCCGTCCGCCCGCAGGCCGTTCAGTGCCCGCTTGGCCTGCTTCCGGGTGTCCGGCCCGGCCGTGGCCAGACCGCCCGCCGCGGGAAACACCGGACGGGCCGTGTGGGTACCGGCGATCACCGCGAAGCGGACGCCGTCGCGCAGGGCGTCGATCGCGGCCGCCGTCGCCTCCCGGGCGCCGCGCAGCTTGCCCGGCGAGTGCCCCATGGAGCCGGAGCAGTCCACCATGACGACCACGGCCGCGTCCGGCCCCGCGCCCTGCGGCGGCGCTCCCGCGGCGGGGCCCGCGCCGTCACCGGCCGAGGTCACGGTGACGACGGCGTGCACCTCGCGCCCGCCCTCGGGGAGGTGTTCGTTCTGGTACACCTCGACGGAGAACCGCGGCCCGCTGTGCTGGGGGAAGTCGCCCATCTGATCCGCTCCTCGACACTCCGTCCGGACCTGGTCGGAAGGGGCGGGCGCGGGTCCGGACGGGCGCTGCCCCCGTGCGGGCCCGCCGGCCGGTCCGGCCGGCGGGCCCTTGACGGTACTGATGCTCTCCGGGGCCGTTCGGTTGTTCAGCGGCGGCTTTTCGGGCCGGTGCCGCCGGTGCCGCTCAGGCCGGCGGTCGCCGCTCAGGGGGCATTGCGCCAAGTGCGCGCGACCCGGGCGGGCATGGTGCAAGGGCCGCTCAGGCCGGATCAGCTTCCGTGCCGGGGAGCGGGAACGGCACCACCGCCACCGTGACGTTGTCGTGCCCCCCGCCGTCGAGCGCGTAACCGACCAGCGTCCGGGCGCCGTGCAGCGGCCGGGACCGGGCGTCCGTCGGCACGGCCAGGGCCATGTCCGCGGCGCCCTCGGCGTAGTTCCACAGCCCGTCGGTGCAGACCACCACGACACCGGGCCGGTCGGGCTTGAACGAGGCGGTGTGCGGGTCGAGTTCGTACGCGTCCGCGCCGAGCCAGCCGGTGATCGCGTGTGCCCGGGCGTCGGCGTACGCCTCCGCCTCCGACATCAGGCCCGTGGCCACCATCTGCGCGGCCCACGAATCGTCCTCGGTGAGCCGCGCGGGCGGGGCCGTCCGGTCCTCGGGGACCCAGTAGGCCCGGCTGTCGCCGATCCAGCCGACCGTGAGGATGCCCGCGGAGACCACCGCGCTCACGATGGTGCAGGCGGGGGCGTTCCGGTTCCGGTGCGACTCCCGCTCGTCCTCCGCCGCGGTCTGCGCCAGGGAGTTGACGGCCTGCGCGGCGGCGAGGATCGCCTCGTGCATGGCCTGCTGCGGGTGGGTGCCGCGGGGCAGCGCGGCGAGCAGCGAGGCGCTCGCCGCCTCCGAGGCCGCCTGGGAGGCCTCGTCCGGCCGGGTGGCCGAGGAGACGCCGTCGCAGACGACCGCCACGACGGCCGGAGCGCCGTCCGGCAGCGCGGCGGAGGAGAGCGCGAACGCGTCCTCGTTGCGGTGGTGCCGCAGCCCGCGGTCGCTGACCGCCGCCACGCCGTCCAGCGCCTCCTCCAGGTGGTCCCGCTCGCGGGGCTGGGCGTGGCCGCAGTTCTCGCAGTAGCCGTCCCGGTCGATCACCCCCATGCGGCAGGCGACGCACGTCCGGCCCTTGCCCTCCGGGCCGCCGGGGGTGTCGGCCACCGCCCGCGCGGACTCGGCCGTTCCGTAGGCCGCCGCGGTCCGCGGGTCCTCGGGAGCGGAGCCGGCCTCCGGGGCGGTACCGCTCTCCGGACCCGCAGCAGGAACGGAACCCGCAGCAGGAACGGAACCCGCCGCCGGAACGGAACCCGCAGCAGGAACGGAACCCGCCGCCGGAACGGAACCGGGCTGAGGGCCCGCACCGGCGTTCGGGCCGTCGGCGTCGGCCGGCTCGCCCGCCGTTCGGACTCCCGGCTCCCGCGGGGGCTCCGCGGCGGGGGCGGCCAGCGCGTAGTCGTCCGGCTCGGCGGCGAGTTCCGCCCCCGGGGCCCCGGCCGGGGCGGGCGCCTGGAGGGAGTAGTCCCCGCCTTCCGCCTCGGGAAGCGGAACCCCGCCGGCGGCCGTGTCCGGAGCCGTGTCCGGAGCCGTGGCCGGGCCCCGGCCCTCCGGTACGTCGTGAGCCGTGTCCGGGCCGTGGCCCTGGTGACGCCGCGCCGGAGCCGGGGGAGCCGCGGGCGGTGCCGGTACGGGCTCCGGAGCCGCGGCCGGCGGATACGGCGGCGGTGGCGGAACGGCCGTACCGGCCTCCGGTCCGGCTCCCGGCCGCGACGGGGCGGCCCCGTCACCGGCCGCGGGCCCGTCACCGGCCGCGGCCCCGTGATCGGAGCCGGACCCGCCATCGGCGGCGGGCCGGGCCGACGGCCGGGGGACGGTACCCTCCGCGGCCTCGGTCCGGGCCTGCCCGTTGCGGGCAGCCGTGGGCCGGCCCGTGTGCGGCGCCGTCGCGGCCGACAGGTCGGCCCCGCACGCGCCGCAGAAGTTGTCCCCCGGCTCCAGCGGCTCTTCGCAGCTCGGGCAGGCGGACAGCTGGGGTGGCTGGGGCATTTGAGACATCGTTACACCCACGTCCTGGGGCGGAGACGGTTGGCCCGCTCCACCAGTTCGATCCTTTCCTCACCGCGCTGGGCCAGCCGCGCGAGGACCCGGTACGAGCGCTCCAGTCCGAAGCGCAGGCCCCGTTCGTCCAGGCTGCTGCCGAGCAGCGAGCCGTACTCTCCGGGGACGGCGCCCTCCGGGGGAGCGCCGTGTCTCCCGGAGAGTACCCAGTCCAGCGCGGCGCCCAGAACTTCGGTGGCCAGCCGCTCGCGGCGGACCGCGTCCAGACCGAAGTCCCGGAGCCGCTCCACCTGACCTGCGGCGGCGGTGAGATCGTCGAGCAGCGGTTCCCTGGCCGAGCGCTGCCGCAGCCGGGCGCGTATCGCCGCGACCCGGGCCGCCGTGTAGTGGATGGAGGCCTCCGGAACGGACTCCAGGGCCGCCACCGCTCCCGGCCGGTCCCCGGCGGCGAGCCGCACCCGGGCGAGCCCGAAGGCGGCGCTCACATAGCTGGGGTCGGTCACCCAGACGAGGTGGTAGTACTCGGCGGCGTTGTCCAACTGGCCCAGCACCTCGGCACAGACGCCCAGCGCCAGCTTGGGGGCGGGCTCGCCGGGGAACGCGTCGTAGACGGCGTCGAACGACAGGGCCGCCGACTCCTCGTCGCCGGTCACCAGGGACGCCACCCCGCGGTACCAGATCACCCGCCAGTCGTCGGGGTGCCCCCTCTCCAGCTCCGCCAGCACCTCGGCCGTGGCGCCGAGGTCACCCATCTCCAGCCGGGCCCGCAGCTCCCTGAGCCGCAGCTCCACCGAGCCGGTGGGCGTGCCCCGGAGCGCGGCGAGCAGTTCGGCGGGCGCGGAGGCCAGCAGCCCCGCGAGGAACCCGGCGTTGGGGTCGGAGGGGTCGACCAGCGGCACCGGCAGGGCGAGCACGGCCGACCGGGTGTCCAGCGGTTCGAGCCCCGGGTGCTCACTGTCGTCGGCCAGGGCCGCGAAGGGGGCCGCCCCGGCTCCGGAGGAGAGCGTTCCGGGGCTGTGCGCAGCCGCCGCTCCCGGGAGAGCCGTTCCCGGTGCCGCGGACCCCGCGGTTCCGTGCCCGGCCGCACCACCGGAGGAGCCGTGCCCGGCCCCGCCGTTCGCCCCGGCCGCCGCGTGCCCGGCTTCGTGTACCGACCCGTGTCCCGGCCCGTGCCCCGACCCGTGACCCGCCGCGGCGGGCACCGGCCGTTCGCCACCGGTCGCCTGCCGGGGGAGAGCCACGGCCCCGGCGGCCGGTCCGTCCGGGCCCGCCGGCCCGCGCCGCGGCCGGGCGATGGAGCGCACCCGGGGCGAGCGGACGCCCAGCACCGACACCGCGCCGGACTGCTCCGCGAACAACCGGGTGTCCGTGACCCGCAGTTCCGGACCGAACAGGGTGGAGAGCGCCGGCCGGGGCCGGCCCGTGCCGAGCGCCACGACCTCCCGCAGGACGCCGGTCAGCTGCTCGGCCATCTCCTCGGCGGAGCCGAACCGACGCGCCGGATCGGGGTCCGTGGCCCGGACCAGGAACCGGTAGAAGGACTCGTAGCGGCGGAAGACCTCGATGTGACCGGGGTCGGGCAGGCTGTCCACGAAGACGTTCGTGTAGCCCTGGAAGTCGAAGGTCAGTACCGCGAGGGTGCGCGCCACCGTGTAGAGGTCCGAGGCGACGGACGGGCCGGACTCCGCCACCTCCGGAGCCTGGTAGCCGATCGTGCCGTAGATGGCGCTCTCGTGGTCGTCCATCCTGCGCACCGCGCCCATGTCGATGAGCTTGAGCCGGTCCTGCTGCTGAATGGCGTTGTCCACCTTGAAGTCGCAGTACAGCAGGTTGCGGCTGTGCAGGTGGCCGAGGGCGTCCAGCGCCTCCAGCCCGTAGGCGCAGGCCTGCTCGACCGGCAGCGGATCGCGGCGGCCGTCCGCCCCCCGCCGCTCGTTGGCGATCTCCTTCAGCGACTTGCCGCCGACGTACTCCATGACGATGTAGCCGTCGAGGCTGCCGGTCCGCTGGTCGAGGTGCTCGACGAAGTTGTAGATCCGGACGATGGTGGAGTGCTCGATCTCGGCGAGGAAGCGCCGCTCGGAGACGGCCGCGGCGAGCGCGTCCTCGTCACCGGTGTCCAGCAGACCCTTGAGGACCACCCAGCGGTCGGACACCGCCCGGTCGACGGCCAGATAGATCCAGCCCAGCCCGCCGTGCGCGAGGCAGCCCGCCACCTCGTACTGGCCGTGCACCACGTCCCCGGCCCGCAGCTTGGGCACGAACGAGTACGGGTGGCCGCACTTGGTGCAGAACCCCTCCGTCCGGCCCGGCCGCTCCCCGCGCGCCCGGCCCACCGCGGCACCGCAGTCGCCCCGGCTGCAGAATCGCTTCCTCTCGGGAACCTCGGCGTGCTCCAGCACCGCGGTCCGCGGATCCGGACGGGGCACCTCCGGCACCGTGACCAGCCCCGCGCCCAGCTTGTTGCGCCCCGACGGGCCGGCGGCGGAGCGGGCGGAGCTGCGCACCGACACGGAGCGGACCGTCCGCCCGCCGGACAGCGCGCGCGACAGCCGCCCCGACACCGAACGCCGGGAGGACGAGGAGCGCGACGAGGCGCGGGAGGCACGCGAGGAGGACGACGAACTGCCGCGCTGCCCGCCCACGGCGCTGGTCGCCTGGGAGGCCACCGTGCCGTCCCCGGACACCACGGGAGCCAGCCCGCAGGTGTCGCAGTACAGCTCCCCGCCCCCGAAGTCCTCGTACGCGCCCGGGCAGCCCGGCCGCTGGCAGCTCTTCATCCGTCCCCCTCACGGTCCTCGGGACCGGCCTGTCTCGGCACGAGAACCTCCGCGGCGGCCCGTTGGTAACGCAGGACCGCCTGTTCGGCGGCGCGCAGATCGCACGGCGCACTCCACAGCATCCGCCGCGCCGCGTCGTACCGCTCGGTGAGCATCGGGTCCTCCGCCATGCCGTGCCGGGCCACCTTCGCCCGGTACGCGTCGAGCCGGCCGCGGAGTTCGGCCCGCACGGCCAGCGGCGCGGTCACCGCCGTCAGCGACTCCCGGGCGCGCATCAGCTCGTCCTCGGCCCGTACCTCCAGGGTGTCCAGCAGCGGGGAGAGCCGGTGCCACTGGGAGCGGCGCCGGTAGTCCGCCGCGGCCGCCAGCTGTTCGTGCAGCGCCGTCGCCGGGCCGCTCACCGCCGGCACCTCGGACGCGGCGATCTTCGCCAGCACCTCGCCGCGCGCCTCCCGCGCCTCGGTGAGCGTCCGGTCGGCCCGGGACAGCACGTCGCGGAGCTGGAACAGCCGCTGTTCGGCGTCCTGCCGGACGGCCAGCACCGCCTCGATCTCGCGCCGCACCTCCTCCAGGGCCCGCGCCGCCCGGTCGTAGCGCCCGGTGTCCGGCCGGCCGCCGCCCGGCGCCGAACTGCCGGAGCGGGCCGGGACCCAGAACGCCAGCGGATCCGAGACCACTTCGCCGCGCAGCGCGGTCAACTCCCGGGTGATCTCCTCCAGGTCGTCGCCCGACGGGTGCTCGCCGGGGCGCACCCCGACGGAGTGCGCCAGGGAACGGGTGCGCCGGAGCTCGGCGGCGAGCAGATCGATCCGGGCGGGCAGCGCGGACCAGACGGCGTCGGCCGCCACCACCACGTCCAGGGCCCGGGCGTACCCGTCGTTCATCCGCCCGACCAGCTCCTCCAGGCTCAGCCGCTCGCAGGGACGGGCGGGCGGCCCGGTGATCTCGGGCGACAGCCCGGCGTCCGCCGTCCCCGCGCCCGCTGCGGAGTCCGGGAGCGTGACGGCCGGACCGCTCAGCAGCCGGGTCAGCTCGGCCAGGTCCTCCCGGGACGGCCAGCGCCGCCGGGAACGCACCTCACGGGCCTCCCGCAGCGCCGCGGTGTAGGCGTCGAAGGACGTCCAGAGCAGGGTGATGAGCGCCTCGGCGGCGGCCCAGCGGCTCCTGGTGGTGCCGGTCAGCCCGGCGCCCTCGAGGAGTCTGCGGCCCGCGTGGTCCTGCAACGCCAGCAGCGATGTCTCGATCGCCTCGTGCTCCGCGCCCAGCCGGGCCAGTGCACGGTCCGCGTCGTCCCGGTCCATGACCGGGTCTCCGGCGGCTCCCGGGCCCCCCATCGATCACCTCTCCTCTGCTCGCGGCCGCTGTGGGCGGGTGCGCACGGTCAGTCCTTCTTGTACGTGGGCTCGGGCGGGCCGTCGATGCCGTCCAGGTCGTCCTCGAGCCAGCGCTTGTACGCCTTCATCCAGCCGCTGTCGTCCCCGCCCTTGCGGTACTTCTCCAGGACCTTGTTGACCCGGCGTACCAGGTCTTCGTCGCCGAGGTTCATCGCCACGCCGTACGGCTCCCGGGTGAACGGCTCACCGACCAGTTCGACGGACGGGTCCTGGGCCGCCTGACCGGCCGCGAGGGCGTTGTCGGTGATCACCGCGTCGGCCCGGCCGAGCTGCAGCCGCACCAGGCAGTCGAGTTGGCTGGGCACGGTGGTGACCTTCGCGCCGTGCGAGGTCCTCCGCAGCTCGGCCTCGCCCGTGGAACCGGCCGCCGTGCACACCCGGCGGCCGCGCAGGGTGTCGTTGAACGCGGTGACCGGCGAGCCCTTCGGCACCAGCACCTGCTGCCCGGCCTCGAAGTAGGCGGTGGAGAAGGCGACCTGCTCGATGCGTTCGCAGTTGATCGTCATCGTCCGCACGATGACGTCCACCTTGCGCTGCTCCAGGGCGGGGATGCGCTGGTCGGTGGGGATGGCCCGGAACACGACCCGGCCGTCGGGGCCCAGCAGATCCTTCGCTATGGCCCGGGCCAGGTCGATGTCGAAGCCCTCGAGGTCCTTGGTGGCCGGGTTCCGGTAGCCCCAGCGGAAGCTGTTCTGGTCGACGCCCGCGATCAGATAGCCCCGGTCCTTGATGCGGTCCACGGCGGGCCCGCTCCTGCCGGACGGCTTCAGGCTCGCCTCCGGGTTCTTGCAGTCGCCGGCCACCGACTTCGGCGCCGCGGGCACATCGGCCGAGGCGACCGAACCGGCCCGGCCGTCCCGGGGGTCCGCCCGGTCCTGGGCGAGCGGCAGCAGACCGGCGGCGACGGCGCACGCCAGAGCCATGCCGGCAACGCCTCCCCAGCCGCGCAGCCGCCGCGGCGTTCTCCTGGGCTCGTGTCGCACTCGGCGCTCCCTCACCGGGGGCTCCCCTCCCATCACCGGTACTCCGACAGCCTGCGGCCGATCCCCAGCAGCGCGGCGGCGGCCCCCAGCAGCGCCAGGACCGCGGCGCCGGCCGGCAGTCCGGTGAACGCGCCCCGTCCGCTGTCCGCCGCCCGCCGGAACTCCCGCTGTTCGTGGGCCACGGCGGACGCCAGCGCGGCGTCCACCCGGTCGAAGGAGGCCCCGGTGGTGTCACCGCCGCCGATGACCCGCTGCACCGCGTCCTCGTAGGCGCCGCCCTCGTCCGTCTTCCGGGCCTCGGCGTGCCGCCGCTGCCAGACCCGGACCTCCGCCGCCGCCTTGCGCACCGGGTCCCGGCCCGCGGCGTCGTCGGCCAGCCGCTGGGCCCGGTCCAGCAGCGAGCCGCGGGCCGCCGCGCCCGTGCCGCGGCCGGCCAGTTCGGCCATCCGCGCCCGGTAGCCCGTCTCGTAGAAGTCCCGGCCGTCGGGCGTGAGCACCGCCCCGCGGGCCACCAGCGTCAGGCTCTCGTCCCCGCGGGCCTGCAGCGAGCCGGTCCGCGCCTCGTTGAGGACCTGGAGCGACCGCGCGCCGCTGTCCCGGGACTCGTGCAGACCGGCGGCCGCCAGGGCGTGCCCCGCCGCCAGCCACAGCAGGACGACCGCCGTGGCGCCGGTCGCCGCGAGCAGACCCTGGCTGAACACCCGGTTCGTCCGGAGGAATTCGCGCCGCTGGGCCCAGCCGAGCGCGCCCAGGGCGGCGGCGCCGGTGCCCAGGGCGGCCCACGGCCATGCCGTGGCCGCCGTGTAGTCCGCCTCCAGCCGGGCGGTCTCGGCCTCGTACAGCGCGCGGGCGGCGGGGAGCAGCCGCGTCCGCATCCGCTCGTTCGCGTACCGCAGATAGGCTCCGCCGAGCGGCAGCCCCTGCCGGTTGTTGGCCCGCGCCTGCTCGACCAGGCCGGTGTAGACGGGGAGTTCCTCGTTGAGTGTCGCGATCCGGCGGCGGGCCGAGCCCGAACCCTCGCTGTTGGCGGCGGCCTTCACCAGGAGCGCCGACGCGGTGTCGATGTCCCGTTCGTAGCGCTCCCGCACCTCGGGCGGCCACTGCCCGCCCGCCAGGAAGCCCGCCGCGGCGCTGGTGTCGGCGTCCGCGAGGGAGCGGTGGATGCTGGCGGCGTCGGCGCTCAGCGGCTGGCTCCGCCGCACCACGTCGTCGGCCGCGGCCTCCCGCTCGGAGGTCTGCCAGGCCGTCACCCCGCCGAACGCGGCGACGAGGACGGCCAGCAGGGCTCCGATGATCCGCAGCCGTCCGGGCTCGGTGGCCGATCCGGCCCGCAGCCGGTCCAGCCCCTCGGCCCAGGCGGTCGGGCGTGCGGGGGCCGGTGGTGCCGCCGTCCCTGTCGGCGGGTGCGTCACTGGACCTCCCCCTTGGTCGCTGACCGTGGCCCGTCGCCCCCGTGGCGCAGGACAGGTACCCGGCCTGAAGTATGGCCGTGGTGACCGGTATCCACACCGGGATTGACTGGATCTTGTTCGGATCGCTACCGAACACGCGGGCCGGCGGTGCACGGGAGACCGGCCCCCGGTGTTCATGACGCGTACCGTATCCGTTCGGTTCCCATGTGTGGTCGGCCCCGGTTGCGGCCGGGAGGGAACGGGCGGCGCGCGGTTTCCTGTTCGCGCCGGGCGGGTTCGGGTGCCGTGGAGGCCGCTGCCGGCATGGGGGCTCCCTGGTGGTGCGCCGAGGCGGGTGGCCGTTGGCCGGGCGCCCGGTCGGGCCCGGATGCGCCGGTGGCGCCCGGATGAACTCCCGCGCTCCCGCACGCCGGTGACGATGCGTGTCTCTGTCGATACGTTCGGTCGTGGGCGGACTCCCAGCCGTCCCACCGCTCTCCCTCTGCCACTGGAGGAACGTCCCATGCGACGGATCGCCACCACGCTCGGAACGCTCGCCGCGGCCGTCCTGCTCACCTTCGCCGTCCCGCAGTCCGCCGTGGCCGCCTGGGGAGTGCTCACCGTCAACCACATCAGCCACTGGAATCCCGGCGGCTGCTACCGCGTCAGCGGCTTCCCGGCCACCGTGGAGAACGGCACCGACGCCCTGGCGTACGTCTACACCGGCACCGACTGCTCCGGCGAGCTCGACTCCGTGGTGTACCCGGGCGACCGCGGCCTGTCCGAGCTGGGGAACAGCGTGTACGTCCCCTGAGTGCGGGTCTGCCGCACCGCCGCGGGCCGTCCCCTCTACCGGAGGAGGGGGCGGCCCGCGGCGTCCCCGTCTGCCGGGCCGTCCCCCGGGCCGTCCGCTGCGCCGTCCCCGGAGTCCTCCGCTGTGCAGTCCGCCGGAGCGTCTGCCGGGAAGTCGGCCGGGGCGAAGTGCGCCCGCAGCCGTGCGGCCACCTCCGGTCCCGCACCGAGCCGGTCGAGACCGAGCAACGCCGCGCCCAGCACCGGGGGTTCGGTCACCACCCGGGGCACCGCCTTCGGGGCGCGCGCGGCCAGCGCGGCCGTGATCCCGTCCAGCAGCAGCGGGTGGCGGGCGGCGAGCACACTGCCGCCGAGCACGACCGGCACCTCCTCGCCGAGCAGCCCGAGCCGGGTCAGGGCGACCACCGCCAGCGCGACGATCTCCTCCGCCTGCCGCCGCACCAGGGCGCGGGCGGCAGGGTCGCCGGCCGCCGCCGTCGCGAACAGCAGGGGCGGGATCTCCCGGCGGCGCGCCCGCGGCACCCGCCCCAGGTGCAGCGCCTCGATCAGCGCGCCCATGTCCGGCAGCCCGAAGTGGGCGGGCAGGGCCGTGGCGAGAGCGGTCGGCCCGCCCCGGCCGTCCGCCGCCCGCGCCGCGCACCACAGGGCCTCCTCGGCGAGCTCCGCGCCGCCGCCCCAGTCGCCGGAGAGCCGCCCCAGCGCGGCGAACCGGGCCGTGCGCCCGTCCGGCAGGAGGCCGACGCAATTGATGCCGGTGCCGCACACCACGGCGACGCCCCGCGGCTCGTCCACGCCCGAACGGAGCACGGCGAAGGTGTCGTTGACGACCTCCGTCGTGCCGCCCCAGCCCCGCTCGTGCAGGGCCTCCCGCAACTGCCGCTCCTCGACCGGGAGATCGGCGTTGGCCAGACAGGCGGCGACCTGGACGGCGTACGGCAGGTCCTCGGTGCCGAGCCCGGCCGCCCGGGCGGCCCGCCGGACCGTTCGCTCCAGGGCGTCCACGGCGGCGCCGGTGCCCACCGCGGGAGGGCGGAACCCACCGCCGCGCGCGGTGCCCAGCACGCTGCCGTCCGCGCCGACCAGCGCCACATCGGTCTTGCTGTTGCCCGCGTCGATGGCCAGGACCAAGGCGTTGGGGGCGGTCGCTGGGCCCGGGACGCCCGGGGTGCCCGCCGGGACCGGGGGGTTGGGGGCGGTCGCTGGGCCCGGGACGCCCGGGGTGATCGCCGGGACCGGGGCGCCGGGGCTCATCGCCGGGACCCGGGTGCCGGGCGCGGCGGCCGGGGCCGGGCCGCCCGGCGCGACGGCCGCCCCGGCTTCCGCGTCCGGGGCCGGCACCCCGGCCCGCCCGCCGTCCGCCGGGGAGTTCAGGCCCATGCCAGATGCTCCCGGTTGTGGGCGATCAGCCGGTCCGCCAGCGCTTCCGCGGTCCCGTACCGGCCGATCAGCGGGTGGGCCAGCAGGGCCTTCACCACCCGGTCGCGGCCGCCGCGCAGGGCGGCGTCCAGGGCCAGGTCCTCGTACGCGGCGACCCCGGCGACCAGCCCCGCGTACAGCGGGTCCAGCGGCGCCACCGGCAGCGGCACCGCGCCCCCGGGGCCGACCCGGGCCGGGACCTCGACCACCGCGTCGTCCGGCAGGAACGGCAGCACACCGCCGTTCGCCGCGTTGACCACCTGGATCTCCCCGGCGCCGTCCCCCAGCAGGGCGGCGGCCAGCGCCACCGCGGCCTCCGAGTAGTAGGCCCCGCCGCGCCGGGCCAGCAGCGCGGGCTTCTCCGCCAGCGCCGGATCGGCGTACATCGCGAGCAGCTCCTGCTCCATCGCCGCCACCTCGGCGGCCCGGGCCGGCCGGTCCCGCTGCTCCGCCACCACCTCGTCGTGCGTGTAGAAGTAGCGCAGGTAGTACGAGGGGACGACGCCGAGCCGGTCGAGCAGGGCGCGCGGCAGCCGCAGGTCCGCGGCGAGGGCGGCGCCGTGCGCGGCGAGCAGCGAGGGCAGCAGGTCCTTCCCGCCGGGCCCGCCGAGCCGGACGGCCCGCTCCCAGGTGAGGTGGTTGAGCCCGACGTGGTCGAGATACAGCTCCTCGGGACGCAGCCCCAGCAGACCGGCGAACTTCCGCTGCAGCCCGATGGCGACGTTGCACAGCCCGACGGCCCGGTGACCGGCCCCGAGCAGCGCGCGCGTCACGATCCCGACCGGGTTGGTGAAGTCGATGATCCAGGCCCCGGGATTCCGCCGCCGCACCCGCTCGGCGATCTCCAGGACCACCGGCACGGTGCGCAGCGCCTTGGCCAGCCCGCCCGCGCCGGTGGTCTCCTGCCCCACGCAGCCGCAGCTCAGCGGCCAGGTCTCGTCCCCGGCGCGGGCCGCCTGCCCGCCGACGCGCAGTTGCAGCAGGACGGCGTCCGCGCCGTCCACCCCGGCGTCGAGGTCGGCGGTGGTGACGACCCGGCCGCCGTGGCCCTGCCGGGCGAGGATCCGCCGCGCGAGGCCGCCGACGAGCTCCAGCCGGTCAGCCGCGGGGTCGACCAGCACCAGCTCGTCGAGCGGCAGGACGTCCCGTAACCGGGCGAAGCCGTCGACGAGCTCGGGGGTGTAGGTGGATCCGCCGCCCACCACCGTGATCCTGCGGGGGCGCGGGCCCCGCTCCCGGGAAGCATCCGGCATCGGCCCTCCAGGGCTGTCGGTGTCGCGACTGCTGTCGGTGACGGCGCCGTCGGCATCCGGGTCGTCCCTCGGCGTACCTCCGGGGACCGGTGGCGACCTACGGCCGATGCTCCCGCAGCGGCCGGTCCCGCCGCAGCGTTGTGCGGGAAAAGGCCAGTGCTGGGGAAGACCGGTGTGCGAGAGGGGGAGCGAGTGGCGCAGCCCGGTCCGCGCGGGATCACGGGCCGGTCGCACGGCGGAGGACGAAGGGGGCACCCTCCCCGAGGGTGCCCCGGACACACCACGGCCCCCTCCGCGAACGGAGGGGGCCGTGGGGAAGCGGGCGGCGGAGCCCGCTACTTCGTCAGATTCGTGCCGCCGCCGCCTGCCGGGGGCGCGATCGGCGTCGCGCTCATCGACTGCGGCGACGACGGGTTGCTCAGCGCGGACGGCGCGGCCATGCCCGCCGTCGGGTCGGCAGCGCCCTCCGCCGCCTCCAGCGGCAGCCCGCCGACGATCCGGATGCCCGCGGTGTCGAACGCCTGCTTGACGCGCCAGCGCAGCTCCCGCTCCACCCCGAGCGCCTTGCCGGGCATGGTCTTCGCCGCGATCCGGATCACCATCGACTCCAGCGTCACCGAGTCCAGGCCCAGGACCTCCACCGGGCCCCAGAGCCGCTCGTTCCAGGGCTCCTCCTTGGCCATCGCGTCGCCGGCCTCCTGGATGGTGCGGCGGGCGGTCTCCAGGTCCTCGTCGTAGCGCACCGGCACGTCCACGGAGGCCGTGGCCCAGCCCTGGCTCTTGTTGCCGATCCGCTTCACCTCTCCGTTGCGGACGTACCAGATCTCGCCCTCGTCGCCGCGCAGCTTGGTCACCCGCAGTCCGACCTCGATCACTTCGCCGGCCGCGACGCCCGCGTCGATCGTGTCGCCGACGCCGTACTGGTCCTCGAGGATCATGAAGACGCCGGAGAGGAAGTCGGTGACCAGGTTGCGGGCGCCGAAACCGAGGGCCACACCCGCGACACCGGCACTGGCGAGCAGCGGGGCCAGGTTGATGTTCAGGATCGACAGGACGGTGAGCGCCGCCGTGCCGAGAATCACAAAGGATGTGACACTGCGCAGCACCGATCCGATGGCCTCGGAGCGCTGCCGGCGCCGTTCGGCATTGACCAGCAGACCGCCCAGCGCGGTGCCGTCCACGGCCTGCGCGGTGCGGTTCATCCGGGTGATGAACTTGGTGATCGCCTTGCGGACGACCGACCTGAGGACCATCGCGATGACGATGATCAGCAGGATCCGCAACCCGGCGCTGAGCCAGGTCGACCAGTTCGCCTCGAGCCAGCCGGCTGCCTGGGAGGCGTTGTCCTGCGCCTCTCGGAGCGAGGGCGCTGTTGTCGTCGTGCCAGTGGCCAGCAACCAGGACACAGCAGAAACCTTCCGTGTAGACCACGGGCCGCGGGGCGGCCCACCCGCCATGAGGGGCGCGGGCAGACCAACCACACTAACGGGGCAAGCGGAATGATCCGTTGCTCTGTTCGAGAGAGCGCGGGTTTCGGCGGGGGAAGAAAAGGGTGTGGTCGAAAACACTCTGGATGCGTTACCCGGACGTGGTGGCGCCGCGACCAGGCATGAGGAGAGACTGAGAACAGATCGTCCCGGCGCGAGCCACGCGCCGCCGGCGTACAAGGAGGCACCCGTGCCGCACGTCCTGGTCCTCAACGCGTCGTACGAGCCGCTCGGCGTCGTACCGCTCCGCCGCGCGCTCATCCTCGTCCTCAACGACAAGGCGATCAGCCTCGAGGACTCCGGCGCCCTGATGCACAGCGCTACCACTGTCATTCCCGCACCCAGCGTCGTCCGTCTCAAGCGCTTCGTGCGGGTCCCCTTCCGGGGGCCCGTTCCGCTCACCCGCCGCGCCCTGTTCGCCCGTGACGGCGGCCGGTGCGCGTACTGCGGTGGCGTCGCAACCAGCGTCGATCACGTCATTCCGCGCAGCCGCGGCGGCCAGCACGCCTGGGAGAACGTGGTGGCCGCATGCCGCCGCTGCAACCACGTCAAGGCCGACCGGCACGTCGCGGAGCTGGGCTGGCGGCTGCGGCACCAACCCGCCCCGCCGTCCGGACTGGCGTGGCGGATCATCGGCACGGGGCATAGAGACCCGCGCTGGCTGCCATACCTGCAGCCGTACGGCGCGGACGACGCGATGGCCCGGATCGACGGCATATCTGCCTGAGACCGGGCCTCAGTCGTCCCTGCCGCGCCCCGCCCGTCACCGCCGTCCGGGCGGGGCGGGCGTTCTGCTGTGGCGTACGGGCCGGGGGCGGACCGGCGGGGCCGGGCGCACCGGCGGTGACGGGCGGGGCGCACCGGAGCCGGCCGGCGTGAGAAACGCCTCCCCGGAGATCCGGCGTCCGTTCCCGCTGATCCGGCGGACGGCGCCCGAAGCCGTTTCAGGGCCGGAGCGGGGCACAGCGCTCCGGACCGCCCCGTCCCCGGGCCGGGTTCGCGGTACCCCCGCCGTGCGGGCGTCAGGGGGCACCACGCGACCTCATCGGGCGCCCGTGGTGCAAGGCCCCCTCAGTCGCTGACGGCGTACGCCTCCACCGACCAGAGCGAATAGCCGAAGCGGGTGGCGCGCCGGTCGCCCTGGATCCGGACGAACCGGGTGTCCTTCGGTGCGTCCAGCCCGACCGTCTCCCGGCCGCCCCGGCCCTCCCGGACCGTCGCGGCCGTGCGCCAGCGGCGCCCGTCGGGCGAGACCTGCACGCGGTACCCGGCGGCGTACGCGTCCTGCCAGTGCAGCACCAGCCGGCCGACCCGGGCGGGCCGCTCCAGCTCCAGCTGGAGCCAGGCGCCGTCCTCGACGGGGGAGGACCAGCGGGACCGGGGGTTCCCGTCGACCGCGGCCGACGCGGGGAAGTCCGCCGTCTCGTCCCCCGAGGAGGTGGCCTTCGCGCGGCGCGCCAGATCCCGGCCCCCGGCCCGCGGGAACGCCCGTACCGCCAAGGTGCGCCGCTCCCCGCCGAAGTCCACGGGCACCTCGTACCGGCCGGCCCGGGTGCCCTCGGGCACCGAGACCCGCACCGGCACGGTCGTCCTCGCCCCGCGCGGCGCCACCGTCTCCTCGGGAACCTCGACCCGGATGCCCTTCGGGGCGTCGGCCACCAGCCGGCCGCGGATGCGCGAGGGGCGCTGCGAGGTGATCTCCGCGGTGACGGTCTGCGGCTCCCCGCCGATCTCGGCGTCCGTCTCGCCGCTGCTCAGCTCGAACCGCGCCGCCGGGGTGTCCGCGAACCACGGCACCAGGCTGTGCACCGCCGGGGCCTCGCCGTCCTCCGGCCAGGACAGCCGCAGCGCGTCGGCCCGCATCCCGCGGCCCTGCAGCTGGGTCCAGCCGTCGTCGGACAGCGCGCCGACCCGGCGCCAGCCCTCACCCGGGACGTGCGCCCGCACCGTCACCGCGGTCCCGGCGCGCCCGGCCGGCTCGGACAGCGCACTCACCGCCGCCAGCGGCCGGGCCCGGTCCAGGGCCAGGGTCAGCGAGGACGGGCCCTCGGTGAAGGACGTACGGGACCGCACCCGGTCCGCGCCGGTCCAGTGGTCGCCCAGGCGCAGGGCCTCCGTCAGGAACGGTGACAGCACGCCCCGGCCGACGGTCGCGGACTCGGCGCCGATCTCCTTGCGCAGCCGGCGGACGTCCAGCTGGGCCCGCCAGGCCCGCGGACCGTCGTCCGCCGCCTGGGCCAGCAGCATGTCCACCGCGCGTCCGCCCGCCTCGCCGTACCGGGCCAGCTGCGCCAGCCAGGGCTTCGCGTCCCGGGCCAGCGGATGGCCGGACAGCCGCCGCGGGGCCTCGCGCATCACCGCGAAGGCGTGGTGCAGCCGCTCCGCCGCCGCGGCCAGCTTCCGGCGGTCCCGGCCCGCGTAGGCCTCCCGGAGCTCCGCCATGAGGGGCCGCAGATAGGCGGACTCGTCCCCGCCCAGCATCGACGAGGCGTCGTTGCCCGCCAGCGCGGCCACCGCCTCACGGGTCTCCCGGTCCGGGCCCGCGAGCTCGGCCACCGCCGCCGTCCAGGACTCCCGGGGGCGGTAGCCGCGCGGGTTCCAGGCGTAGTCGGCGGCCGTGAACAGCGGGATGCGCGAGGCGGCCGGCTGCTCCATCGCGTTGGCCAGCAGGGCCGCCGAGCCGGTCGCGACGGCCGGCTCCCGGCCGGTGTAGGGGCCGAGGAAGAGGCGGTCCTGCGCGAAGTCGTTGACGGGGTAGTTGTCCATGGTGAACAGCGGGTGGTCCAACGCGGCGCGGGCGTCCCGGAGTTCGCCCCCGGTGATGGTCCGCGGCACCACGCCCACCCCGGTCCACGCCACCTCCACGCGCTTGTCCAGCCGCTCGGCGAGGGCGTGCCGGTAGTCCGTGGCGCCGTCCTGGTAGAACTCGGTCGGCATCAGGGACAGCGCGGGCGCCTCCGGGTGGCGCTCGGCCAGCCGCCGGGCCACCGCGTTCGCCACCCGCGCCTGCGCCTTCGCCGCGGCCGCGGGCCCGGAGCCGAACCGGTCGCCGTCCTCGTCGCAAGTCCACTCGCTGTAACTCACGTTCTGGAACTGCAGCTGGAACGAGCGCACCCCCAGCGCCCACATCGACTCGACCTTGCGGCTCAGCGCACGCAGGTCCTCATCCGAGGAGAAGCAGAACGCCTGGCCGGGGGAGACGGCCCAGCCCAGGGTGACGTGGTTGCGCCGGGCCCCCTCGGCGAGCCGCCGGAACGCGGCCCGGTCGGCGGCCGGGTACGGATCGCGCCAGCGGGCCTGGCGGTACGGGTCGTCGCCGGGCGCGTACAGATAGCGGTTCTGCTTGGTGCGGCCCATGAAGTCGAGCTGGTCGAGGCGCTGTTCGAGGGACCAGGGCGAGCCGTAGAAGCCCTCGGTCATCCCGCGCACCGCGGTCGTGGGCCAGTCGCGCACCTGCACCCCGGCGAAGGACCGTGCCCCGTCCCGGCCCACCGTGAGCTGCCGCAGCGTCTGCGCGGCGTGGAACAGCCCGTCCGGCCCGACGCCGTCGAGCGCCACGGTGTCCCGGCCGCCGACCCGGCCCGACGCCAGCCGGTAGCCGCCGGACGGCAGGTCCCCGCGTGCGGGAGCCCGCAGAGCGCGCAACGCGTCCTGCGCGCCCCGCCGGTCGGCTCGTACGACGAGTCCGCGGGAGGGCAGCGGGGCATCGGGACGGTGGTCCACCACCGTGCGGGCCCCGGCGGACCGCAGCGCGGCGCGCAGTACTTCCAGGGCGTACGGATCGGTGCCGTCCTCCGCCACCAGCACGACCTCGTCGGTCACCCGGACGGGTGACCCCTGGGCACGTGCCTGCTGCGGCCGGGGCCAGACGGCCGGAACCGCGCTGTCGCTCTCCCGGTCCTCGGCCGCGGCGCTGGAGCCGCCGCCCGGCTGCGGGTGAGGGGCGGCCACCGCGCCGGGAGCGCCGCCGAGCAGCCCGCCGATGAGCGCGGCCGCCAGCGCCGTCGCCCCGGCCACTCGTCCGCCCCGCTCCCGGCGCCCGTACGGTCCGCTCCCCCGCAGCTGCACGGCTGTCTCCTCGCCCGGTCGCTGGTGTGCCGATGGGCACCGAGCCCACCACCCGCTTCACGGGGGTGTCAACGACGGTGACCGATGTGGGCGGGTTGCTCCCCGAGGAGACCACTCGCCCCCCGCGCGCGGAGCGGCGCACGGTCCCACCGGGCGCCGTGCGAACTCGCCCTGACGGTGCCTCGACTGTGCCACGGGCGGGCGGTGCCGTACCCCGTGACTGCTCCCCGGGCCTGCCCGCTGTACTGAGTGGCTGTTCCTCCGGGCGGGCCCGCTGTACGGGGCGCTGTTCCTCCGGGCGGGCGGTCGTGTCCTCGGTGGCTGTTCCCCGGACGGGCGGTGCCGTTCCGGGTCCGGCCGGCCACCGCCGGTTCCTCCTGCGCGGGGCGCACGCTCCGGGGCGGGCCGCGGGCGGTACGAACCGCGCGCTGCGGCCGCTCTTCGGCCACCGGCCCCGTGCCCCACGCGCGCCGTACAGTGGCCGAATGGTGGACCCGCACGAGCTCACGATGCTGGAGCAGGCAGCAGCGATCCGGAACGGCGCCCTGTCACCCGTCGAACTCGCCGAGCACTATCTGCGCCGGATCGAACGCCTCGACGCCACCGTCGGCGCGTACTTCACCGTCACCGCGGACCGCGCGCTCGACGATGCCCGCCGGGCGGCGGACCTCCTCGCCCGCCGGGGCGGCGGTGACCTCCCGCCACTGCTCGGGGTGCCGCTGCCGGTCAAGGACCTCGACCCGGTGCCCGGCGTCCGCTGGACCGGCGGATCGGCCGTATTCGCCGACCGGACCGCGCCGCCGGAGGCCGCCACCCACCTCGTCGGCCTGCTCGAACGCGCCGGGACCGTCCTGCTCGGCAAGACCAGCACCCCCGAGTTCGGACTCCCCGCGTACACCGAGAGCCGGGTCGGCCCGCCGGCCCGCACCCCGTACGACCCGGCGCTCGGCGCGGGCGGCTCCAGCGGCGGCGCGGCAGCCGCCGTCGCCGCGGGGCTCGCTCCCGCCGCGCCCGGCAGCGACGGCGGCGGCTCCATCCGCATCCCGGCGAGCTGCTGCGGCCTCGTCGGTCTCAAGCCGAGCCGCGGCCGGGTCAGTCCGGCACCGCTGGGTGACGTCAGCGGGCTCGTCACCGCGGGGCCGCTGGCCCGCACGGTCCGCGACACCGCGGCGCTCCTCGACGTCATGGCCGGCCCGGTGCCGGGCGACCCGTCCCCCGTCGCGCCGCCGGCCGGCCCCTTCCTCGACTGGTGCGAGCGGCCCCCCGGCCGGCTGCGGATCGGCCGCTGGGCCCGCCCCGACGTGCCGGGCGTCGAGGTGGCGCCGGAGGTGCTGGACGCCTACGAGAAGACGTCCGCCCTCCTCGCCGAGCTGGGACACGAGGTCGTGGAGGCCGAGCAGCCGCTGCGCCCCGGCGACCGGGACGCCTTCACGCCCGTCTGGGCGGTGCTGTCCGCGCTGCCGCCGGTGCCGCCGGAGCGCGAGGACGAGCTGATGCCGCTCACCCGCTACCTGCGCGACCGGGGCCGGGCGACCGACGGCGTGGACTACGCCCTCGCGCTCGCCGCCATGCAGGCCGCGGGGCGCCGCTTCGCCGCGGGGGTGGCGCCCTTCGACGCGGTGCTCACCCCGACGCTCGCCCAGCTCCCGCAGCCGGTGGGGGCCCTCCGCAACGACGCGGACCCGGCGGCCGACTTCCGGGCGCAGCTCGCCTTCACCCCGTTCACCGCGCCGTGGAACATCGCCGGACTGCCCGCCGTCTCGCTGCCGCTCGGCTGGACCGGCGCGGGGCTGCCGGTCGGCATGATGCTGGGCGGGCCGCACGGCTCGGAGGGCCCGCTGCTGTCGCTCGCGGCCCAGCTGGAGGCCGCCGCGCCCTGGCGGGACCGGCGGCCCCGGGTGCGCTGAAGCGGAGCCTCGGAGGGGGCCGGAGGAGGCTGGGGCGGGCCGGGCCGGGTTTCTCGGTGCAGAGCCGGCCGGGCCGGGTTTCCGCAGTGATGGCGGGGCCGGGGTCGTGGGCATCGCTGCTGGTGGCGGCCCTGATCGGGCACGGTCGACGGGCCCGGCGGCCGGCCTGCCGTCCCCGCCCCTCGTCCCTGTGATCGTCACCGCCGCCCAGCAGAAAATCCGCCGTCGGGGACGCCCGTTCTCCGGCAATCCCTGCGCCCGGGAGCCCGTCCGGCCGTGAAATCGGGCACGGTATGCCTATTGTGAGCTGGGACACCTTCCCCGGGCGTTTACGTCTGCTCCGGCATCCGCTGGGTAGGGCTCGATCTGACCCACTGCCGAGGAACACCCAGGGAGGCCCCTCGTGGCCACGTCCGCACCTCTGCTTCTGTCCACCCGTTCCAAACCCGCAGCCCCCGTCGTCGAACCCCTGGATCCCATGCCCGCCAACCCGCTCGACCTCGACGGCCTGTCCGACCCGGACTCCGGCCTGGACGGCGCGAGCTCCAGTGAGTGGGCCGAGCCGCCGCTCACCAGTGAGCCGCCGCTGGCCGACAGCTGCCCCCTCACCAGCGAGCCGCCGCTCGCCACCGAACTTCCCCTGACCAGTGAGCCGACCGCGACCGGCCAGGGCGCGGGTACGGAGTCCATGGAGGTCTAGATGGGCCTTGCGCGGCTCGCCGCACTGCACGGAGTCGCCACCGCGTACGAGCCCTCGCCGGGCCGTACCGTCGAAGTGCCCGAGGACACGGTCGTCGCCGTCCTCGCCGCGCTGGGAGTCGACGCCACCACGCCCCGAGCCGTCCGAGCAGCCCTCGACCTCCAGGCCCACCGGGCAGCGGACCGCCTGCTGCCCGAGACCCTGGTCCTGCGCACACCCGTCGCGCCTGCCGCGCCGCCCCCGACCGCCCCGCTCGCGGCCGGCGGCGCGCCCGCGACCGGCACCGCGGCCCCCGGAGCCCCGTTGCGGGGCCTCCCGGCCGCGGGCGCCCCGGTCCCGTCCCTCCCGGACGGCACCGTGCTGCACATCGAGACCGAGCGCGGCGAGCATCTGCCGTGGGACACCGCCGCCCTCCTCCGCGGAATGACCCCGTCCGCGGGGACGCCGGGCCCCGGTCCCGCGCACCGGCTCCCGCTCGGCACCCATCTGCTGCACGCCACGGCCCCCGACGGCCGCACCGGCCGAGCCACCCTGATCGTCGCCCCGGACTGCGTCCCGCAGCCCGCCGCCCGGACGTACGGCTTCCTGGTCCAGCTCTACTCCGTCCTCTCCGCCCGCTCCTGGGGCATGGGCGACCTCGGCGATCTGGCCGACCTCGCCGCCTGGTCCGGACGGTCCCTCGGCACCGGATTCCTCCAGCTCAACCCGCTGCACGCCGCTGTGCGGGGCCGGGACACGGACCCGACCGACCCCTCGCCGTACCGCCCCTCCTCCCGCCGCTTCCCCGACCCCGTCCACCTGCGGGTCACCCAGGTCCCGGAGTACGCCGACCTGACCGGCCCGGCCCGGGACCGCGCCGCGCGGCTCGTGGGGCAGGCCGCCGCGTTACGGGACGGGGTGCTCCACGAGGGCGCCCTGATCGACCGCGACGCGGTGTGGCGGCTCAAGCGCGAAGCCCTGGAACTGGTGCGCGCCGTGGAGCCGGGCCCCGGCCGCCGCGCCGCCCACGCCGCCTTCCTCGCCGCCCAGGGGCAGGCCCTGGAGGACCACGCCACCTGGTGCGCACTGGCCGAGATCCACGGCCCCGACTGGCACGCCTGGCCCGCCGGCCTGCGGGATCCCCGCTCCGCGCACACCGCACGGGCCCGCGCCGAGCTGCGCGACCGCGTCGACTTCCACCGCTGGCTGGCCTGGCTGACCGACGGCCAGCTCGCCGACGCCCAGCGGGCCGCGCGGGACGCCGGGATGGGCATCGGCCTCGTCCACGACCTCGCGGTCGGGGTGCATCCCGGCGGCGCGGACGCCTGGGCCCGGCAGGACGCCTTCGCCGCCGGCATGTCCGTCGGCGCGCCCCCGGACGCCTTCAACTCCCGGGGCCAGGACTGGGGGCTCCCGCCCTGGCGGCCGGACGCGCTGGCCGCCGCGGGATACGCCCCGTACCGCGAGCTGCTGCGCGGCCTCCTCCGGCACGCGGGCGCGCTGCGCATCGACCATGTGATGGGCCTGTTCCGGCTGTGGTGGGTGCCCGAGGGCCACGAACCGACGCAGGGCACCTACGTCCGCTACGACGCCGAGGCGATGCTCGGCACGCTGGCCCTGGAGGCGCACCGCGCGGGCGCGGTGGTCCTGGGCGAGGACCTGGGCACGGTAGAGCCGGGCGTCCGCGACGCCCTCGCCGGACGCGGGGTCCTGGGCACCTCGGTGCTCTGGTTCGAGCGCGACTACGCGGGCGCGGCGGACGGCCCCGCCCGTCCGCTGGAGCCGGAGGCCTGGCGCGCCGGCTGCCTCGCCACCGCGACCACGCACGACCTGCCGAGCACCGCGGCGCGGCTCACCGGTGAGCACGTCGAGCTGCGGCACCGGCTCGGGCTGCTGTCCCGGCCGCTCGCCGAGGAACGGGCCGCGGACGAGGCCGAGGTCGCCGAGTGGCTGCGGCTGCTGCGGCGGCTGGAGCTGCTGCCGGAGGGCGTCGAGGACGAGGAGGAGACGATCCGGGCGGTCCACCGCTTCCTCGCGCGCACTCCGGCGAGCATGGTCGGCGTCTGGCTGCCCGACGGCGTCGGCGACCGCCGGCCCCAGAACCTGCCCGGCACCTGGGACCAGTACCCGAACTGGCGGCTCCCGGTCGCGGACGCCGACGGCCGCCCGGTCACCCTGGAACAGCTCGCGGCCTCCCCGCGGCTGCGCGCGCTGATGACGGGGCTCGCGGAACGGATGCCCGGGCAGGCCGGGCCGTCTCCGGCGGCACATTCTCCGGCTGCACCGACTTCGGCCGTTCCGTCTCAGGCCGCGGCCGGGATGCCGTCGGCGGGAACCGCGGTGACCGTGCCGGCGACGGCCGGGGGAGCAGGTGCGGCCGGGGCTGGTGAGGCGGGGGCGGAGGTCCCTGCGGCGGACTCCGCGGACTCCGGCGGAATCTCGGCACCGGGCAGCACCACAGCCCCCGGCACCAGCACCACAGCACCCGGCAGCCCCACAGCCCCCGGCAGCCCCACGGAGCCCGTGCCCGAGCCGCCCGGCCGCCCCGACGCGCCCGTGCCGTCGGAGCCCGTGGGACGGTCTGGGCCCGGCCCGTACGGTCCGGACGACGCGCCCGAGCCGCGGCGCCCGACGGACGGGGACGACCGCCCGCTCCGTCCGGCTCCCTGAGGCGGCTCACCCGCCGCTCCGCCCCGAGGAGCGTCCCGGCCGAGGGGCTCCGGAGGGGCACCCCGGCCGCGCAGGCCGCGGAGCCGCCCGCTACGGTGACCCTGTGGACAAGAAGAACACCCTGCGCGCCGGAGCTGTCACGGCCGGTACGACGCTGATGATGCTGCTGATGTCGTCCCCCGCCCTCGCGCTGACCCGCGACGCCGGCGACGACCCGGGCCCGGGCCTGAGCGTCGGCGAGACGCTCGGACTCTATGTCTTCGCCCCCATCGTGCTGTTCCTGGTGATCACTGGCCTGGTGATGGTCGGCGACAAGAGCCGCAAGCCGCAGGGCTGACGCACGTCCGCGTCACCTCCGCGGCGACGCCACGCGAGCAAACCTGAGCGCGAGGGCGCCCCGGCCGAGCGAGGCCCGGGGCGCCCTCGCGCTGCGTACGGCCGCTGAGCGGCTGTTCTCCGGGGTTGGCGGCAGGGCATGCGGTGCGCCGCTGGCGTTCCGGTGCCCGGCGCCCGCCGTACTGATGCCCGATGCCCGATGCCCGATGCCCGTGCCGACGCCCGGCGTCCGCCGCGGAACGGGGACGGTGGCACCGTCCCGCGCGGGACGCCGGTGCGAGGCGCCCCGGGAAGGACCAATCCCGGTGGTCGCCGATCAGCCCCCGGTGGTCGCCACCACGCTCCACTGCCCCACTTCGCGGTAGTCCGAGTCGTGGACGGCCGAACCGTCGCCCGGCCGGAGCGGGTAACGGCGGAGGTTCCCGGCCCAGTACCGGAGGATGCGGCCCAGCTCGCCCGCGCCGTCCTCCGTCACCTTCCCCTCGTTCAGATCGACTTCGAGAACGAATTTCACGTCTGTCGCCTCCAGCTCAAGGAACTGCTCAACTCCGGTCAGCGGGCCCGGTGTCCATTTTTCCATTGCATTGCTATGAGGGACTTGGGCACGGTTGCCGCAGGTGGGCCAGAGGAGATGACCGAAAAGTCTCAACCGGCGGTGAGACACCGGGGCGATCGTGCCGGCCCGGGGCGCGAGGACGGGGAGGCGGCATGGCGGACCGGCTGCGCGCGGCCGACCTCGCGCGATCGGCGGGGATTTCGGTGCAGCAGCTCCGCAACTACGTCGACATGGAGCTGCTCCCGCCGGTCGAACGCACCGCCGGCGGCTATCGCGTCTTCACCGCGGTGCACGCCGATGCCCTGGCCGCCGCTCGCGCCACGGCCGCCGGACACGGCTGGGCGACCGCCCGCGCCGTCCTGCGGGCGATCCACCGCGACGACCTGGCCGCCGCCCTGGCCGCGCTGGACGCCGGCCACGCCCGGCTGGACCGGGAGCGCGCCGAACTGGCGGCGGTGCACGACGCCTTGAGAACCGTGTGGGCGGGTCCGGCACCACCGTCGGGTACCGCCCGTGGCGGCCTGCGGATCGGCCCGGTGGCCCGTGCCGCGGGCGTACGGCCGGCCGTCCTCCGGCTCTGGGAGGACCGCGGTCTGCTGCGGCCGGACCGTGAACCGGCCACGGGATACCGCGTCTACAGCCGCTCGGAGCTGCATCTCGCGCAGGTCGTGGCACTGCTGCGGCGAGCCCACCACCCGCTGCCCGCCATCGCGGCGGTCCTGGACGAACTGCGCCGGACCGGCAGCCCCGACCGCCTGCTCGACGAACTGACCGACCGGGAACGGGAGCTGCACCACCGGGGCCTGCGCTGCCTCGCCGCCTCCGCCGCGCTCCACGGGTACCTCCAGCGGCACGGATACCTCCGGGGCACGGGTATCTCCAGCGAGGGGCCGGGACGATGTGAGGCCCGCGGCCGTTACGGCATGAGGCCTGCGGCCGTTACGGCATGGGGCCCGCAGCCGTACGGCATGGGGCCCGCTGCCGTACGGCTTGACGCCAACGGCCGGCCGGCAAACGCCAACGGCCGTCCGGCAGGGCGGGGCCGGTGGCCGGCGCGGGCTGCGGGGCGAGCGGCCGTGCATGCGCGGCTCCACGGCCGGGGGACCGAGCGCCCCTTCCGGCCCGGTGGCCGAACCACCGGGCCCGGTGCCGCAGAATGGCAAGCGACCGCGTGTGCAGAGGGGGATTCGCCATGGCGTCCGAACCAGCGCCGAACGAGAGCCGGACCGACGGGCCCGGCCGTCGCCACCACCGCCCGGCGGACGGCCGCGACCTGCCGGTCCTGGCCTTCGACGGGGACTGCGGCTTCTGCCAGCGGACGATCGACACGCTCACCGCCAGGGCCCGGCCCAGGATGTCGGCCGTGCCGTGGCAGTCGCTGCCCGACGCGGTCACCGGGCCCCATGTCGAACGGCTCGACCACGAGGTGCTGGTGTTCCGGGGTGCCGCCGTCGTGTGCGGCGGAGCCGACGCCATCGCCGCGTACGTACGGTCGGCGCCGGCCCGCCGCTACCGAGCCGCGGCGGCGCTCCTCACCCTGCCGGGGGTCCGCTTCTGCGCCCGGCGCGTCTACGCCTGGGTCTCCGCCAACCGGCTGCGCATGCCCGGCTCCACCGCGGCCTGCGCGGTGCCGCGGCGCGACTGACCGCCCCGCGCCCGCATCCCCCGCCGTCCGCACGCCATCCCCGAAGGGAAACCCACCGACCGTGCGTCGTGTCCCCACCTGTCTGTTGAGCAGCCATGCGGCACCCCGAGTGAGCCACGGGCACGACCCGGACGCCTTCGTGGAGATCGGCTCGCTCACCAAGATCCTCACCGGAACCCTGCTCATGCGGCTGGCCGCCGCGGGCACACTCGACCCCGACGATCCGGTGGAGCGTTTCCTCAACGCCCCGGCGGGCACCGGCATCACGCTGCGGCACCTCGCCGAACACACCTCGGGGCTCCCGAGGCTGCCCCCGGGCCTGGCCGGCCGGGACCCCTACGCCGCGTTCACCGACGATGCGCTCCGCGCCCTGATCCGGCGGCTGGACGGGCTCACCACCGCGGCTCCCGGCGCGTCGACGGAGTACTCGAACCTCGGATACGCGGTGCTCGGTGCGGCCCTGGTGGCGGCGGGCGCGCGTCCCTACGGGGAGCTGGTGCGGGAGCACGTCCTCCAGCCCTTGGGCCTGGAGCACGGCGTGGCGGCCCGTCCGCCGGGCCGACGGCTGGTCGCACGGGGGCTGTTCGGGAGGGAGCTCAGGCCCTGGACGATGGACGGAGCGATCCTCCCCGCCGGGGGCATGTGGGCCACACCGCGGGCCACGGCCGATCTCGTCATCGGCCTTCTGGTCGAGGGGAGTCTCGGTGCCCCGGCCCCGACCTGGCAGTCGGCTGCCGGGCTGACCTGGCACAACGGTGCCACCCGGAACGCCTCCGCCTTTGCCGGGGCCTTCCCGGACGGCCAGTGGGTCGTGGTGCACCGACTCGGCGGCTCACCGGAGCGGACGGACGCCATGGCGGTGGAGCACCTGAGGGAGACCCGCCGCGACTGGCCGGGGGAGGAGCGGTCGGCGGAGGACCGGTCGGGGGAGGACCGTCCGGCGAACGCCTCCCCGTCCGGCTGACTCTCCGGGGCGGAGGTGCTGTCCGTCGGCCCCACGCACGAGGGCGCCCCAGGACCTCGTCCCGGGGCGCCCTCGTGCGTGCGGTGCCGGTCAGGCCCGGCCGGCTGCCGCCGCGTCCGCCGCCTGGGCCTTCAGGGCGCGCTCGACACCCGCCCGCGACTCGGTGACCAGCCGGCGCAGTGCCGCCGACGGCTCGGCCGACGCCAGCCAGGCGTCGGTGGAGTCCAGCGTCGCCTGCGAGACCTGGAGCACCGGGTACAGCCCGACCGCGATCTGCTGGGCCATCTCGTGGCTGCGGGTCTCCCAGATGCCCTTCACCGCGGCGAAGTACCGCGGGCTGAACTGCGCCAGCAGCTCGCGCTGGTCGGTCTGGACGAAGCCGCCGATCACCGCCTCCTGCACCGCGTTCGGCAGCTCGTCGGACTCCACGACCGAGGCCCAGGCGTCGGCCTTCGCCTCCCGGGTGGGACGGGCCGCGCGGGCGGTCGCCGCGTGCCGCTCGCCCGCCGACGTCCGGTCCCGCTCCAGCTCCGCCGCGATGGCCTTCTCGTCCGCCCGGCCGGTCGCCGCCAGCCGCTGGAGCAGCGCCCAGCGCAGCTCGGCGTCGACGGCCAGCCCCTCGATCGTCTCGGTGCCCTCCAGCAGGCCGGAGACCAGGTCGAGCTGGGCGTCGGTGCGTGCCGTGGCCGCGAACGCCCGGGCCCACGCCAGCTGGTGGTCGCTGCCGGGGCGGGCCGCGCGCAGCTGCTCCAGGGCGGTCTCGGTCCACCGCGCCAGACCGGTCTCCCGCCAGTCCGGGGCGGCGTACAGGTCGAGGGCCAGCTTCACCTGGCGGTGCAGGGACTGGACCACGCCGATGTCCGACTCCTTCCCGATGCCGGACAGCACCAGGGCGAGGTAGTCGCGGGCGGCCAGTTCGCCGTCACGGGTCATGTCCCAGGCCGAGGCCCAGCACAGCGCCCGCGGCAGCGAGGCCTCGAAGTCGCCCAGGTGCCGGGTGACCGTGGCCAGCGAGTCGGCGTCCAGCCGGACCTTGGTGTAGGTGAGGTCGTCGTCGTTGAGCAGGATCACGTCCGGGCGCCGCTTGCCCGCCAGCGCCGGGACCTCGGTCAGCTCACCGTCGACGTCCAGCTCCACCCGCTCGGTGCGGACCAGCCTGCCGTCCTGCAGGTCGTAGCAGCCGATGGCGATGCGGTGCGGCCGCAGCGTCGGCTCGCCCTGGGCGCCCGCCGGCAGCGCCGGGGCCTCCTGCCGGACGGCGAAGGAGCGGATGGCCCCCGCGGAGTCCGTCTCGATCTCCGGGCGGAGGATGTTGATCCCGGCGGTCTCCAGCCACTTCTTCGACCAGGCCTTCAGATCGCGGCCGGAGGTCTCCTCCAGGGCGCCGAGCAGATCGCTGAGCCGGGTGTTCCCGAAGGCGTGCCGCTTGAAGTAGGCCTGCACGCCCTCGAAGAACTCGTCCATGCCGACGTACGCCACCAGCTGCTTCAGCACCGAGGCGCCCTTGGCGTAGGTGATGCCGTCGAAGTTGACGAGGACGTCGTCCAGGTCGCGGATCTCGGCCATGATCGGGTGGGTGGACGGCAGCTGGTCCTGCCGGTACGCCCAGGTCTTCATGGAGTTCGCGAACGTGGTCCAGGAGTGCGGCCACTTGCTGCCCGGCGCGTGCGCCTGGCAGGCGATGGAGGTGTAGGTGGCGAACGACTCGTTCAGCCACAGGTCGTTCCACCACTCCATGGTGACCAGGTCGCCGAACCACATGTGCGCCAGCTCGTGGAGGATCGTCTCGGCGCGCGTCTCGTACGCGGCGTCCGTGACCTTCGAGCGGAAGACGTACTGGTCGCGGATGGTCACCGCGCCCGCGTTCTCCATCGCGCCCGCGTTGAACTCCGGCACGAAGAGCTGGTCGTACTTGGCGAACGGGTACGCGTAGTCGAACTTCTCCTCGAACCAGTCGAAGCCCTGCCGGGTGACGTCGAAGATGGCGTCCGCGTCGAGGTGCTCGGCCAGCGACGGACGGCAGTAGATGCCGAGCGGCACGCTGCGGCCGTTCCCCTCCCAGCTGCTGTGCACGCTGTGGTACGGGCCGACGATCAGCGCCGTGATGTAGCTGGAGATCCGCGGCGTCGGCTCGAAGCGCCAGACGTTGTCGGCGGGTTCGGGCGTGGGGGAATTGGAGATGACCGTCCAGCCCTCGGGGGCCTTCACGGTGAACCGGAAGGCCGCCTTGAGGTCCGGCTGCTCGAACGACGCGAAGACCCGGCGGGCGTCCGGCACCTCGAACTGGGTGTAGAGGTACGCCTGCTGGTCGACCGGGTCGACGAACCGGTGCAGGCCCTCACCCGTGTTGGTGTACGCGCAGTCGGCGACGACCGTCAGCTCGTTCGGGCCGGCTTCGAGCGACGGCAGGGCGATCCGGCTGTCGCGGAAGACCTCGGCGGGGTCGAGGGCGGTGCCGTTGAGCACCACGTCATGCACGGCCGGCGCCACCAGGTCGATGAAGGTCTCCGCCCCGGCCTCCGCGGAGTCGAAGCGCACCGTGGTCGCCGACCGGTATGTGCCGCCCTCCTGGGCCCCGCTCAGGTCGAGGTCGATCTCATAGGAGTCGACGTGCAGCAGGCTGGCCCGCCGCTGCGCCTCCTCGCGGGTGAGGTTCGTGCCAGGCACCTGGTCATCTCCTTGTTTTCCGAGTCTTTCCGGCCATCCTTCCACGCGCGGCGGGTGCGGACGGAGGAATGATCCACGCGGCTGCGGACGGGCTCCGTGGCCGTCGCGGCCGCGCGGCGTACCCGGTGGTAGGGCGTCCGGGGGCCCGGGCGGTGCCGTCACCCCGCCCGACGCGCCGCGTCGTCCGCCCCGGCCCGGTGGGAAGCCGAACGGCCGGACGCCCCGAGGGGACGTCCGGCCGCACAGTGCGACGCGCCCGCGGGCGCCCGCGTCAGCTCAGCTCCGCCGCCACCAGCTCGGCGATCTGCACGGCGTTCAGCGCCGCGCCCTTGCGGAGGTTGTCGTTGGACAGGAAGAGCGCGAGACCGTTCTCCACGGTCTCGTCGACCCGGATGCGGCCCACGTAGCTCGGGTCCTGGCCCGCGGCCTCCAGCGGCGTCGGGATCTCGGAGAGGGCGACACCGGGGGCGCCGGCCAGCACCTCGTACGCCCGCTCCACGCTGATCGGCCGGTCGAACGCGGCGTTGACCTGGATCGAGTGGCCGGTGAAGACCGGGACACGGACGCAGGTGCCGGAGACCTTGAGGTCCGGGATCTCCAGGATCTTGCGGCTCTCGTTGCGGAGCTTCTGCTCCTCGTCGGTCTCGAAGCGGCCGTCGTCGACGATCTTCCCGGCCAGCGGGAGCACGTTGAAGGCGATCGGCTTCCGGTAGACGTCCGGCTCCGGGAAGTCGGCGGCCGACCCGTCGTGGGTGAGCTCCGTGGCCCGGTCGGCGACCTTGCGCACCTGGCCGTCGAGCTCGGCGACGCCGGCCAGACCGGAGCCGGACACGGCCTGGTACGTGGTGGCGACCAGGGCGCTCAGACCGGCTTCCCGGTGCAGCGGGCGCAGCACCGGCATGGCGGCCATGGTGGTGCAGTTCGGGTTGGCGATGATGCCCTTGGGGCGGTCCACCGCGGCGTGCGGGTTGACCTCGGCGACCACCAGCGGCACGTCCGGGTCCAGCCGCCACGCGGACGAGTTGTCGATCACGACGGGGCCCTGCGCGGCGACCTTCTCGGCGATGGCGCGCGAGGTGGCGCCGCCGGCCGAGAACAGCACGATGTCCAGGCCGGAGTAGTCGGCGGTGGCCGCGTCCTCCACGGTGACCTCGCCGTCCCGCCACGGGAGCGTCCGTCCGGCGGAACGGGCGGAGGCGAACAGCCGCAGCTGCTCCGCCGGGAAGTCCCGCTCGGCCAGCACCTTGCGCATGACACCGCCGACCTGACCGGTGGCTCCGACGATTCCGACCTTCATCCGGCTTCCTCTCCGCAGTGGCCGTCCGGGCTGGTACGGCCTGACCCTCATCATGAGCCGGTGAGGGTCCCGAATGTCCAATCGGTCGTCCGGAGAGCGGACACCTGTCCGGACGGCCGACCGCCAGTGCCCCTACCCGGTCCGGCCCGCGAAACGCCTGGACAGAGCGTGAGGAAGCGCACGGGATGCGGGGGCCGCGGGGAACGCCGAAGGGCGGGCGCCCCCCATGGACACCCGCCCTTCGCCCCCGTCCCCCTCCCGCTGTGACGGGAGGGGGCGGTGTTACGGGATGACCTTCCCGATCCGCACGGTGCCACTCCCGGTGATCGTTCCGGCCGCGTTCAGCAGGCTCACCGTGCCGGAGAACTCACGCCCCTCGGGGGCCTCGCCGGCCACCACGACCTGGGCGCCGACCGTAGCGGTCGCACCGTTGCCGAGCTTCACCACCTTGGCGCCGTCGACCTTCACCTCGCCGAGCGACGGGGCGGAGTAGACATCGCGGTAGTCGTACTCGGTGCTGCCCGCGGGCACGGCGTAGCCGTCCACGGTGATCGTGTACGTGCCCGCCTTCGGCTTGACCAGGCTGACGGCCTCCTCCGAGTCGCCGTCCGCCGACGACCCGACGACCTTGCCGTCCAGCGAGACGCTCAGGTCCAGGTCGGCCTTGGCGTCCGACACCGAGCCGATCGCCACGTCGAGCCGCGAGACGTCCTCGCCGAGCACCACGGTGGTCTGCTGCGACTCGCCGTCCTTGACCGACGGCCGGGCCTTCTTGGCGGAGCCGAGCTCGCCGCCCTTGAGCTTCCCCTCGATGGCGGCGAAGCCGTTGGCGGCCTTCCACTCGACCGGAGCCGGGGTGCCCACCTTCGCCTCCGGCACGGTCTGCACCGCCGGGTCGAACGTGGTGCCGAGCGCGGTCGCGGTCAGCGTGTACGGGTTCTCCAGCAGCGGCGAGGTGCGCCGCGACTCCACCTCGATCTCCCAGACGCCCGGGATGGGGGACGCGTAGGACCGCAGGTCCGGGCGGCAGGTGTTCGCCGGGTTCGGGTAGTTCGGGTAGCAGTTCGGCGTGGAGGTCGGGTCGGCCGGCAGCCCGTACGGGCTGATGGCGATGAACCGGGTCTGGCTGCCGTCCTTCAGACCGCCCATCGCGACCTCCAGCGAGGCGGCGCCCTTGGGCACGGTCACGAAGTACGAGGTGGTGGCGTTGCGCCGGGCGGTGCCCGAGGCCTTCACCGTGTAGGACGGCTTGGCCAGCGGCCGGGCGGCCACGACGCTGGTGAGGATCTGCTTGTCGATGCCCGCGGTGTCGTCGTCGTCCAGCGTCAGGATCGCGCTGTGGAAACCGGCGGTCTCCGGCTTCGCGGCGACCTGCACGGTGACCGGCTTGTTCAGCGGCAGCGAGATCTCGTCGTAGCTCAGCAGCCGGAAGGTGCCGTCGTTGTTCCGGAGCTTCACCTGGTGGCGGACCGCGCGGTCGGGACCGGTGGTCCGGGTGACGGTGACGTTGTACGTCCGGGACTTGCCCGGCTTCAGGCCGCCCTCGCGGTCGTAGACGCCGGTGCCGAAGCCCGGGGTCTTCAGCTTGTCCGCGAGTGCGGTGTTCACCGGCGCCTTGACGGTGTACTCATGGGCGCTCGCGCCGCGCTCGATCGCCTTCCAGGCACCCCGGATGTCGATCAGGCCGGCGCCCTCCTCGTAGGCCTGGGTGCCGGGGATGTGCCGGGCGGTGCTGGTGAGCGCGGTGCGCAGGGCGGCCGGCTTCAGGTCGATCCGCTCCTGCTTGGCGGCGGAGAGCAGCAGCGCCGAGGCGCCGGCGGCCTGCGGCGAGGCCATCGAGGTGCCCTGCAGCATGCCGTAGCCGGGCGGCAGCTGGTAGCCGGCCTCGGCGACCGGCTGGCCGGGCAGCCAGGTCTGCGTGGTGTTGACCGAGGCGCCGGGGGCGGAGAGCGTCGGGGTGAAGCCGCCGTCCTCGCGCGGGCCGCGCGAGGAGAACGGCATCATCGCGTAGTCGGTCTTCACCTCGGAGCCGTAGTTGGCGGCCCAGGTCTCCTTGGAGACGGTGGCGCCGACGCTGATCACCTTGTCGGCCAGGCCGGGGTCGCCGATGGTGTTGGCGCCCGGGCCGCTGTTGCCCGCGGAGATGACGAGCTGCACGCCGTAGGTGTCGATCAGCCGGGTGTAGAGCTCGGCGCGGGCGTTGTTGCCGTCGTTGAGCGCCGGCAGTCCGCCGATCGACATGTTGACGATGTCGACACCGCGGTTCACCACGAGGTCGATCATGCCCTCGGTGAGCGCGACGTTGGTGCAGCCGCCGGTCCAGGTGCAGGCCCGGGAGGAGACGATCTTCGCGCCGGGCGCGGCGCCGTTCATCTCGCCGCCGAACAGGCCGTTGGCGGCCGTGATGCCCGCGACATGGGTGCCGTGCTCGGACTCGATGACGCCGATGTTGACGAAGTCGGCCTTGCCGCCGTCGGTGCCGGTCGGCACGTCCTTGCGGATCTGCACCACGAACGGGATCCGTTCGGCGACGGCCGTCTGCGGGTCGTCCTTGCCGAAGTACCCGACCTGGTGGTCGTCCTTGTACGGCTTCATGGCCTCGTCGTCGCCGAAGTCGCCGTTGTCGTCGAGGTCGACGCGGACGGTGCCGGCGGCCGGGTCGTAGAGGACGCCCCAGCGGTCCGTGGTGTCGCCGTCCCGGTTCAGGTCACCGGCCATGTCGCCGCCGGTGGTGGCGGACTCCGCGAACCGGCTGATCAGGTACGAGCCCTCCGGCGCCGTCCAGGTCCGGCCGCCGTAGGTGAAGGTCGGGCCGTCGACCGCGGAGATCATCGGACGCCAGGTGGCGTCCTGGTCGACCAGCGGGTCGGTCGCCGTCACCCAGTCGACGATCTTGCGCTCGCCGGTGCTGGTCTTCTGCAGCGCCGGGTGACCGAGGTCCACACCGGAGTCGAGGACGCCGATGGTGACGCCCCGGCCGTCGGCCTCCGGGTGGTCCTGCACGAAGTCGACCGCGCCGGTCTCGAAGGCGGGCTGGTACGGGTTCTTGGCCGGGGTGTCCTTGCCGGGCCCGGGGTAGCTGCCCTGCGCGGCGGCCTTCGCGCCCTTGGCGCGGTCGGCCTTCGGATCCGGATCCGGAAGCGGGATCTCCTGCCGCAGGTCGATGCCGTGGACGGAGGAGAGCTTCTGCGCCTTCTCGATGGCGGCGTCGGCACGGCCGGTGGGCACGGTGACCCGGACGTAGCCGAGCTTGTCGTACCGGCGGCCCACCGTGGCGCCCTTGACGGCGTCGAGCTCCTTCGTGACCTGCTCGGTCGCGCCGGGCGCGGTGGCGATCATCATGGTGACGTGCTTGTCGCCCTCGGCTCTGGCCTCGGCGAGCAGCTCGGCGTCGGCCGAACCGAGCTTGCCCCCCGCCGACTTGACCGGAGCCGGGGACGGGCTGCCGTCCGCGGCGACTGCGGGGGTGAAACCGGCCGTGGCGAGCGCGGCCACCAGGCCCGCGGCCATCGCGATGCGGGCCGCGCGTCTGTGCCCGGGCGAGGCGGGCTCGGGTATCGAAGATGAAGGCATGGTCATCCTTGTTCGGTATTCGGAACCGGATGACCGAACTTTTATGTAAGTGACGGTCGTTTGGGGAGAGTTGAGGAGACGTAGTCCTCCTGTGGCACATTTCCGCCAGCCGCCAACGGCCCCGAACCCCCATCAACCGGGGCAGACCGACGACCTCGGGTCACCCGCGGTCGCCGCCCCGACGGCGCGCGTGGTCATCGCTCCGGACGCCCGCACCGGGCCGGACGGTTCCCGCACCGGGCGGGACGGTTCCCGCGCGCGGCTGGACGGTCTCCGCGTACAGCCGGTTGGTCCCCGCGTACGGCCGGACGTTCCCCGCGTACGGAGCCCCCCTGCGCACGGTCCGGACGCCCGCATCCCTGGGCGCCCCCGCGCCCGCCCGGAAGCTCGCCTTCCCCGGCAGATGAACAGCCGGTGAGCGGCATCCCTCCCCGACGCGAGGAGCCGATGGCGCTCCGCCCGCCCGGCCGTCGATGTGCGGTGATCGGCGCCGGTCGTTTCGTTCTCGTTCAGACACCGGAAACTCCGGCTGCCAAACATCCCCAGTGAGCGGGGGTCTCCCCGCATCCACGCACTCGGGGGGAACCCGCATGTCCCGGACCCGGTCCGTCCCGTCCGTCGTCGACCGCCGTGCCCTGCTCGCCGCCGTGGGCGCCGTTGGAGCCTCCGCCGGACTCGGCCTCGCCCTCGGCCCCGGCAGCGGTTCGGCCGTGGCGGCGCCGCCCACGGCCGGCCGCCCCGCCGTCCGGCGCGCCCTCCGGGCGGAGCCGGGCGCGCCGACCGCCCCCGCCGCCGCTCCGTCGACCGCCGGCACCACTCTCCGCACCGTCGCCGCGCCGCGGGGCTCCGGCGGCTACCGCCGGCTCGCCGACGGCCCGGGCTGGTCCCGTGTCGTCCGCTCCGAGCTGGCCGCCGCGAAGTCCGGCCGCACCGACCGCCGCACCGCGCTCGCCTCGTTCGTGCAGTTCACCGACCTTCATGTGGTCGATGTGCAGCACCCGTTGCGCGCCGAGTTCCTGCGCTCCGAGCTGATCAGCGCCTTCCGCCCGCAGGAGGCTTTGTCGGTGGCGGGCGCCGTCTCGCTCGTCGAGCGCGTCAACGGGCTGCGCGGCGGCCCGGTCACCGGCGCCCCGCTCGGCTTCGTCATGACCACCGGCGACAACACCGACAACAACGCCAAGTCCGAGCTGGACTGGTTCCTCACCGCCATGAGCGGCGGCCGCATCACCCCCAACACCGGCGACCCCCGGCACTACGAAGGGGTGCAGAACAGCGGCCGGAAGCTCTACTGGCAGCCGGACTCCGCGCTGCGCGACGCGGACAAGGAGCTCGGCTTCCCCCGGCTGGACGGCTTTCTTGACGCGGCGATCCGCAGCGTCAACAGCCCGGGGCTGCGCATGCCCTGGTACTCCACCGTCGGCAACCACGACGGCCTCCCGGGCGGCTGCTACGCGCCGGGCAAGGACTTCTTCGCCGACTTCGCCGTCGGCGGCCGCAAGCTGGAGACCGTGGCCAGGGCCGAGGCGGCCGCGCTCTGGGACGCGGTCGAGAAGGGCAAGGACCCCAAGGGCAAGCAGTACGAGGAGCTGCTGCGGACCCGCACCCGGCAGATGCGCCGGGTGACGCCCGACCCGCTGCGTGCCCCGTTCACTCCGCGCGAGTACCTGAAGGCCCACCTCGACCCGCAGTACGCGGGCGCCGGGCCGGTCGGTCACGGCTACACCGCCGCCAACCTGGAGACCGATCGCCTCTACTACTCGTTCCGGATCTCCGACGGCGTCCTCGGCATCAGCCTGGACACCACGAACTCCGGCGGCCACTACGAGGGGTCACTCGGGGCCGCCCAGTTCCGCTGGCTGGACCGCACCCTCGCCGCACACCGCGACGACCACGTCCTCGTCTTCAGCCACCACACCGGCAAGACCATGCGGAACCTGCGGCCCGACCCGGCCCGCCCCGCCGAGAAGCGGCACGGCGGCGACGAGGTGGTCGCGCTGCTGAAGCGCCACCGCAACGTCCTGGCCTGGATCAACGGCCACAGCCACAAGAACGAGATCATCCCGCACGGCACCTTCTGGGAGATCTCCACGGCCTCGCACGTCGACTTCCCCCAACTGGCCCGGGTCATCGAGCTGGTGGACAACCACGACGGCACCCTGTCGCTCTTCACCACGCTCGTCGAGTCGGCCGCCCCGCACCGCACGGACTTCGACGACCTCTCCCAGACCGGACTGGCCTCCCTCTACCGGGAGCTGTCCTTCAACGCACCGGGCGCGCGCACCTCCCTCGCGGGCGACCCCGGCGACCGCAACACCGAACTCCTGCTGAAGCGCCGCTGAACACGGGCGCCGGTTCTGAAGCGCCGCTGAACCCGCGGCACGGCCACGCGGCGCGGCGGCTGTGCCATGGGGGCCGGGAGCACGCGGGCTCACGGCTCACCGGGGCAGGACCACCACATACGCGGCCGGGTCCCGGTCCCCGGCCGCCGTCAGCGCCGTACGGATCACCGCCGCCTGCTGTGCCATCGACTCCCGGAGCCGCGCCGGGGTGGTGTGCACCACGGTGATGCCCAGGCGCTCCAGGTACTCCCGCCGGCGGGCGGTGTCGGACACCCCCTGGTCGTCGGGGTGCGGGGCGCCCCCGTCGATCTCCAGCGCGACGTTGTGGTCCGGCCAGTAGGCGTCGACCCCGCCCAGGTGCGGGCCGCCGGGCAGCCGCAGATCGACGTTCCACAGCGGGTCGGGCAGCGCATGGGTGCGGACCATCTCGTAGAGCCGCCCCTCGGTGAGCGCGCGGCCCTCCGCGAGCAGGGTGTCCACGGCGTCCACGACGTGCGGCCGGGACAGCAGCCGGCAGCGGCCCAGCTCACGGACGACGGGCGCCGGTTCGCAGTGCCCGCCCCGCACGGCCTCGGTGAGCAGACAGCGCACCGCGGAGGCGTCGGTGAGCCGGGCCACCACATCGGCCAGCGCCCGGGGCACCGGGGCCACCGGCACCCCGCCGATCTCCACCGGCTCGGGCAGGGCCTGCGTCCGGACGAGCTGCACCAGGCCGGTGGAGCGCAGCCTGCGGCCGCGCGGCACCAGGACGTCGACGCGGTCCAGCGTCCGCAGGGGCGCGGCCGAGGAGAAGCCGTGCAGGGCGAGGGCCGCCGGGCCGGTGATCATCGCTTCCTGTCCCGGCTCCTCGGATCCCGGTGCCCGGCCCGCGTACAGCAGCGCCGCGTGCACCCGCTCCTCCCCGGTCGGCGCTCCCGGGTGCAGCAGATAGACGCCCGGCAGGAGCTGCTGCCAGCTCCCGCCGGGCCGGATGCGGTCGGCCACCTCGGCAGCGGTGGCGCCGTGCTCCCGTAGCTGACGTAGCGTCATCACCTGGGGGCGTTGCTCGGAGCGTGGGCGGACCGGGCGGGCGGAGAGCGGCGTGTTGAAGTTCATGAACCGCCGATTCCCCGTAGCCCGGGGCCCGCTAACCGTTGTTACACGCCCGTCGACAAACCCTGACATCGCCGTCCAAATGCACGGGAGTTCGAGGACCGGCCGCGGGTTCCCCAGCGGGCCCGTGCGGCGGGTGCCCGTCAGCTCCCCCGTGCGGCCGGCGCCCGTCAGCTCGCCGAGGCGCCCGCCGCTCCGGCGTCGCGATCCTGGGCGCGCAGGGACCGCGCCAGGTCGTCCTGCGCCTCCAGCACCAGCCGGCGCAGCGCGGGCGGCGCGTCCCCGTGCTCCGTCAGCCACGCCCCGGTGAGCGCCGGTGTCTCGCGGTGGTCCTGGAGGTCCGGATAGAGACCGCGGACGATCGCCATCCCGATCTCGATCGACCGCTCCTGCCAGATCCGCTCGATCACCTCGAAGTACCGCTGCGTGTACGGCGCCAGCAACTCCCGCTGGTGCGGCTGGGCGAAGCCCGCGATGGTCGCCTCCACCAGGGCGTTCGACAGCCGGTCGGAGTCCACGACCTCCGCCCACGCCCGTGCCTTCACCTCGGCGGACGGCTGCGCCGCGAGGCAGCGCACCTGGTGCCGCTTGCCGGACGCGGTGTCGTCGCGGGCCAGTTCGGCGGCGATCTCCGCCTCGCCGGCGGCCCCGTGCGCCGCCCGGGGCTCCAGGAAGGCCCAGCGCAGCTCCTGGTCCACCTCCAGACCGTCGATCCGGGCCGTGCCGGCCAGCAGGCCCCCGAGCAACTGCAGATCGGCCGGGGTGGTGGCGACCCGGGCGAAGAACCGGGCCCAGGCCAGCTGGTGGCCGCTGCCCGGCTCGGCCAGCCGCAGCTCGCGCAGCGCACCGTCGGCCACGGCGAGCCCGGCGGCCTCCCGCCGCTCCGGTGCCACATGGTGCACCAGCGCCGTGTGCGCCCAGGAGTGCAGCATCTGCAGCACGCCGATCTCGCTCTCCCGCCCGGCGCAGCGCAGCACCAGATCGAGGAAGTCACCGGCCGGCATCAGCCCGTCCCGGGTCAGGTTCCACAGCGCCGACCAGCACAGGGCGCGGGCCAGCGGGTCGGAGAGGTCACCGAGGTGCCGCCGCAGGGTGTCCAGGGAGGCCTCGTCGAAGCGGATCTTGCAATAGGTGAGATCCTCGTCGTTGACCAGGATCAGATCGGGGCGCTCGGCCCCCGCCAGCTCGGAGACGACCGTCCGCGGCCCGTCCACGTCCACCTCGGCGCGGGCGTAGCGCACCAGCTCCTCACCGGCCGGGTCCCGCCGGTAGAGGCCGACCGCGACCCGGTGCGGCCGGAGCGTGGGGTGCGCCTCGGCGGCCTCCTGGAGAACGGCCAGCTCGGTGATCCGGTTCTGGGCGTCGTACGTCGCCTGCGGGGTCAGCGCGTTGACCCCCGCGGTCTCCAGCCAGGCCCGCGACCAGGCGGCCATGTCCCGGCCCGAGGTCTCCTCCAGCACCCGGAGCAGATCGTCCAGCCGGGTGTTGCCGAACGCGTGCCGCCGGAAGTAGCGGCGCGCGCCCTCCAGGAACGCGTCCTGCCCGACGTAGGCCACCAGTTGCTTGAGCACCGAGGCGCCCTTGGCGTAGGTGATGCCGTCGAAGTTGAGCTTGGCGGCCTCCAGGTCCCGGATGTCGGCGGTGATCGGGTGGGTGGAGGGCAGCTGGTCGGCGCGGTAGGCCCAGGCCTTGCGGCGGTTGGCGAAGGTGATCCAGCCGTTGTCGAAGCGGGTCGCCTCCACCAGCGCGAACGCGCCCATGAAGTCGGCGAACGACTCCTTGAGCCACAGGTCGTCCCACCACTCCATGGTGACCAGGTCGCCGAACCACATGTGCGCCATCTCGTGCAGGATGACGTTCGCCCGCTGCTCGTAGGAGGTCCGGGTGACGCGGCCGCGGAAGACGAACTCCTCGCGGAAGGTCACACAGCCCGGGTTCTCCATCGCGCCGATGTTGTACTCCGGCACGAACGCCTGGTCGTACTTGCCGAACGGGTAGGGGTAGTCGAAGTGTTCGTGGAAGAAGTCCAGGCCCTGCTTGGTGACGGTGAAGATGTCGTCCGGGTCGAAGTGCTTGGCCAGCGACTTGCGGCAGAGCGCGCCCAGCGGGATCTCCAGCACCGAGCCGTCCGCGGCCTTACGGCTGTAGCGCTCGCGCACCACGTGGTACGGCCCCGCGACGACCGCCGTGATGTACGTCGAGATCGGCAGGGTGGGCGCGAAGCGCCAGGTCGCCGCCCCCGGTCCGGCCGCGGCCGGCTCGCCCTCCGCGACGGCGTTGCTGATCACGGTCCAGTCGGCCGGGGCGGTCACCTCGAAGGTGAACGGGGCCTTGAGGTCCGGCTGTTCGAAGGTGGTGAAGACCCGGCGGGCGTCGGCCGGCTCGTACTGCGTGTAGAGATAGACCTCGCCGTCCTCCGGGTCGGCGAACCGGTGCAGCCCCTCACCCGTCCTGCTGTAGGCGCACTGCGCGTCCACCGTGAGGACGTTCTCCGCGGCCAGCCCGTCGAGCGCGATCCGGGCCCCGTCGAACACCGCTGCCGGGTCCAGCGCACGGCCGTTGAGCACCACCGACGTCACGGCCGGGGCGATCAGGTCGACGAAGGTCGCGGCGCCCGGCTCGGCGCAGCGGAACCGGAGCGTCGTCACCGAGCGGAAGGTGCGCGGCTGCCCGTCGGGCTCCGGGCCGACCGCGGAACGCAGGTCCAGCGAGATGTCGTACCCGTCCACGGACAGCAGCCGGGCCCGCTCCCGGGCCTCGTCACGAGTCAGGTTCTCACGCCGCACGACGGCTCCTTCGGTGATCCTCGTCCCACTCCGAACGCCGCCATGGTGTCACGGCATGCTGACGGAGGGGAGTCGGGAATGGCCGCGGCGCCCCGGGACGTTTGCCGGAACGACCAGCCATGACGTCCGTGTGAGGAGATCCCTGTGGCCGCCCCGTCCGAGAAGCCGCTCGCCCCGACTCCGTCCGGAACGACCCCGGTCGACTTCTGGTTCGACCCGCTCTGCCCGTGGGCGTGGATCACCTCCCGCTGGATGCTGGCGGTGGAGAAGGTCCGTCCGGTCGCCGTGCGGTGGCGGGTGATGAGCCTCGCGGTGCTCAACGAGAACAAGCTCGACGAGCTGCCCGAGGAGTACCGGGCGAAGCTGGCCGCGGCCTGGGGCCGGCGCGGGTCGCGATCGCGGCCGAGCAGAAGTTCGGCTCCGAGGTGCTCGGCCCGCTGTACACCGCCCTCGGCACCCGCTTCCACAACCGGGGCGAGGGGCCGACGCCCGAGGCGGTCGCCGGTGCCCTGGCCGACGCGGGCCTCCCCGCCGAGCTGGCGGAATTCGCCCGCTCGGATGTGTACGACACCGTGCTGCGGGCCTCCCACCGGGAGGGCATCGACCTGGTCGGCCAGGAGGTCGGCACCCCGGTGATCGCCGTACCGGGGGAGAACGGCGAGCGGATCGCCTTCTTCGGGCCCGTCGTCACCCCGGCCCCCAAGGGCGAGGCCGCCGCCCGGCTCTGGGACGGCACGCTGCTGGTCGCCTCCACCCCGGGCTTCTACGAGATCAAGCGCACCCGGGACCGGGGGCCGGCCTTCGACTGACCGGGAGCGCGACCGACCGGGGGTGCGACCGACCGGGGGTGCGTCGGGCCCCGGGCCCGTCCGGTCCCGTACGGTGGCAGGCGAAAGGCCCCCGCGCGACGCATACGCGCGGGGGCCTTCCGTTCCGCCTGCCGTGAAGGGTGAGAAGACGATCACGAGCAGGAGGTTCCCGGGGAGGCGGCGTCAGGGGGCGATCAGCAGCCCGGTCGCGCGCTCCTTGGCGGCGCGGTAACGCTCCGCGACGTCCTGCCAGTTGACGACCCGCCACATGGCCTCGACGAAGTCCACCTTCTGGTTGCGGTACTGCAGGTAGAAGGCGTGCTCCCAGGCGTCGAACACCAGGATCGGGATGCTGCCCTGGCCGACGTTGCCCTGGTGGTCGTAGACCTGCTCGACGATGAGGCGCCCGCTGACCGGCTCGAAGGCCAGCACGCCCCAGCCGGAGCCCTGCGTGGTGGCCGAGGCCTTGGAGAGCTGGGCCTTGAAGCGGTCGAACGAGCCGAAGTTCTCGGCGATCGCGTCGGCGAGCTCGCCCGTGCCGTCCTTCTCCAGCGGCTCGCCGCCGCCGTCACCGCTCATGTTCTGCCAGTAGATGCTGTGCAGGATGTGCCCGGACAGGTGGAACGCCAGGTTCTTCTCGAGGCCGTTGATCGAGCCCCACTGGTCCTTGGCGCGGGCCTCCTCCAGCTGCTCGAGCGTGTCGTTCGCGCCCTTGACGTACGCCGCGTGGTGCTTGTCGTGGTGCAGCTCGATGATCTCCCCGCTGATGACCGGAGCCAGGGCGGAGTAGTCGTACGGGAGCTCGGGAAGTGTGTAGATGGCCATGGACGACGCCCTTCGACAACGCTTATTGCAATCAACTTGCAAGTGCACGCTATCAGCAGGAGTCCGGCGTCGGCGGAGGTGCCGGGGCGTCCGGGCAAAAAGTCGGAGGCGGCCGGGACCTCGGACCGAGGACCCGGCCGCCTCCGTGCACGGGTCGTCTCAAGACCCGCGGGGCGCCTGGCGCGTCAGCTGCCGGCGGCCACCGCCCGCTGCCGTATGTAGCCGACGACGGAGAGCACCACCGTCAGGCCGCCGGTGAAGAGGAACTGCGTCCGGGTGTCGCCCTCGCGGAGCATCAGCAGCAGCACGGCCACCACACCCGCCAGCGCGACCCAGGTCAGATAGGGGTACGCCCACATGCGGACGGACAGCGTCTCCGGCGCCTCGCGCTCCAGGCGGCGGCGCATCACCAGCTGCGAGACGGCGATGAAGCCCCAGACGACCAGGACCGCCGCGCCGACCATGTTCAGCAGCCACGCGAACAGGGTGTCCGGCCACCAGTAGCTCAGCAGCACCGCGAAGAAGCCGAACGCGGACGAGGCGAGCACCGCCGCGCGGGGCACCCCGCCGCTGACCTTGCCCAGGATCCGGGGACCCTCGCCGCGGGAGACCAGCGAGTAGGCCATCCGGGAGGCCCCGTAGATGTTGGCGTTCATCGCGGAGAGCAGGGCGACGAGCACCACGACGTTCATGACCTGACCGGCGGCCGGGATGTCCAGCGAGTCGAGGACGGCGACGTATGGACCGTCGGCCACGACCGCCTTGTCGTCCCACGGCACCAGCGTGACGATCACCAGCATGGAGCCGACGTAGAACAGGGCGATGCGCCACATCGCCGTGCGCACCGCCTGGGCCACGCCCTTGCGCGGGTCCTCCGACTCGGCGGCGGCGATCGTCACCGTCTCCAGGCCGCCGTAGGCGAACACCGAGGCCAGCAGGCCGACGACCAGTCCGTCGAGCCCGTTCGGCAGGAAGCCGCCGTCACCGGTCAGATTGCTGGTGCCGGGGGCGTCCGAGCCGGGCAGCACGCCCAGGATCGCGAGGGTGCCCAGGACCAGGAAGGCCACGATCGCGGCGATCTTCAGCGCGGCGAACCAGAACTCGAACTCGCCGAAGTTGCTCACCGCGGCCAGGTTCGTGCCGCAGAACATCGCCATGAAGAGGGCGACCCACATCCAGGACTCGGTGCCCGGGAACCAGCTCGTCATGATCCCGGCCGCGCCCAGTGCCTCGGCCGCGATGCCCACGCAGAGCAGGGTCCAGAACATCCAGCCCGCGGTGAAGCCGGCCCACGGGCCGATCGCCTTCTCGGCGTGCACCGAGAAGGAGCCCGAGGCCGGGTTGGCCGCCGACATCTCGCCCAGCATCCGCATGACCATCAGGACCAGCAGGCCCGAGGCGGCGTAGGCGAGCACGATCGACGGTCCGGCAGCCGCGATCCCGGCGCCCGAACCGATGAAGAGGCCGGCGCCGATCACCCCGCCGAGGGCGATCATCGAGAGATGGCGCTGCTTGAGGCCGTGGGAGAGCGGGGTACCGCTCTCCGGCGCCGCGGCGTGGGTGTCGCGCGCGGGCGCAGACGGCGGAGGTGTCCGATTCATGGGCAATGCGTCCATTACGTGAGAACGTCAGAGGGCTGCATCAGTGTGAGGGGGCGTACCGCTCAGAACAACACCGCGTCCACGATGGCCCGCTATCCGGACGTCTTCCTCACTCTCCGCACCTGCCGCTTCGTCAGGAGACGCAAAGTGCCAGGGCACAGCCGCGCGACGAGCACGCATGGTGACCCCGGCCACCCCCCCCGGGAGGCAGCGGGATCCGGCGCCGGCCGCGGGGGCCGGTACCGGATCGTCAGGCGCGTACCCGCAACTCCCGGATCCACGCCACCAGGAGCACCGCGCCCGTCGCCGCGCCCGACCAGAGCACCTGCGGGCGGGCGGCGTCATCGGTGAGCATCAGCAGCAGCACGGCGGCCATTCCGGCCAGCGCGGTCCAGGTCAGCCAGGGGAAGCCCCACATCCGCAGGGTCAGCCGCTCGGGCGCCGTGCGCTCGATCTCCCGGCGCAGCCGCAGCTGCGAGGCGGCGATCAGACCCCACACCACCAGCAGCACCGCGCCCACCGCGTTGAGCATGTAGAGGAAGACGGAGTCCGGCCACTTCAGATTGAGCAGTACGGACACGAAGCCGAACGCCACCGACGCCAGCACCGCCCGGCGCGGCACCGCGCCGCGCCCCACCCTCAGCAGTGCCCGCGGCGCCTCACCGCGCTCGGCGAGCGAGAACACCATCCGCGACGAGCCGTACAGATTGGCGTTGAGCGCGGAGAGCAGCGCCACGAAGACCACGATGTTCATGATCTGGCCGGCGGCCGGCACCCCGATGTGGTCGAGCACCGCCACGTACGGGCTGCTGCCCGGCTTCATCGCCGTCCAGGGCAGCACGGTCACGATGACGAGCATCGAGCCCACATAGAAGAAAAGGATGCGCCAGACCGCGCTGCGCACCGCGCGGCCGACCGCCCGCGCCGGGTCGTCCGACTCGGCGGCCGCGATCGTGACGACCTCCAGACCGCCGAAGGCGAAGACCACGGCGAGAACTCCGGAGACCACACCGGACCAGCCGTTCGGCAGGAAGCCGCCCTGCCCGGTCAGATTCGACAGCCCCACCGCCTCGGTCTCCGGCAGCAGTCCGAGGGCCGCCAGTACGCCGAGGACCAGGAACAGCACGATCGCGCCGACCTTCAGCGCCGCGAACCAGAACTCGGACTCGCCGAAGCTCTTCACGGCGGTGAGGTTGGCCGCGGTGAACACCGTCATGAAGAGGAGCACCCAGGCCCACTGCGGCACCGCCGGCACCCAGCCGTTCGCGATCTGCGCCGCGCCCGTCGCCTCCACCGCGAGGACGACGACCAGCATGAACCAGTACAGCCAGCCGACCGTGAACCCCGCCCAGCGCCCGAACGCCCGCTCCGCGTGCACCGAGAAGGAGCCCGAGGCCGGCATCGCCGCCGACATCTCGCCCAGCATCCGCATCACCAGCATCGCGAGACCGCCCGCGATCAGGTACGAGAGGACGATGCCCGGACCGGCGACGGCGATCCCCGCGCCCGAGCCGACGAACAGCCCGGCTCCGATGACCCCGCCGAGGCCGAGCATGGTCAGATGGCGCTGCTTGAGCCCTGGGGAGAGCGGCTCCTTCCCGTCATCTCCGGTGCCGGTCTCCCGGCCTGGCCCGGTGACGGTCTTCGCGTCGTGCATGGCGCTCGTACTCTCGCAAGGGTCTGTGGAGCTTTGGTGGGACCCCACAGTCTCTCTGTGCGGTGGCAGCCACCGCAAAACGATATTGAGCGCTCCGCACCCCGCGTGACCAGCATCACGTGACCTGCCCAAACACCGGCATCGGCGACGGGTGTGCGGCAGCTGCGGATTGTCGGGACCCCACCAAGCCGTTGATCACGCCTTTGTCGGCTGCTCACGGTGATCGGATGCTGACGCCTGGGCTAACGTCACCCTGGTCAGTCCTGTCCCTCCTCACCCCGCGGAGCCCTGAATGAGCACTGCCGCCGTCACCAGCCGCCCCGGTGCGGTCCTCGCCGACCTGCTGCCGGCCGCCACCGCCTCCCGCGCCCGGGTCCGCGACGCGGCCCTGGTCGTCGGCGGTGCCGCCCTGACCGGCCTCGCCGCGCAGATCTCCGTCCCCGTCCCCGGCTCCCCGGTGCCCGTCACGGGACAGACGTTCGCGGCGCTCCTCGTCGGTGCCTCCCTCGGCGCCGGGCGGGGCTTCCTCTCCCTCGCCCTCTACACCCTGGCGGGCCTGGCCGGGATGCCGTGGTTCGCCGGGGGCGCGGGCTCCGCCAGCTTCGGCTACGTCCTCGGCATGCTGCTCGCCGGCACCGTCGTCGGTGCGCTCGCCCGGCGCGGCGGCGACCGCGGCGTGCTGCGCACCGCCGGCACCATGGCCCTCGGCTCGGCGATCATCTACGCGGTCGGCGTGCCCTACCTGGCGCTCGCCGCGCACCTCTCCCTCGGTGAGGCGGTCGCGGCCGGACTCGTCCCCTTCCTCATCGGCGACGCCGTCAAGGCCGCCCTGGCGATGGGCGCGCTGCCCGCCGCCTGGAAGCTCGCGGGCCGGCGCGGCTGACCGCTCCCGACACACAACGGGCCGGGGCCCGCACCCATCGACGTGGGTGCGGGCCCCGGCCCGTTCGCGCGTTCAGCGGCTTCCGGCGGGCATCAGCCCTCGGTCACGGCCGCCTTGCTGCCCCGGTGCTTGACCACACCGATGGCCACCACCAGCGCCGCCACCGCCGCCGACAGGATCACCTGCTCGCGCCCGGCGTCGTCGGTGAGCATGTAGACCAGCACGAAGCCGATCATCGCGGCGGTCGCCCAGGTCAGGTACGGGAAGAGCCACATCCGGACGATGAGCTTGTCCGGGTTGTCGCGCAGGATGATGCGCCGCATCCGCAGCTGGGTGAAGCAGATGACCAGCCACACGAAGAGCGCGACCGCACCCGAGGAGTTCAGCAGGAACTGGAAGACGGTGTCCGGCCACTTGTAGTTGAAGAACACCGCGACGAAGCCGAAGACGACCGAGCCCAGGATCGCGGCCTGCGGGACACCGCGGGCGTTGGTACGGGCGAACGCCTTGGGTGCGTCACCGCGCCGGCCCAGCGAGAAGGCCATGCGGGAGGCCGTGTAGAGGCCGGAGTTGAGGCAGGAGAGCACCGCGGTCAGCACGATGAAGTTCATGATCTCGCCGGCGTGCGGGATACCGATCGTGTTGAGCGCCGCGACGTACGAGCCGTCCTTGGCGATCGCCTTGGAGTCCCACGGCAGCAGGCTCACCACGACCAGGATCGAGCCCAGGTAGAAGACGCCGATCCGCCAGATCACGCTGTTGGTGGCCTTGGTGACGGCCCGCTGCGGGTCCTCGGACTCACCGGCGGCGAGCGTGACGATCTCGCTGCCCATGAAGGAGAAGACGACCATCAGCACACCGGTGAGGATGGAGCCCGGTCCGTTCGGCAGGAATCCGCCGTGTCCGGTGAGGTTGGCGAAGCCGGTCGCCTCGTGCCCGGAACCGGGGAGCAGACCGAAGACCGCGAGGCCGCCGATGACGATGAATGCCGCGATCGCGACGACCTTGATACCGGCGAACCAGAACTCGAACTCACCGTAGGAGGAGACCGAGGCCAGGTTGGTGACGGTGAGCACGACCATGACGATCAGTGCCCAGCCCCACTGCGGTACGGCCGGCATCCAGCCTTCCAGGATCTTGGCGCCGGCCGTCGCCTCGACGGCCAGCACCACGACCCAGAAGAACCAGTACAGCCAGCCGATGGAGAAGCCGGCCCAGCGGCCGAGGGCCTGGTCGGCGTAGGCGGAGAACGAGCCCGACGTCGGGTTGGCGGCGGCCATCTCGCCGAGCATCCGCATCACGAAGACGACCATCGCGCCGACGAGGGCGTACGACAGCAGGATGCCGGGGCCGGCGGCGGCGATGCCGGAAGCCGAGCCGACGAACAGGCCGGCGCCGATGACGCCGCCGATCGCGATCATCGACAGATGACGGTTCTTCAGTCCGGCCTTGAGACCGTCGGGGGAGGGGCCCTGTCCGGGGCCGCCGGGTGTGGCGTCCACCTTCGTGGGCGTCGACTGCGCGCTCATGTGCGGGGTCCTTAGCTCTCGGGTTACGAGCTCGGCCAGTGAATCTCAGGAGAAGGAGAAGGAAAACCTTTGATTCCGGATCGTTGTATTTGAGCTTCCCTTGAGATGTGACACGTCACACCCAGTGACGAAAGCCGGGGCACGGGCATGTCACACTCGGTCCATGCGCGTCTACCTCGGCTCCGATCACGCCGGTTACGAACTCAAGAACCACCTCGTCGAGTGGCTCCGGGCCCAGGGCCACGACCCCGTCGACTGCGGCCCGCACATCTACGACGCCCAGGACGACTACCCGCCGTTCTGCCTCCGCGCCGCGGAGCGTACCGCCGCGGACCCGGAGAGCCTGGGCATCGTGATCGGCGGCTCCGGCAACGGCGAGCAGATCGCGGCCAACAAGGTCAAGGGCGTCCGCGCCGCGCTGGCCTGGAGCGAGCAGACCGCCGAGCTCGGGCGTGAGCACAACAACGCCAACGTCATCAGCATCGGCGGCCGGATGCACACCCGGGACGAGGCGACGAAGTTCGTCGAGATCTTCCTCAACACGCCGTACTCGGGCGAGGAGCGGCACACCCGCCGGATCGAGATGCTGAGCGCCTACGAGACGACCGGCGAGCTCCCCCCGATCCCGGCCCACCACCCCCAGCCGTAACCCCGCGGGCACCGGGCCGGCGGACCGCCGGCCCGGCTTCGCTCCGCCATCCGCCCGGGCACCAAGGGCTCGGGCGCCGTCCGTTTCCCCGGCGGCGCCCGGGGCCGGGGTTGCGGGTCGGGCTGGGTCCTGCCCGTGCGCCCCGGCGCGCCGGTGCGGGCATGCCGCACCGCATGTCCTTGCGCCCTGGGCCGGGCATGCCGCACCGCATCCGAGGAGACACCTGTGCCCGAGGGGCATACGATCCACCGCCTGGCCGCGGACTGCCTCGAGCGCTTCGCCGGATGGCCCGTCCGGGCCGCCAGCCCCCAGGGCAAGTTCTCCGACGGCGCGGCCCTCCTCGACGGCCAGGTGATGAGCGGCGCCGACGCCCACGGCAAGCACCTCTTCCTCGGCTTCGAGGCGGTCGGCTGGCTACACATCCACCTCGGGCTCTACGGCAAGGTCGGCTTCGGCGACGGCCCCGCCCCGCCGCCGGTCGGCGCGGTCCGGCTGCGGCTCGCCGGCGGCCTCACCGGCGAGGACCACTACGCCGACCTGCGCGGCCCCACCACCTGTGAGCTGATCACCACCGCCGAGAAGCAGGCCGTGCACGACCGGCTCGGCGACGATCCGCTGCGGCCCGGCGACGACGGCGAAGCGGCCTGGCGGCGGGTGAGCCGCAGCCGGACCAGCGTCGCCGCGCTGCTCATGGACCAGAAGGTGATAGCCGGGGTGGGCAACGTGTACCGCGCCGAGGTCCTCTTCCGGCACGGCATCGACCCGTACCGCGCCGGGCGCGACCTGACGCGCGCCGAGTGGGACGCCGTCTGGGCCGACCTGGTGGCCCTGATGCGGGAGGGCGTCCGGAACAACCGGATCGACACCGTCCGCCCCGAGCACACCCCCGAGGCGATGGGCCGCCCGCCGCGCGTCGACGACCACGGCGGCGAGGTCTACGTCTACCGCAGGGCCCGGCAGCCCTGCCACATCTGTGGCGGCGAGGTCCGCACCGCCGACCTCGCCGCCCGCAATCTCTTCTGGTGCCCGGACTGCCAGCGCCGGTAGCGGCCGTCGGCCCCGGGGCCGCGGGGCCGACGATGAGTGGTAGTGCGGCGGAACCGCTCAGAACCCGTGCGGCAGCCAGGGCGCGCGATCACTCCGGAAGGCCGCCGACGCCTCGGCGAGCGCGTCCGGCCGCAGCTCCTGAACCCGGCCCGCGTCCGCCAGCGCCGTGAGGGTGCACCCGCCCAGATAGGCGGCGCCCAACTCCCGGACCGAGAGCCGCAGATCGGGCTCGTCGCCGGTGGGCTCGCAGGAGGCGCCCCGCGCGTCGCCGGTCAGCCGCCAACGCCCCCCGTTCCAGGGGCAGAACGCGTCCGCGACCTCGAACACCACATCCACCGGCGCCGCGTAGGTCCGCGCCGCCAGGGCGGCGCCCACCTCGACCAGCCGCACATGGAGCTGGTCCCGGATGCGGATGTTGCAGCGGCGGACGTCCGAGACCAGTTGGAGCAGCGGATCGTCCACCGGACGGTTGGTGTGGGTGATCCGCACGGTCAGTTCCATGTCGCAGAGGAACCGCCACAGCGCGGCGTAGCTCGCCGGATCCCGCGCCTCGACGTCCCGCAGCACCACCGTGCCCGTCGGCCCGGCGGCCTCCCAGTCCGGGCGCACCGCGTAGCGCGCGTATCCGGTGACCGCACCGTCCCGCTCCGCCAGCACGCACTGCAGCGGCGAGGCACCCGCCCGCGACGCCGCGGCATCCAGCAGCGGCAGCCGCTCCCACCCGGGGAGCCGGGCGAGCATGCCCGGCCGCGTGGTGACCCGTTCGGCGTAGAGCGCCTCGCACACCTCCTGCGCCTCCCGCGGCGGCACGAGCCGGAGCCGTACGTCGTCCGTGCCGGGCGGAACGGTCAGCCGGACCCGTTCGGTGTCCACCTCCACCGACATCCGCTCGCTCGCCGTGCCGTAGCCGAACCGCCCGTAGACGGCCGGGTCCGACGCCGTCAGCACCGCCAGCGACTCGCCCCGGGCCCGCACGTCGTCGAGCTGCCGCCGCATCATCGAGCGCAGCACCCCCTGCCGCCGGTGCGTCGGCGTCACCCCGACCATGGTGACCCCGGCCGCGGGCACGATCCGGCCGCCCGGCACGCACATCCGGAAGCTGAACGCCCCGGCCGTCCCCACACAGCTCCCGCCGTCCCAGACCCCGATGGACCGCTCCACCTCGGTCAGTTCCTGCCAGAGTTCCCGCTCCTCGGCGGGCTCCGCCACCCCGCCGAAGGCGAGCTCCAGCGTGCTGTACCAGGTGTCCCACTCATCACGGCGCAGCACACGCGACTCTGTTGTCATACGCCATCCCTATCAGCGCGTTCTCCCCCGAGCGACCGCATTTTTCGCACACGCGTCCATACCCCACCCGGCTGAACACCGGATACGGCGAAAAGCGGCGCGCCGTGAATCGACGCGCCGCCGAACGGGTGGATAGGGTCCCGGTGAAATGGCACGCGTCGCGGGAGCAGAGACCCTGACGGCCCGGGTGCGCAAGCAACTGCACCGGGCCCGCATCGGCCTGCGCCGGGCCGGAGTCGACTACTTCCGCGGCGACGGCTCCGACTGGATCGCCCTCGCCGCCCTGCTGCTCACCGTCCCGGCCATCGCCACCGCGACGATCACCGTGCCCGACTGGTGCCCGCCGGCCGCCCTCGTCCTCCCCGTCGTCGTCGGCGGGCTGCTGCTGCGGCCCTCCAGCCTGCTGCTGCTCTACGCCGGGGCCGCCGCGGCGCTGATCACCGAGGCGGCGATCCTCGGCCCGTACTCCCAGGGGCCCTCCCGGGTCACCCCCGGCACCGTGCTGGTGGTGGGTGCGGTGGGCCTCGTCGGGCTGGTCATCGCCCAGTTCCGCAGCCGGGTCGGGGTGCCCTGGCGGCGCGGCGGCACCATGCTCTTCGACCTGCGCGAGCGGATCCGGGTGCAGAGCAAGCTGCCGAAGCTGCCCAAGGGCTGGCACCGGGAGATGGCCCTGCGTCCCGCCGGCGGCCAGTCCTTCTCCGGCGACTTCGTCGTCGCGGGACGGACCAACGGCGGCCGGACGCTCGAGGTGGTGCTCACCGACGTCTCCGGCAAGGGCATGGACGCGGCCTCCCGCGCCCTCCTTCTCTCCGGTGCGTTCGGCGGCCTGCTGGGCTCGCTCCCGCCCCATGCCTTCCTCCCCGCCGCCAACGCGTATCTGCTCCGTCAGGACTGGGACGAGGGGTTCGCGACCTCGATCCACCTCGTCCTCGACCTGGACAGCGGGGACTACGAGCTGCTGTCGGCGGGCCACCTCCCGGCGCTCCAGCTGAGCGCCGGGACCGGCCGCTGGGAGGAGCAGGGCGCGGAGGGCCCGCTGCTCGGGGTGTACGACGGCGCCCAGTTCGACCCGATCAAGGGCACCCTGCGCCCCGGTGATGTGCTCATGCTGTTCACCGACGGTCTGGTCGAGTCCGCCGAGCGCGAGCTGACCGAGGGCATCGACCGGCTCACCGGCGAGGCCGACCGCTATGTCGCCTCCGGCTTCCACGGTGCGGCCTGGCACCTGATCGAAGCGGTGGCCAAGGACGTCAACGACGACCGCGCGCTGCTGCTGATCTGCCGGGACTGACCGGCCCTCTCGCGGTCCGCCCCGTACGGCCCGCTCGGGCGTGGGGGGTACCGCCCTCCGGCGTGGGGCGAACGGCTCGCTCCGGCGTGGGGCGAACGGTCCGCAGACAGCGAACGGCCCCGAGACAGCGAACGGCCCCGGAGCCTGAAGCTCCGGGGCCGTTCGACGCACGCGTGAGGTCGCGGCAGGTTGTTCAGCCCGTGGTGGCCTTCGCCCGGCCGCGGGCCAGCTCGGCCGCATCCTTCTTGAAGGCCCACTCCATCTTGGGCTCCATCGCGAACCGGAAGACCTGTTGCACCGGTGGGGTGCAGAGCACGGTCACCACGGCTCCGGCGATGAAGGTGACGACGATCGCGCCCCACGGCGTCTGCAGCCAGGCGTAGTCGTCGAACCAGCCCCAGAAGCGGGACCCCTTGGCGAGGAAGCCGTGCAGCAGGTAGCCGTACAGCGTTCCGGCGCCCAGTGCCGTGAACCACATCTTCCGCCGGGGGACCCAGGCGAAGAAGCAGGCGACCAGGACCATGGAGCAGCCGAACAGGGCGAGCGTCATGATCAGACCGCTCCACCACGGAGCGGTGAGCTCCTGGGCACTGTCCCGGTGGTAGAACCACGCCGACGACATCCGCGGGCCCGCCCAGTAGGCGACCAGGAGTGCCACGGCGAAGACCGGCACGGACAGGATCCGCACCTCACGGCGCCGCACCATCTGGAAGTGCTCCGGCTTCATGAACAGACCCACCACGAAGAACGGCAGGAACTGCAGCACCCGCTGGAGATCCAGGTCGTCGCCGATGTCCGGGGAGATCGAGGCGAGGGCCCCGATGGCCAGCGCGAGCGGCACCGGCCAGCGGACGAGCTTCCACAGCGGGGTGGACAGCCGCCAGACGAACAGGGCCGCCAGGAACCACGTCAGGTACCAGGGGTCCAGCAGGCTGATCGGCTGGGTCGGATCGTCGTCCGCCCACCGCTTGAAGAAGGTGTACGCGACCTCGAAGATCACATACGGCACGGCCACGCCGGTGACCAGCCGCTTGAGCCGGTCGGGACGCATGTCGAAACTGCGCGAGAAGTAGCCGGAGATGATGATGAACGCCGGCATGTGGAAGCTGTACACCACCATGTACAGCGCCTCGGCGGTGCGGCTTCCGTCGGTCAGCGGTTCCCACGCATGGCCCATCGCCACGAGGACGATGGCCAGGTACTTCGCGTTGTCGAAGAAGGAGTCACGCTGCTTCGGCTTGTTTCCGGCCGCTGGTGTGGCGGGTTTTCTCTGGTCCGGAGCGTCGCCTGCGGCAGGACGCTCGGAGTCCGTGGCCACCGCATCCCGGGCCGGGGGGAGCGGGGTCCGCTGATAGCCGTGCGGGCGCAAGGTGTTCGTCACAGGCCCTCCCACCATGAACTGGGGGAGACGATCCTGGACCTCACTGCGCGTGCGGGGGTCGTGGCAGCGCTGAACATCTGAGGCACCATAGCGTCGGAAGGTGGATTCAGTAAAACCTTCATCCTCCCCTCTACGAATCACACGGCTACCCTGTTCACGCGAAGTAAACGTAGGGGTTCAGCCGTTGTGCGTGATGCGGATCAACTGTCCGTTCTGTCACGGCTCATCCCCCTTAATTGGTGCATATGCCCCGGAAGCGGCTCCGGTGGAATGTCCAGTTCAATGACCGTTCGTTGTCGCTGCTCACGACTCACGAGTAATTCAGAATTTCCCACCGGCGTGCTCCGCACGGGTGGAAGGTGCACAGAGAAACGATCAGTCGCAATAATCCGGCGACCGGGTGGCTGAATTGTGTGGTGCAGGTCTCCCTGGGTACGGACTCCTGCGGTGCACGGGCCCGCAACGGGTGTGAGCAGGCTGCCGACGATGCGTCACCGGGGTCCGAGTGGCATCGGGTTGGTGGCACGATGGTCACATCGGGGGTGTGCGGGGCATGCTCCCCGGGCCGGTGAGACGTTCCGACCGAGACCGAGGGTGTGATCCGTTGTGGCCATTTCGCTGTCCGTAGTGGTGCTGTTGGCCATCGTGCTGGTGGTCATGATCCGCTCGGGATCGATCAAGCCGGGGCCGGCCATCGTCGCGGCCCTGTTCGGCTTCTTCCTTGCTTCGACCGACATGGCCCCGTCGATCAACCGCTTCATGCACTCGATATCCGACATGATCAGCCAGATCAGCTTCTGAGGCGGCCCGCCCGCGGCGCTCCGGCTGCCGCAGGCTCCTCCGCTCCCCGGCTCGGCCTCTGCTCCGGCGCGGCTCACTGCGCGCACCGTGGGGCTCGCGCGTCCGGTGACGTGGCGGTCGTCATGCGCGCTCGGGGTTCATGACCGCCGTCATGCGGGCGCAGGCCGGCCGCGGGCTGCCGTGCGGGCTCGGGCTGCCTTGCGAGCTGTTGCAGGGCAGCCGTCGTGCTCGGTTGTCCCCCGCCTTGGTGCCGACCGCAGGTCCCGGCGTGCGCCCCGGGCCGCAGGACGCCCCGCGGCCCGGGTGCGACACCGGCCGGTTCCGGCCAGGGCTGTGCCCCGGGCTCAGCCCCGGGCGTCGTTCAGGCCCGGCGGGTCAGTGCGTCCCGCACCGCGTCCTCGCTCCGGGCGACCGACGCGGTGCCGTCGTCCGCCGTGATGATCGGCCGCTGGATCAGCCGCGGGTGTGCCGCGAGCGCCCCGATCCACCGCTCCCGCTCCGCCGGCTCCCGGGGCCAGGCCTTGAGGCCGAGCTCCCCGGCCTCCGCCTCCTGCGTCCGCACGATGTCCCACGGCTCCAGCCCCAGCCGGTCCAGTACCGCCCGCAGCTCGTCGGTGTCCGGCGGGTCCTCCAGGTAGCGGCGCACGGTGTAGTCGGCGCCCTCCTCGTCGAGGAGCTGCACAGCGGACCGGCACTTCGAGCACGCGGGATTCACCCAGATCTCCATGCCGGGCACCTTAGCCGTGCCCCTTGGCCGCCCGGTCCCGACCGCTGCCCCGGCGTCCCCGCCCTCCGTGAGCGGGCCCGCCCGTGCCGCGACCCGGGTCACGGGTGTGGGTTCCCCGCGAGCGGCGGCCCCGAAAACACCTCCGGCCCGGTTCCGCGAGCGGGTCGCGGTACCGGGCCGGAGGCCTGCTGGAGCGGGCGACGGGAATCGAACCCGCGTAGCCAGTTTGGAAGACTGGGGCTCTACCATTGAGCTACGCCCGCATGCGCCGCCGACGGTGAGGACCGCGGCACGCAGAGCATCGTAGCGGGTCCCGGCGGTCTCCCGCACACCTCACCCCACCCGCATCAATGCGGCAGCCGGACCGCGTCCGGCCATGTACCCTACGTGTCGCAACCAGCGGGGTGTGGCGCAGCTTGGTAGCGCGTCCGCTTTGGGAGCGGAAGGCCGTCGGTTCGAATCCGGCCACCCCGACCAGCAAGATCACATTGTGGGGCCCAACCGCCTTGCGGTTACTATGCAAGCTGCGTGCTCGTGTGTCTCTGTACCGGGCGCGACCCGCTGAATCAGCCCGCTGAATCTCAGCAAAACCCCAGAAGTCAGCCCCCAAGGAGACCCAACCGTGAAGAGCGCCGTGGAGAACCTGAACCCGACCCGGGTTCGGCTCACTGTCGAGGTGCCCTTCGAGGAGCTCAAGCCCAGCCTCGACGCGGCGTACAAAAAGATCAACCAGCAGGTCACGGTGGCGGGCTTCCGCAAGGGCAAGATCCCGGCCCGCGTCATCGACCAGCGGTTCGGCCGCGGCGCCGTGCTGGAGGAGGCCGTCAACGACGCGCTCCCGAAGTTCTACACCGAGGCCGTCAACGAGGGTGACCTGAACCCGCTGGGTCAGCCCGAGGTCGACATCACCGAGCTGAAGGACGGCGAGCTGCTGGCCTTCACCGCCGAGGTCGACATCCGTCCCTCCATCGAGATCCCGGACTACTCCGGCATCGAGGTCGAGGTCGACGCCGTGGAGGTCTCCGACGAGGACGTCGAGAAGTCCGTCGAGCAGCTCCGTGAGCGCTTCGCCTCCACCACCCCGGTGGAGCGCGCCGCCGCCGACGGCGACGTGCTGACGATCGACCTCGAGGCCAAGGTCGACGGCGAGGTCCTCGAGGACGGCGTCGCCAGCGGTGTCAGCTACACCGTCGGCTCCGGCGAGCTCCTCGACGGCATCGACGAGGCCGTGACCGGCCTCGAGGCCGGTGGCTCGGCGACCTTCACCTCCGAGCTCAAGGGCGGTTCCGCCGAGGGCAAGGAGGCCGAGGTCAAGGTCGACGTCACCGCCGTCCAGTCCCGTGAGCTCCCCGAGCTCGACGACGAGTTCGCGCAGCTCGCGAGCGAGTTCGACACCCTGGACGAGCTCAAGGCGGACAGCCGCAAGCGCCTCGAGCAGATGAAGAAGTACGACCAGGCCACCCAGGCCCAGGAGAAGGTGCTCGACGCCCTCCTGGCCCTGGCCGAGGTGCCGATCCCCGAGAAGCTCCTCGAGGACGAGATCCGGACCCGCAAGCACAACCTGGAGAACCACCAGCTCCAGCAGATGGGCCTGGACCTGGACAGCTACCTCAAGATCCAGAACAAGTCCGCCGAGGAGTTCGACGCCGAGCTCCGCGAGCAGGCCGAGAAGGGCATCAAGACCCAGTTCATCCTGGACGAGCTGGTCAACAAGGAGCAGCTGTCGGTCGGCCAGGAGGAGCTCACCGAGCACCTCATGCGCCGTGCGCAGTCCTCCGGCATGAGCCCGGACCAGTTCGCGCAGGCCGTCGTCGAGGGCGGCCAGGTGCCGATGCTCGTCGGCGAGGTCGCCCGCGGCAAGGCCCTCGCGGTCGTCGTGGAGGCCGCCACGGTCAAGGACACCAACGGCGAGACCGTGGACCTGGACGAGGAGGACGAGACCGCCGAGACGGTCGAGGCGTCCTCGGACGAGGCCGCGGAGGGCGAGAAGGCCGCCGAGGCCGACGAGAAGCCCGAGGCCTGAGCCTCGCCGCTGCAGTAGCCCGCACGGTGGGCCCGGACGTCCGTTGAGGGCGTCCGGGCCCACCGGCGTTCCCCGGCCCCGCGCGGCGCTCGGTGAGCCTGCGCTCACAGCGAACAGTTCTGAATGCGGGATGGCGTTGTCCGACCTGCGCGTTAGGGTCCGTAGATACGAGGGCAGGGGAGTCCCCGGGAGACGCCGGAGAGCGTCGGTACCGCCGACCCCCGCCCCAGAAGAAGACGCTGAGACGGCCCGTTGCCGTCAGAGACGAGCAGGTGGATACGTGACGAATCTGATGCCTTCCGCCGCCGGCGAGCCGTCCATCGGTGGTGGCCTCGGCGACCAGGTCTACAACCGGCTGCTCAACGAGCGCATCATCTTCCTCGGCCAGCCGGTCGACGACGACATCGCCAACAAGATCACCGCGCAGCTGCTCCTCCTTGCCGCTGACCCGGACAAGGACATCTACCTCTACATCAACAGCCCGGGTGGCTCGATCTCGGCCGGCATGGCGATCTACGACACCATGCAGTACATCAAGAACGACGTGGTCACCATCGCCATGGGCCTCGCCGCCTCGATGGGCCAGTTCCTGCTGAGCGCCGGCACCCCCGGCAAGCGCTTCGCGCTGCCGAACGCCGAGATCCTGATCCACCAGCCCTCCGCGGGCCTGGCGGGCTCCGCCTCGGACATCAAGATCCACGCTGAGCGGCTGCTGCACACCAAGAAGCGGATGGCGGAGCTCACCGCCTTCCACACCGGCCAGACCGTCGAGCAGATCACCCGCGACTCCGACCGGGACCGCTGGTTCTCCGCCGACGAGGCCAAGGACTACGGCCTGGTCGACGAGGTCATGACCTCTGCCGTAGGCGTTCCGGGCGGGGGCGGCACCGGGGCCTGAGCCCCCGCGTCACCCCGCAGCCGACACCCCAGCCCATGATCGCCACCAGGATGGTGAAGAACCCGATGAACAACTTCCCCGGCAGCGGCCTGTACGAGGGCCCGAACGCAGAGTCCCGCTATGTCGTTCCGCGCTTCGTGGAGCGCACCTCCCAGGGCGTGCGCGAGTACGACCCGTACGCCAAGCTCTTCGAGGAGCGGGTGATCTTCCTCGGCGTCCAGATCGACGACGCCTCGGCCAACGACGTCATGGCGCAGCTGCTGTGCCTGGAGTCGATGGACCCGGACCGGGACATCTCCATCTACATCAACTCGCCGGGTGGCTCGTTCACCGCGCTGACGGCGATCTACGACACGATGCAGTTCGTGAAGCCCGACATCCAGACGGTCTGCATGGGCCAGGCGGCGTCCGCCGCGGCCGTGCTGCTCGCCGCCGGCACCCCCGGCAAGCGGATGGCGCTGCCGAACGCCCGTATCCTGATCCACCAGCCGTACAGCGAGACCGGCCGTGGCCAGGTCTCCGACCTGGAGATCGCGGCCAACGAGATCCTGCGGATGCGCTCGCAGCTGGAGGAGATGCTGGCCAAGCACTCCACCACGCCGATCGAGAAGATCCGTGACGACATCGAGCGCGACAAGATCCTCACGGCCGAGGAGTCGCTCGAGTACGGTCTGGTGGACCAGATCGTGTCCACCCGCAAGACCTCTGTCGGGATGGGCTGACCCCTCCGGTCAGGTACGACGGCCCCCTGGGCCGGTCACGGACAAGTGAACCGGCCCAAGGGGGGCCCGCGCGGGGGGCCCGGCAAGGTACCGTCGTTAGGCAAGCACCCGGGTCTGCGCAACGCCGCAGATCCCAGGCGAAGGGGAAGCACCTCGTGGCACGCATCGGTGACGGCGGCGACCTGCTCAAGTGCTCGTTCTGCGGAAAGAGCCAGAAGCAGGTGAAGAAGCTCATCGCGGGGCCTGGTGTGTACATCTGCGACGAGTGCATCGACCTCTGCAACGAGATCATCGAGGAGGAGCTCGCCGAGACCTCCGAGGTGCGGTGGGAGGAGCTCCCCAAGCCGCGGGAGATCTACGAGTTCCTCGAGGGCTACGTCGTCGGCCAGGAGGCCGCGAAGAAGGCGCTGTCCGTCGCCGTCTACAACCACTACAAGCGGGTGCAGGCGGACGAGAACGGCCAGGGCGGCCGGGACGACGGCATCGAGCTGGCGAAGTCCAACATCCTCCTGCTGGGGCCGACCGGTTCCGGCAAGACCCTGCTCGCGCAGACCCTCGCGCGGATGCTCAACGTCCCGTTCGCCATTGCGGATGCCACCGCGCTCACCGAGGCGGGGTACGTCGGCGAGGACGTCGAGAACATCCTGCTGAAGCTGATTCAGGCCGCCGACTACGACGTCAAGAAGGCCGAGACCGGCATCATCTACATCGACGAGATCGACAAGGTCGCCCGCAAGAGCGAGAACCCGTCGATCACCCGCGATGTGTCCGGCGAGGGTGTCCAGCAGGCCCTGTTGAAGATCCTGGAGGGCACCACCGCCTCCGTGCCGCCGCAGGGCGGACGCAAGCACCCGCACCAGGAGTTCATCCAGATCGACACGACGAACGTGCTGTTCATCGTGGGCGGTGCCTTCGCCGGTCTGGAGAAGATCATCGAGTCCCGGGCCGGCGCCAAGGGCATCGGCTTCGGCGCGACGATCCGCTCCAAGCGCGACGTCGACTCCTCGGACTTCTTCCGTGAGGTCATGCCGGAGGACCTGGTGAAGTTCGGGATGATCCCGGAGTTCATCGGCCGCCTCCCGGTCATCACCTCGGTGCACAACCTCGACCGCGAGGCGCTGCTGCAGATCCTGGTCGAGCCGCGCAACGCGCTCGTCAAGCAGTACCAGCGGCTCTTCGAACTCGACGGCGTGGAGCTGGACTTCGACCGGCCGGCGCTGGAGGCCATCGCCGACCAGGCGATCCTCCGCGGCACCGGAGCACGCGGTCTGCGCGCCATCATGGAGGAAGTCCTCCAGTCGGTGATGTACGAGGTGCCGTCGCGCAAGGACGTCGCCCGGGTGGTCATCACCGAGGAGGTCGTCCACTCCAACGTGAACCCGACGCTGGTCCCGCGCGAGCCCCGGGGCATCGGCAAGGACGAACGCCACGAGAAGAGCGCCTGACCCGCGCCGCAGACGAAGACACACGCGAAGGGGCGCCCGGCCAACGGCCGGGTGCCCCTTCGCTGTTCGGGAGTGGTGCCTACTTCTTGACGCGGACCTCGTTGCGGAGCTTCGCGGTGGTTTCCGCCCACTCCTCGATCGAGGGCGGCTTGATGGCGGTCGGGTCGGTGGTGCCCTGCTTCGGCATCCAGACCACCATGGCGGCTGTACTCTCGTCGCCCCAGACGCAGAACGGCTGCGAGAACACGCCGAAGTCGTTCTCGCCGCACTTCATCACTGTGCCGTCGAAGCCGGACGGCTTCTGCTCCGTGGCTTTGGCGCCCTTGAGTGCGCCCTTCAGGATCGCGTCGACAGCGGCCTCGGGGTCGGAAACATCGCCGTAGCCACCACCGAATCCCATGCCATCGGACTCGCCCTTGTACGTGCCGCTGACGGACGTGCCGCCGTCGATGCCCTTGTCCTCGATGGCTTCCCCGTTGCTGACCGCCGGCTTGCTGGTGTCCTTGGTGTACTGACCGCTCAGCACCGTATCCGGCGCCGTCAGCTTGTAGTCGCCACCACCGCCACCACCGAGCAGGGCCATCGCGCCGACGGCTATCACGGCCACCCCCGCGATGCCCGCGATGATGCCGATCAGCTTGCCCTTGCCGCCGCCACCGGGTGGGGGCGGCGGGATGTAACCGGGCTGCGGCTGCTGGCCGTACGGGCCGGGCTGGCCCTGGGCCGGGTAGCCGTAGCCCTGCTGCGGCGGAACGCCCTGCGGGGGCTGCTGCGGGTAGCCGTACCCCGGCTGACCCTGCGGGGCCTGCGGGTAGCCGTACCCGGGCTGTCCCTGCGGCGGCTGCGGCGGCTGGCCGTACGGGCCCGGCTGCGGCGGCTGCTGGCCGTACGGGCCCTGCGGCGGCTGACCGCCGTACGGGCCGGGCTGGTTGTGACTCATCAGGTCCCTCTCGGTGGTCCTACTGCTCGAGTTCGACGCGGGTGTCGTCGCGCACGTCGGAGGTCGTCTTCGCCGCGGCCTCCAGGTCGGCCTTGCCGGTGATGGCCGCCAGCGGGTCGAAGAGCACGGTGCTGCCGACCGTGCTGGAGTCGCCCCAGATGCACACCGGCAGCTCGGAGGTCTTGCCGCTCTGTGCCTTGGTCACCTTGAACTTCTGGCACTTCATGACCGCGCTGCCCAGCCCGCCGGGATCGGCGGTCTCGGGGCTGCCGACGGGTTCGGCGTTGGCCTTCTCCTGAACGGTCTTGGTCAGCACGACGAACATCGCGTCGACGACCTGCTCCGGATTCTGGATCTTGCCCCACACGCCGCTGAACAGGAGCGCCTTCTTGCTGGCGCTCTGGTACTCGGCCTGCACCAGGTGGGGGTCGCTCACCCCGGGAAGCTCCTTGTACTGCTTCTTGTCGGAGGCCCCCAGGCTGGCGTCGTTCTTGCCGGGGCCCTGGCGCTTGAACTCGCCCGCCACGGTCTCCGGCGTGGTCAGCTTGTGCGGGCCGTCGTCCCCGCCGGTGAGGGCGTAGATGCCGACGCCGACCGCGGCCAGCGCCACGACCGCGCCCACGATCAGGCCCGTCTTCTTCTTGCTGCCGCCGCCCTGCGGGGGCTGGGGCATCTGACCCTGGGCGGGCTGCTGACCGTAGGGCGGCTGCTGGCCGTACGGGCCCGGCTGCTGCGGCTGGCCGCCGTACGGGCCGGCCTGTCCCTGTCCCTGTCCCGGGTGGCCGTAGCCCTGCTGCTGCGGCGGAACGCCCTGCGGGGCCTGCGGGTAGCCGTAGCCGGGCTGGCCGGCCGCTCCGCCCTGGGCGTACGGGTTCGGCCCGCCTGCGCCGTACGGACCCGGCTGCGGCGGCGGCTGGTGGTAGCTCATGGCATCCCCTCTATGAACATGTCACGTTCGCCACATCCTTCCGGACGACTTACGGGCGCCTTACCCCGGGGCGGCAACGGGTTAGTAACAGGCCTGGGGCGGCCCGTAGACTTCAGCCGTGACCGAGAACACCCAGCGCCCCCACGACGGGGCCCACAGCGCGCCCAGTGATCTGCCGACCCAGTACGCACCGGCCGACGTAGAAGGGCAGCTGTACGAGCGCTGGGTGGAGCGGGGCTACTTCGAGGCGGACGCGAAGAGCGACAAAGAGCCGTACACGATCGTCATCCCGCCGCCGAACGTCACCGGCTCCCTCCACCTGGGCCACGCCTTCGAGCACACGCTGATCGACGCCCTCACCCGCCGCAAGCGGATGCAGGGGTACGAGGTCCTCTGGCAGCCCGGCATGGACCACGCGGGCATCGCCACCCAGAACGTCGTGGAACGCGAGCTCGCCAAGGAGGGCAAGTCCCGCCACGACCTGGGCCGTGAGGCGTTCGTCGAGCGCGTCTGGAAGTGGAAGGCCGAGTCCGGCGGTCAGATCTCCGGCCAGATGAAGCGCCTCGGCGACGGCGTCGCCTGGTCCCGCGAGCGCTTCACCATGGACGAGGGCCTCTCGCAGGCCGTCCAGACCATCTTCAAGCGGCTCTACGACGACGGGCTGATCTACCGCGCCGAGCGCATCATCAACTGGTGCCCGCGCTGCCTCACCGCCATCTCGGACATCGAGGTGGAGTACCAGGACGACGACGGCGAGCTCGTCTCGATCCGGTACGGCTCCGGTGATTCGGAGATCGTCGTGGCGACCACCCGCGCCGAGACGATGCTCGGTGACACCGCCGTCGCGGTCCACCCGGAGGACGAGCGGTACCGGCACCTCGTCGGCACCGAGATCGAGCTGCCGCTCACCGGCCGCCGCATCCCGGTCGTCGCGGACGAGCACGTCGACCCGGAGTTCGGCACCGGTGCCGTCAAGGTGACGCCCGCCCACGACCCGAACGACTTCGAGATCGGCCGCCGGCACGACCTGCCCAACCTCGCCGTCCTCGACGAGCGCGGCGTCATCACCGCCCACGGCCCGTTCCAGGGTCTGGACCGCTTCGAGGCCCGGTCGGCGATCGTCGCCGCGCTGCGCGCCGACGGCCGGATCGTGGCCGAGAAGCGCCCCTACACCCACTCCGTCGGGCACTGCTCGCGCTGCAAGACCACCATCGAGCCGCGGCTGTCCATGCAGTGGTGGGTCAGGACCGGCCCGCTGGCGCAGGCCGCCGGCGACGCGGTCCGCGACGGCCGGGTCGCCATCCACCCCAAGGAGATGGAGTCCCGCTACTTCGGCTGGGTCGACAACCTGCACGACTGGTGCATCTCGCGTCAGCTCTGGTGGGGCCACCGGATCCCGGTCTGGTACGGCCCGGACGGCGAGGTCGTCTGCGTCGGACCGGACGAGGAGCCGCCGAGCGGCGAGGGCTGGACGCAGGACAGCGATGTGCTGGACACCTGGTTCTCCTCCGGCCTCTGGCCGTTCTCCACGCTCGGGTGGCCGGAGCGGACGGAGAGCCTGGAGAAGTTCTATCCGAACGCGGTCCTGGTCACCGGCTACGACATCCTCTTCTTCTGGGTCGCCCGGATGATGATGTTCGGCCTGTACGCGATGGACGGCACCCCGCCGTTCCACACCATCGCCCTGCACGGCATGGTCCGCGACCAGTTCGGCAAGAAGATGTCCAAGTCCTTCGGCAACGCGGTCAACCCGCTGGACTGGATGGACTCCTACGGCTCGGACGCGGTCCGCTTCACCCTGGCGCGCGGCGCCAACCCCGGGGTCGACGTGCCGATCGGTGAGGACTGGGTCCAGGCGTCCCGGAACTTCGCCAACAAGATCTGGAACGCCACCCGCTTCGCGCTGATGAACGGCGCCACCGTCGAGGGCGAGCTGCCGTCGGCCGACCGGCTCCGGCCCGAGGACCGCTGGATCCTGTCCCGGCTGAACACCGTGGTCAGCGAGGTGAACGGGTACTACGAGGACTACCAGTTCGCCAAGCTCAGCGACACCCTGTTCCACTTCGCCTGGGACGAGGTCTTCGACTGGTACGTCGAGCTGTCCAAGACCACGTTCGCCAAGGGCGGCGCGGAGGCCGAGGCCTCCCGCCGGGTCCTGGGTGAGGTGCTGGACGTCACGCTGCGGCTGCTGCACCCGGTGGTCCCGTTCGTCACCGAGCAGCTGTGGACCACGCTCACCGGCCAGGAGTCGCTGGTCATCGCCGACTGGCCGACCGACAGCGGCTTCCGAGACCGGGACGCCGAGCGGGAGATCGAGACCGTTCAGCAGGTGGTCACCGAGGTCCGCCGGTTCCGCGCCGACCAGGGCCTGCAGCCCGGCCAGAAGGTCCCGGCCCGGCTCGACCTGACCGGCACGGCGCTCGCCGCCCACGAGGACGCGATCCGTCAGCTGCTGCGCCTCCAGCCGGAGGGCGAGGGCTTCACCGCCACCGCCACCCTGCCGGTCGCCGGTGCCACGGTCGCCCTCGACCTCTCCGGCGCGATCGATGTGGCGGCCGAGCGCAAGCGGCTCGCCAAGGACCTGGCGGCGGCCCAGAAGGAGCTGGCGCAGACCACGGCGAAGCTCGGGAACGAGGCGTTCCTCGGCAAGGCCCCGGACAACGTCGTGGAGAAGATCCGCAAGCGCCGGGAGACCGCCGAGGCGGACATCGAGCGGATCTCCGCCCAGCTGGACGGGCTTCCGCAGGGCTGAGACCGGGCTGTCCCGACAGCGGAGAGCCGCTGGGACCCGGCTGTCCCGGCAGCCGACAGCAGTGGCCGCGGGCCCCTGGGCGCAGTGACCGCCCCGGGGCCCGCGCGCATGTCCGGGGGCGGCGAAGCCGCCCATCGGGGCTCCGTAGACTGGGGGCGTGAGTGAGCGCCCCCAGCACGACGACGCCGACGCCCCCGACTCCTTCGACGAGATCGTCGACGCGGAGACCGACCGCGACCCCGACCTGGCGGTGATCGAGGCCGGCAGCCGCACCCTGCGCGCCCAGGCCGGGCCGCCGCAGGGGGACGGGATCCCGGCCCGCCCGACGGACCCGGAGACCGACCGGCAGCTGCGGGAGGTCGAGAACGAGCTGGCCGGCCGCTGGCCGGAGACCAGGCTCGACCCGTCGCTGGTGCGCGTCGAGGCGCTGATGGACGTCCTCGGCGAGCCGCAGCGGGCCTACCCCTCGATCCACATCACCGGCACCAACGGCAAGACCAGCACGGCCCGCATGATCGAGGCCCTGCTGACCGCGTTCGAGCTGCGCACCGGCCGCTACACCAGCCCGCACGTGCAGTCGGTGACCGAGCGGATCAGCCTGGACGGCGCTCCGATCGACGCCGAGCGGTTCATCGAGACGTACCGGGACGTCCAGCCGTACGTCGAGATGGTCGACGCCGCGCAGGAGCACCGGCTGTCCTTCTTCGAGGTGCTCACCGGAATGGCCTACGCGGCCTTCGCGGACGCCCCGGTGGACGTGGCGGTCGTCGAGGTCGGCATGGGCGGCACCTGGGACGCCACCAATGTGATCGACGGCCAGGTGGCCGTGGTGACCCCGATCGGGCTCGACCACACCGACCGGCTGGGCACCACGCCGGGCGAGATCGCCGGGGAGAAGGCGGGCATCGTCAAGCAGGACGCCACCGTCGTCCTGGCCCAGCAGCCGGTGGACGCGGCCCAGGTGATGCTCAAGCGCGCGGTGGAGGTGGACGCCACCGTCGCCCGGGAGGGCATGGAGTTCGGCGTCACCACCCGGGAGGTCGCGGTCGGCGGGCAGCTGCTGACGCTGCGCGGCCTGGGCGGTGAGTACCCGGACATCTTCCTGCCGCTGCACGGCGCCCATATGGCGCACAACGCCGCGGTGGCGCTGGCCGCCGTCGAGGCGTTCTTCGGCATCGGTTCGCAGCACGCCCGGACGCTCGACCCGGAGACGGTCCGCTCCGCCTTCGCCTCGGTGGTCTCCCCGGGCCGGCTGGAGATCGTCCGGAAGAGCCCGACGGTCATCCTGGACGCCGCGCACAACCCCCCGGGCGCCCGCGCCGCTTCGGAGGCCGTCACCGAGGCGTTCGGTTTCAGCCGGCTCATCGGAGTGATCGGCATGAGCGGCGACAAGGACGTGAAGGGCTTCCTGGAGGCCTTCGAGCCGATCCTCGCCGAGGTCGTCATCACCCGGAACTCCAGCGACCGGGGCATGGACGTGGACGAGCTCGCGGCGCTCGCGGTCGAGGTGTTCGGCCAGGAGCGGGTGCAGGTCGAGCCGCGGCTCGACGACGCTCTGGAGGCCGCGGTCACGCTGGCCGAGGAGGAGAGCGAGTTCTCCGGCGCGGGTGTGCTGGTGACCGGTTCGGTGATCACGGTCGGCGAGGCCCGGCTGCTGCTCGGAAAGGGATGAGATGCGGACCCTCTGCGCCTCCACGCTGATCGGCGAGTTCTTCGTGATCGGCTTCGCCGGTCTGGTCGCCATGCAGATGACGGACCTGTCGCCCGCCACCGTCTGGACGGTCAGCGGTGTCGCCATGCTGCTCTGTGTGCTGCTGTGCGGCATGCTGTCCCGGCCCGGGGCGGTGCCGGTCGGCTGGGCGCTGCAGATCGGTTTGATCGCGGCCGGCTTCGTCGTCCCGGCGATGTTCTTCCTCGGCGCGTGCTTTGCTGCTCTGTGGTGGACCTCGGTCCACTTCGGCCGGAAGATCGACGAGGCGAAGGCCCGGTTCGCCGCCCAGGCGGCGGAAGCGGGGGAGGGCGTCGCGTGACGGCCCGGCCGATCACCCATGTAGCCTCTTCGCATCCGCACATTTGTTGCGGGGGCCCGGGCCGCGCGGCGTCGGCCGCATCTGTCACCGCGCCCGGAGAACACAGCTAAGGAGTCCGCACCGTGAGCCAGCGTACGCTCGTCCTTCTCAAGCCCGATGCCGTACGACGCGGTCTGATCGGCGAGGTCATCGGCCGGATCGAGCGCAAGGCCGGCTGGACGATCAGTGCGCTGGAGCTGCGTGACCTGGACCGCGGGGTGCTGGAGCAGCACTACGGCGAGCACGTCGGCAAGCCGTTCTACGAGCCGCTGATGGAGTTCATGTCCTCCGGCCCGGTCGTGGTGATGGTCGTCGAGGGCGAGCGTGTCATCGAGGGCGTGCGGACCCTGGCGGGGCCGACCGACCCGATTGCCGCGGCACCCGGCAGTATCCGGGGTGATTTCGGCACCATTGTCCGGGAGAATCTGATCCATGCCTCGGACTCCGAGGAGTCCGCAGAGCGTGAGATGAAGATTTTCTTCCCCGGCGTCGCCTGACGCCCCGTTAGCCGTAATCCGCTTGTGACCTGGGGCGATCGATTTTATTCGGTCGCCCCTTGGCATATGCGAGATGATTGAGGGAACCTGTCACTCCGACACGACGTCACCAATACGGGGGTAGGCGCGTGTTCCGCTGACAATGGCGGAGTAACCCTAGCGGCGCGTTCCCGCGAGCGTGACTACGATGGAAACCTCCACGCCCACAGCGCCCGCCCTGCCGACCTACAAGTCATCATCGTTCCAGCTGGGAAGGCCAGACGTATCCTCATGGGGAACAATATGTCGTTCATCGGCCGTGACATGGCTGTCGACCTCGGGACCGCCAACACGCTGGTGTACGTCAGGGGTCGCGGGATCGTCCTCAACGAGCCATCCGTCGTCGCCATCAACACCAATACGGGCGGCATCCTGGCGGTCGGTGCCGAAGCAAAGAAGATGATCGGCCGCACCCCCGGCAACATCGTCGCCGTACGGCCGCTCAAGGACGGCGTCATCGCCGACTTCGAGATCACCGAGCGGATGCTCCGCTATTTCATCCTGAAGATCCACAAGCGTCGCTATCTCGCGCGCCCCCGCGTCGTGGTCTGTGTGCCGTCCGGCATCACGGGTGTCGAGCGCCGTGCCGTCATCGAGGCGTCCACCCAGGCGGGTGCCCGCCAGGTGCACATCATCGAGGAGCCGATGGCCGCTGCGATCGGCTCGGGCCTCCCGGTCCACGAGGCCACCGGCAACATGGTGGTCGACATCGGCGGCGGCACCACCGAGGTCGCGGTCATCTCCCTCGGCGGCATCGTGACGGCCCAGTCGATCCGGGTCGCCGGTGACGAGCTGGACAACGCGATCATCCAGCACATCAAGAAGGAATACAGCCTCCTCCTCGGCGAGCGGACCGCGGAGAACATCAAGATGACCATCGGCTCGGCCTTCGATCTGGAGGAGGACGAGCACACCGAGATCCGCGGCCGCGACCTGGTCAGCGGTCTGCCGAAGACGGTCGTCATCTCCGCCAGCGAGGTCCGCAAGGCCATGGAGGAGCCGGTCAACTCGATCGTCGACGCGGTCAAGACGACGCTCGACAAGTGCCCGCCCGAGCTCTCCGGCGACGTGATGGACCGGGGCATCGTGCTCACCGGCGGCGGCGCGCTGCTCCGCGGCCTCGACGAGCGGCTGCGCCGGGAGACGGGGATGCCGATCCACATCGCCGAGGACCCGCTGGACTCGGTCGCGCTCGGCTCCGGCAAGTGCGTCGAGGAGTTCGAGGCGCTGCAGCAGGTCCTGGACGCCCAGCCGCGCAGATGACGCTGGGACGGATGCCGCCGCGCGGGTGACCTGCTCCCGCGCGGCGGCCCGTTCCCCGGCGGCGGATCGTCTCCACAACAGAACAACGGCATTCGACCCACCGCCTGTTCGCTTTCAGGTTTGACACTCCCGACCGGCCGGGCCCGCAGCCGACCGGTCCCACGAGGAAGGCACGGCCGCCGCACGTGAGGGACACACGAGAGAGCCGGTTGCTCCTGGTGCTGCTGATCGCCATCGCGTTCGCACTGATCACGGTGGACATCCGCGGTGGCGAGGACTCGCCGCTCGACAGCGCCCGGCAGGCCGCCGCGTCGGCCTTCGGGCCCGTGGAGAACGGCGTGGCCTCGGCGGTGAATCCCATCGGCAACGCCATCGGCGCCGTCCGCGACTCGGGTGAGCGGCACGACCGGATCAGCAGACTCGAACACGAGAACGCCGCGCTCAAGACCAAGCTGGGCAGCGACATCCGCACCCGGGGCCGGGCCGCGGAGCTCGACAAGATGCTGAAGACGGCGGGCGCCGGCCGGTACGGCATCAAGGGCGCGGAGGTCATCGCCATAGGAGCGGCCCAGGGCTTCTCCTGGACCGTCACCATCGACGCCGGCCGCAAGGACGGCCTCGTCCGCGACATGACCGTGCTCAACGGCGACGGGCTGGTCGGCCGGGTCACCACGGTCGGCCCGTCCACCGCGACCGTACTGCTCGCCAACGACCCCGACTTCACCGTCGGCACCCGGATGGAGAACTCCGCCGAGCTGGGCTTCGCCACCGGACAGGGCGACCGCCCGCTCCAGGTGCAGCTGCTCAACGGCAAGGCCCGGGTGGAGAAGGGGGACCGGCTGGTCACCTTCGGCTCGCGTGCCGACAAGCCGTTCGTCCCCGGGGTGCCGGTCGGCGAGGTCGTCCGCGTCGACCCCGCGAACGGCGGTCTGACCCGGACCCTCCAGGTCCGCCCCTACGTCGGATTCACCAAGCTCGACATCGTCGGGGTCGTCGTCCAGCCGCCGCGCAAGGACCCGCGGGACGCGGTGCTGCCGCCGGCGGTGAAGCCGAAGCCGACGCCCACGGTGACCGTCACGGCCACGCCGTCGGCCGACGGGTCCGAGGGCCCGTCCCAGGAAGGCAGTGAGCCGGCCGACGGGGGCAACCGCGGTGAGGACACCCGCGGTGACACCGGCGGGGACGCCGACGCCGCGGAGGAGCCGGACGGGCCGGCCGGCGGCGACTCACCCGATGAGGGGGCGAGTCCCGCCGCCTACCTCCGGACCCCGGCCGCCGCGAGCCCCACCAGGAGCTGACCTCCCATGCGTCTCAACCGGATCCTGCTCTCGACCACGCTGGTGGTCGTCGCGCTCGTCGTCCAGGTGAGCATCCTCGCCCGGCTCCAACTGCCCGGCGCGGTACCCGACCTGATGCTGCTCGTCGTCCTCGCGCTCGCCCTCGTCTACGGCCACGTGGGCGGCGCCCTCGTCGGCTTCGGCGCGGGCCTGCTGTCGGACCTGGCGCCCCCGGCCGACCACGCGGTGGGCCGCTACGCCCTCGTCCTGGCGGTCGTCGGCTACCTCGCCGGCCTGGCGAAGCCCGAGACCGGGCGGCTCCGCTCGGCGGTCGGCCCGCTGCTGGTCGTCGTGGGCGCGGCCGTCGGCACCACCCTGATGTACGCGGGGGTCGGCGCCCTCGTCGGTGACACCGCGGCCCGTCAGGTCGGTCTCGTCGGACTGGTCCTCACCGCCGCCGTCTACGACCTGCTGCTCGCGCCCTTCGTGGTGCCGGGCGTCATGGCCCTGGCCCGGCGCGCGGACAACGACCCGATGGCCGAGTCCTCCAGCGGCTCCGGCGGGGCCGACAACGCCCTCCGCGGCTTCGCGACCACCGGCAGTCTGCTGAAGCCCCGCAAGGGCGGCGGCCGCACCAGCTCCCCCGGCCGGCTCCGCGGCGGGCGGCGCGGCGGTCTGCTCGGCGGGTCCCCCCGGAGCGGCGCGGGACGCCTGAAGGGGGTCAAGCGGCTATGAAGGCGGCCGGAGCAGCCGCCCGCCGGGCCTCCGCCGTCCGCCCGCCCGTCACCCTCCGCCACCGTCAAGGGAAGCGCTTCGCGCTATGACCAACATCCCCGCCACCGGACGCACTCCCCGGGTCACGATCCGCCTGGTCGCCCTGCAGATCCTGGTGTTCTCACTGCTGCTCACCCTGGGCGGCCGGCTCTGGTACCTCCAGATCCGCAACGGTGACGAGTACGCCCACGAGGCCGCCAGCAACCACGTCCAGCAGGTCGTGCAGCCCGCGACCCGCGGCGCCATCCTGGACGCCCGCGGCGTGCCGCTGGCCGACAACGAGACGCGCCTCGTCGTCTCCGCGAGCCGCACCGATCTGCTGAAGATGAAGGACGACGGCAAGGCCGTCCTGGACCGGCTCGCCGGAGTCCTGGGGATGAAGCCGGAGGAGGTGCGGGAGAAGGTCCGGCTCTGCGACGCCAAGACCCCGCAGCCCTGCTGGAACGGCTCGCCCTACCAGCCCATCCCGGTCACCGACGAGGCCACCACCCAGCAGGCGCTGCAGATCCGTGAGCGGGCCGAGGACTTCCCCGGCATCACCGCCGAGCCCACCGCCGTCCGCCGCTACCCCGCGCCGGCCAAGTCCCGGACCTCCCAGGTGCTCGGCTACCTCTCGCCCGTCACCGACGACGAGATCGAGGAGGCCAAGAACACCCGCTCGCCGCTGCTGCGCTCGGACCAGATCGGCCGCTCCGGCCTGGAGCGCAGCTACGACAAGTACCTGCGCGGCAAGGCCGGTGTCACCCGGTACGAGGTGGACAACCTGGGCCGGGTCATCGGACAGGACCGCAGCGACAAGTCCGTCGCCGGGTCCAGCGTGGTGACCAGCATCGACTCCCGGGTGCAGGGCGTGGCGGAGAAGGAGCTGGACGGGGCCATGAAGGAGGCCCGGAAGCAGATGGACCGCAACACCAACCGCCACTACGAGGCGGACGCGGGCGCGGTCGTGGTGATGGAGGCCAAGACCGGCCGGGTGGTGGCGATGGCCTCCAACCCCGACTACGACCCCAACGCCTGGGTGGGCGGCATCTCCGGCAAGGACTACAGCCGGATGACCAGCAAGAAGTCGAACTACCCGCTGCTCAACCGGGCCATCCAGGGGCAGGCCGCCCCCGGATCGATCTTCAAGGTGGTCTCCACCGCCGCCGCGGTGAACGCCGGGTACGACTTCAACGGCGGCTACAACTGCGGCAGCTCGTACAGCATCGGCGGACAGGTCTTCAAGAACTTCGAGTCGCAGAGCCACGGCGCGATCGGTCTGGGCCGCGCCCTGGAGGTCTCCTGCGACACGGTCTTCTACGCCCTGGCCCACCAGCAGTGGAAGAAGGACGGCGGGCTCAAGCCGGACAAGAACTCCAAGGACTGGTTCTTCAGGACGGCGCACCAGTTCGGCCTCGGCAAGGAGACCGGGATCGACCTGCCGAACGAGGTCCGGGGCCGCGTCCCCGACCGCCAGTGGAAGAAGGCCTTCTGGAAGGCCAACAAGGACAGCTGGTGCAAGCAGGCCAAGGCGTGGCCGGGCAAGAAGGACTTCCAGACGCTGCTCGCCCGCGAAGGCTGCCTGGAGGGCATGAAGCTGCACGCCTATGACGCGGTGAACTACTCCATCGGACAGGGCGACACCCTCGTCACCCCCATCCAGATGGCGTCCGTCTACTCCGCGATCAGCAACGGCGGCACGCTCTACAACCCCAGCGTGGGCAAGGCGGTCGTCAGCCCCGACGGCAAGCACGTCGAGGAGATCAAGCCCGCCGCGCACGGCAAGCTGCCGGTGACGAAGAAGACCATGAGCCAGATGGACGACGCCCTCGCCGGAGTCGCCACCCGGGGTACCGCCGCCTGGCGGTTCGGCGGCTGGCCGCAGGACGAGATCCCGATGCACGCCAAGACCGGTACGGCGGAGGTCTACGGCAAGCAGACCACGTCGTGGTTCGCGACCTACACCAAGGACTACTCGATCGTCATGACGATCTCGCAGGGTGGTACCGGATCCGGCGCCTCCGGTCCCGCGGTGCGCAACATCTACAACGCGCTGTACGGGATCGACGCGAAGGGCGGCATCGACAAGAAGCGCGCTCTGCTCCCCGAGCCGCAGAAGAAGCTGCCGAAGATCGAGAAGGACGGTTCGATCGAGTCCCAGCCCGTCAAGCCGTACAAGCCGGAGGCGCCGAGCGACTCCGACACCGTCGAGCAGGCGGCGGCCGTGGAGAGGCGGCGGGGCTGATGGCCGGATCCTCCAGCTTCTCCATCAGCCGGTACACCCCCGACCGGGGCACCTGGGGCAAGCTCACCGCACGCGACTCGCTGGTGCGCCGGGTCGACTGGATACTGCTCGGCTCGGCCCTGGCCCTGTCGGCCCTCGGCTCGCTGCTCGTCTGGTCGGCGACCCGCAACCGCACGGAGCTGAACCAGGGCGACCCGTACTACTTCCTGTTCCGGCACGTCCTGAACACCGGGATCGGGCTGGCCCTCATGATCGGCACGATCTGGCTCGGCCACCGCACCCTGCGCGGCGCGGTGCCCGTGCTGTACGGCCTCTCCATCCTGCTCACCGCCGCCGTCCTCACCCCGCTCGGCTCCACCATCAACGGTTCGCACGCATGGATCCAGATCGGTGGCGGCTTCTCCCTCCAGCCCTCCGAGTTCGCCAAGATCACGATCATCCTCGGGATGGCGATGCTGCTGGCGACGCGGGTGGACGCGGGCGACCGGGTGCACCCCGACCACCGCACCGTCGTCCAGGCCCTCGGGCTGGCCGCGCTGCCCGTCGGGATCATCATGCTGATGCCGGACCTCGGCTCGGTCATGGTGATCGTGGTGATCGTGCTGGGTGTGCTGCTCGCCTCCGGCGCCTCCAACCGCTGGGTGCTCGGACTCATCGGCGCCGGCGCGGCCGGAGCGATCGCCGTCTGGCAGTTCGGGCTGCTGGACGACTACCAGATCAACCGGTTCGCCGCGTTCGCCAACCCCGAGCTCGACCCGGCCGGGGTCGGGTACAACACCAACCAGGCACGCATCGCGATCGGCTCCGGCGGGCTCAGCGGCACCGGGCTGTTCAACGGCCACCAGACCACCGGCCAGTTCGTGCCCGAGCAGCAGACCGACTTCATCTTCACCGTCGCCGGTGAGGAGCTGGGCTTCCTCGGCGCCGGTCTGATCCTCGTGCTGCTGGGGGTCATCCTCTGGCGCGCCTGCCGGATCGCCCGCGAGACCACCGAGCTGTACGGCACGGTCGTCGCCGCCGGGATCACCGCCTGGTTCGCCTTCCAGGCGTTCGAGAACATCGGGATGACCCTCGGCATCATGCCGGTCGCCGGTCTGCCGCTGCCGTTCGTCTCCTACGGCGGCACCTCCATGTTCGCCGTCTGGATCGCGGTCGGGCTGCTGGAGTCCATCAAGGTGCAGCGACGGGTGTCCGCCTGAGGCGGCGGGCACCCGGCCCGCGGACCGGCAGCCGATCGAAACGGGGTTCCGCGGGTAGATAAGAGTCATGGCCGACCAGGTGCGGGAGATCGAGCGCAAGTACGAGACCCCCGAGGCCGACGGGCTGCCGGACCTCACGGGCGTCCCCGGGGTCGCGTCCGTGGCCGACCGGGGCGTCACCGGCCTGGACGCCGTCTACTACGACACCCCCGGTGAGCGGCTCGCCGCGGACGGCATCACGCTGCGCCGCCGCACCGGGGGCGACGACGAGGGCTGGCACCTCAAGCTGCCGGTCGGCCCCGACACCCGCGAGGAGATCCGCGCCCCGCTCTCCGAGGACGTGCCGCGGTACCTGGCGGCCCTCGTCCGCTCCCGGGTCCGCGACGCCCCGCTCGTCCCCGTCGTCCGGCTGCGCACCGACCGGGACCTGCGGCACCTCGTCGGCGCGGACGGCGCGGTGCTCGCCGAGGTGTGCGTCGACGCGGTCACCGCCGAACGGCTCGCCGGCGGGTCGGGCACCGCCCGGTGGACCGAGATCGAGGCGGAGCTGCGCGAGGGGACCGGCCCGGACCTCCTCGACACCGTCGAGCAGGCGCTCCTGGCGGCCGGGGCGCGCCGCGCGGCCGGTCCGTCCAAGCTGGCGCGGGCCCTCGCGGAGACCGCCCCCGGCGTTACGGGGGATACGGGCGCGGCGGGGGAGACCGACGGGGCCACCGAGGGAGCGGGGGGACCTTCGGAGGCCGGGACGCCCGGCTGGGCGGACACGGCCCGCAGGAGCGGGATGACGGAGAAGGCGGGAAAGAGCGAGAAGGCGGGAAAGAAGGGGACGGCAGGGGGGAAGGGGAAGAAGAAGCCGAAGCCCGGCCGGAGAACCGAGCCCCCCGAGCGGCCCACCGCCGGCGACCACCTCCTGCGCTATCTGCGCACCCAGGTCACCGCGATCATCGAGCTGGACCCGGCCGTCCGCCGGGACCAGCCTGACTCCGTCCACCGGATGCGCGTCGCCACCCGCCGGCTGCGCAGCGCCTTCCGGTCGTTCCGCACCGTCCTCGACCGGGAGGTCACCGACCCCGTCGGCGACGAGCTGAAGTGGCTCGCGGCCGAGCTGGGCGTCGACCGGGACCGCGAGGTGCTCACCGAACGCCTCCACGAGCGGCTGGCCGAACTGCCGCACACCCTGCTCGTCGGCCCGGTCCGCGGCCGGCTCCGCACCTGGTCGAACGCCCGGCGCAGCGGCTCGCGCCACCAGGTCATCGGCGTCCTGGACAGCCACCGCTACCTCGACCTCCTCACCACCCTCGACCGGCTCGTCGCCGACCCGCCGCTGCTGCCCGACGCCGGCCGCCCGCCGATGGAGGTGCTGCCCGGAGCCGTGCTGCGGGAGGCCCGGCGGCTCTCCCGGCGGATGGCGAAGGCCCTGGACACCCCGGAGGGCCACGAGCGGGACGTGGCCATGCACGAGGCGCGCAAGGCCGCCAAGCGCACCCGCTACGCCGCGGAGACCGCCGAGCCGGCCATCGGGAAGCCGGCGAAACGGTTCGTCCGGCACATGAAGAACCTCCAGGACGTCCTGGGGGACCATCAGGACAGCGTCGTCGCCCGTGACGCCCTGCGGGACCTCGCCCTCCGGTCCCAGGCCGCGGGGGAGAGCGCCTTCACCTTCGGGGTCCTCTACGGGCACGAGGAGATGCGCGCCGCCGCCCGCGAGCACGAACTGCCCCGGGCCTGGAAGGAAGCCTCGCGGAAGAAGTACCGGACGGCGCTGCGGGGGTGACGGGAGCGGGTGTGCCGGACCCCGCCCGCGGCGGCGGTGACCGGCCGCCCGGCCGGGTCCGGCTTCACCCGTCGGCGTGACCTGTCGGGCACGTTACCCTTGAGGGTCACCTGTGCCCGCTCACGAGAGAACGCTGAGAATGCCTGTCGAGTCGGTCTTCCCCCGCCTGGAAGCGCTTCTCCCGCACGTCCAGAAGCCGATCCAGTACGTCGGCGGCGAGCTGAATTCCACGGTCAAGCCGTGGGAATCCTGCGATGTGCGATGGGCGCTGATGTATCCGGACGCCTACGAGGTCGGGCTGCCCAACCAGGGCGTCATGATCCTTTATGAGGTCCTCAACGAGCGCGAGGGCGTCCTCGCCGAGCGCACCTACAGCGTCTGGCCGGACCTCGAAGAGCTCATGCGGAAGCACGACGTCCCGCAGTTCACGGTCGACTCGCACCGCCCGGTGGGCGCCTTCGACGTGCTCGGCGTGTCCTTCTCCACCGAGCTCGGCTACACCAACCTGCTCACCGCGCTGGAGCTCTCCGGCATCCCGATGGCGGCCGAGGACCGTACCGAGGACCACCCGGTGGTGCTCGCCGGCGGTCACGCGGCGTTCAACCCGGAGCCGATCGCCGACTTCATCGACTGCGCCGTCATCGGCGACGGCGAGCAGGCCGTCCTGGAGATCACCGAGATCATCCGGGCGTGGAAGAGCGAGGGCCGCCCCGGCGGCCGCGACGAGCTGCTGCTGCGCCTGTCGAAGACCGGCGGCGTCTATGTGCCGCGGTTCTACGACGTCGAGTACCTGGCCGACGGCCGGATCGGCCGGGTCGTGCCGAACCGCTCCGGCGTGCCGTGGCGGGTCTCCAAGCACACCGTCATGGACCTGGACGAGTGGCCGTACCCGAAGCAGCCGCTGGTGCCGCTCGCCGAGACCGTGCACGAGCGGATGTCGGTGGAGATCTTCCGCGGCTGCACCCGCGGCTGCCGCTTCTGCCAGGCGGGAATGATCACCCGGCCGGTGCGGGAGCGCAGCATCACCGGCATCGGCGACATGGTCGACAAGGGGCTCAAGGCCACCGGCTTCGAAGAGGTCGGCCTGCTCTCCCTCTCCTCCGCGGACCACACCGAGATCGGCGATGTCGCCAAGGGTCTCGCGGACCGCTACGAGGAGGACAAGATCGGCCTGTCCCTCCCGTCCACCCGGGTCGACGCGTTCAACATCGACCTGGCCAACGAGCTCACCCGGAACGGCCGCCGGTCCGGCCTCACCTTCGCCCCCGAGGGCGGCTCCGAGCGCATCCGCAAGGTCATCAACAAGATGGTCTCGGAGGAGGACCTGATCCGGACCGTCTCGACCGCGTACGGCAACGGCTGGCGTCAGGTGAAGCTGTACTTCATGTGCGGCCTGCCCACCGAGACCGACGAGGACGTGCTCCAGATCGGCGACATGGCGGTCAACGTCATCGCCAAGGGCCGTGAGGTCTCCGGCAAGAACGACATCCGCTGCACCGTCTCCATCGGCGGGTTCGTGCCCAAGCCGCACACCCCGTTCCAGTGGGCCCCGCAGCTGTCCGCCGAGGACACCGATGCGCGGCTGGAGAAGCTGCGCGACAAGATCCGCGGCGACAAGAAGTACGGGCGCTCCATCGGCTTCCGCTACCACGACGGCAAGCCCGGCATCGTCGAGGGCCTGCTCTCCCGCGGCGACCGGCGCGTGGGCGCGGTGATCCGCGAGGTGTACGAGTCGGGCGGCCGGTTCGACGGCTGGCGCGAGCACTTCTCGTACGACCTGTGGATGCGGTGCGCCGAGAAGGCGCTGCCCGCCCAGGGCGTCGACGTCGACTGGTACACCACCCGGGAGCGCACCTACGAGGAGGTCCTGCCCTGGGACCACCTCGACTCGGGCCTCGACAAGGACTGGCTCTGGGAGGACTGGCAGGACTCGCTCGACGAGACCGAGGTCGAGGACTGCCGCTGGACCCCGTGCTTCGACTGCGGCGTCTGCCCGCAGATGGACACCAGCATCCAGATCGGCCCGACCGGCAAGAAGCTGCTGCCGCTGACCGTCGTCAAGTAGCGCACCCGCCGCGGACGCACCGCGGCGCACCGGCACCCTGGGCCGGTCCGGCCACTGTCACCCGATGGTGGTCCGGACCGGCCCGCGGCGGGTCCGGACCACCACCTGCTGCCCCCGTGCCGCCCCCAGGTGCCGCGCACCCGGCCCGGGCCCCGGCGCCTGCCCGAGACGACGGCGGGAACCGGCGGCCCTCCCGGGACGTACTCTTGGTGGGCAGTACGACAGCACTCACGAAGGACTGAAGGACACTGGGCAAGCGACAGCCCGAAGGCCCCCCGCCCGCACCCGCGGTGCAGCGCATCCGACTGCGCTACACCAAGCGCGGCCGCCTCCGGTTCACCAGCCACCGCGACTTCCAGCGCGCTTTCGAGCGGGCGCTGCGCCGCGCCGAGGTACCCATGGCGTACTCGGCCGGGTTCACCCCGCACCCCAAGGTGTCGTACGCCAATGCCGCACCCACCGGCACGGGCAGCGAGGCCGACTACCTGGAGATCGCGCTCACCGAGGAGCGGGACCCGGAGACGCTGCGGCAGCTCCTCGACGAGTCGATGCCGTCCGGCCTCGACATCATCGACGCGGTGGAGGCCCGGACCTCCGGGCTCGCCGACCGGCTGCAGGCCTCGGTCTGGGAGCTCCGGCTCGACGGGGTGCCCCTCGACGAGGCCGAGCGCGCCGTGGCGGCCTTCCTCGCCGAGGAGACCGTCGAGGTCGAGCGCCGTACGAAAAACGGGTTGCGGACCTTCGATGCGCGCGGCGCGGTCGCACGCCTCGAGGCATCCGCGGGACCGGCTGATAGGCCGCAGGTCGGCGCCTGTGCGATACTGCGGCTGGTTGTTCGGCATGCGACACCTGCCGTACGACCCGACGACGTCCTGTCCGGTCTCCGCGCCACGGCCGACCTGGCGCCGCCGGTCCCCGCTGCGGTGACCAGGCTGGCGCAGGGGCTGCTCGATGAGGAGAGCGGCACGGTGACCGACCCGCTCGCGCCCGACCGCGAGGCAGTCATGGCCGCCCCACCCACGGCCGCCGGGCTGACCGCGACGGCGCCGGGAGGTTCCGCGTAGGTCGTCCGTCGGCAGGGCACGCGAGCCGCGCATCCTGCAGGCGGAGGGCTGGGGGCTCGTCGAAGCGCCGCCGATGCACCGGGAGCCACCCGGGTCCGGCAGACGCACCGAGAAAGCAGACTTTCGCCGGTGTCGGGCCCTCCGGCCCCGGCGAGCGAGACGACAGCTCCCGTGTGGCGCCCGCGCCCCGGACGGCGGCACCACGCTCATCACGTGGGCCGCTGCCGGAGTCAGGCGCGGCGCCCGGGAGCGTGACGGGAGAACCGCCCGCATGCTCGAGCCAATGGAGCCCACGGAGGCGGCGCGCAACAGCGCCGCCGGGGACAGCTCAGACAACAACAGCCCCAGTGACAACCTGCCGCCGCGGCGCCGCCGCGCGGCATCCCGGCCGGCGGGTCCGCCGGTCGCGGCGAGCACCGACGCCACGGCGTCGGCCATACCGTCCGGAGCACCGGAGGCCGCGGCCGCCGGGACCCCGGACCCGGACGAGGCCGTGACCGTCCTCCCCGCCACCCCGGAGAACCTTTCCGAGGAGGAGATCGAGGAGGCCGCCGAGGCCCCGGCCCCGGAGCCGCAGCCGGTCCGCACCCGCCGCCGCGCGACGCGCAAGGCGACGGCTCCGGCCGGTGCGCCGCCCGCCGCCGAGCCGGTCGAGATCATCGCCGAGAGCCCGGCCGCCGCCGCGGCCGCCGCTGACCAGGACGTTCCCGCCGAGGCCCCGGCCCCGGTCGCGGAGCCGGTCCGCACCCGCCGCCGTGCCACCCGTAAGGCGACGGCTCCGGCCGGTGCGCCGCCCGTGGCCGAGGCCGCACCGAGCGCCGGTGCGGAGGAGTCCGCTCCGGCCGCCGTGACCGCGTCCGTCGCCGAGCCCGCCGCCGAATCCGCCGGGGAGACCCCGGCCGAGGACGCGCCGCGCACCCGTACCCGCCGCCGGGCGACCCGCAAGGTGTCCGCCCCGACCGCCGAGGCCCCGACCGCCGAGGCCGCCGCGGCCGCCGGCAGCGGTGACCGCGCCGAGGAGTCCGCCGCGTCCGGTGCCCCCGAGGCAGCCGCGACGTCCGACCGGTCCGGTGAGACCGGCGAGTCCGTCGACGAGGCGCCCCGGGGACGTGGCCGCCGCCGTTCGGCCCGCAGGCCCGAGGCATCCGCCGAGGCGCCCGCCGAGGCGCCGTCGGCCGAGGCTCCCGCCGCGGAGACCGAGTCGGTCACCGTCGCCGACGCGATCGACGCCCCGCAGCGGCGCACCCGGCGCCGGACCACCCGCGCCGCGGACGCCCCGGCCGTCGAGCCGCAGGCCGACGCCGCGCAGGCGGCCGAGAAGCCGGACACGGCAGCCAAGGCCGACAAGCCGGAAAAGGCCGAGAAGGCAGAGAAGACCGAGAAGGCAGAGAAGACCGAGAAGCGCGCGAAGAGCGGCAAGGCCGCGAAGGCGGAGAAGGTCGCCAAGGCGGAGAAGGCCGCGCAGGCCGAGACCGACGAGGCCGTGAGCGCCGAGGAGCAGCAGGACGCCGCGCCGCGGGGCCGCCGCCGTGCGGTGCGCCCGCCGACCGCCGTCTTCCAGGCGCCGGTGTTCACCGAGCCGATGTTCCAGACCCCGGAGAGCGCCGCCGCGGCCGCTGCCGCCGAGCGGGAGCGCGCCGAGGAGCCCGAGGAGCAGCCCGCTCCCGGTTCGCGCCGACGCCGTCGTCGCGCCGCTGTCGCCGAGGCGGCACCGGTCGAGGCCCCGGAGCAGGAGACCACCGACACCGCCACGGACACCGCCGCCGAGGCCGGGACCGAGGCCGAGGACCGGGGCGACAGCGAGGACGAGTCGGGCGACCGCCCGGCCCGCCGCCGCCGTCGCGGTGGCCGTCGTCGCCGTCGCGGGGAGACCGCGGAGGGCGCCGAGGAGTCCGGCGAGTCCGCCGAGGAGCCGGACGAGGCCGAGGACCGCGCCGAGGAGCCCGAGCAGAGCGAGCAGGACGAGGACGAGTCCGGCGCCGGTGGCGGCTCCAGCAGCAGCCGTCGTCGCCGTCGCCGCCGCCGTCGCAGCGGGGACGCCGACGGAGGAGGCGGTGGCGAGAGCGCCACGGACGACCCGGAGCGCACGGTCGTCAAGATCCGTGAGCCGCGGGCCAAGCCCGAGCCCTCCGACGAGGTGCAGTCCATCAAGGGCTCGACCCGTCTGGAGGCCAAGAAGCAGCGCCGCCGCGAAGGCCGCGAGCAGGGCCGCCGCCGGGTGCCGATCATCACCGAGGCCGAGTTCCTGGCGCGCCGGGAGGCCGTCGAGCGGGTCATGGTCGTGCGTCAGCAGGGCGACCGCACCCAGATCGGTGTGCTGGAGGACAACGTCCTCGTCGAGCACTTCGTCAACAAGGAGCAGGCCACCAGCTACGTCGGCAACGTCTACCTGGGCAAGGTCCAGAACGTGCTGCCGTCGATGGAGGCCGCCTTCGTCGACATCGGCAAGGGCCGCAACGCGGTCCTGTACGCCGGCGAGGTCAACTTCGAGGCGCTGGGCATGTCCAACGGCCCGCGCCGGATCGAGACCGCGCTGAAGTCCGGCCAGTCCGTCCTCGTCCAGGTCACCAAGGACCCGATCGGTCACAAGGGCGCCCGGCTCACCAGCCAGGTCTCCCTGCCCGGCCGGTACCTGGTCTACGTGCCCGAGGGCTCGATGACCGGCATCAGCCGCAAGCTGCCGGACACCGAGCGCGCACGGCTGAAGCAGATCCTCAAGAAGATCGTCCCCGAGGACGCGGGCGTCATCGTCCGGACCGCCGCGGAGGGCGCCAGCGAGGAGGAGCTGCGCCGCGACGTCGAGCGGCTCCAGGCGCAGTGGGAGGAGATCCAGAAGAAGGCGAAGAGCGCCAACGCTCCGGCCCTTCTCTACGGTGAGCCGGACATGACCGTCCGGGTCGTCCGCGACATCTTCAACGAGGACTTCTCCAAGGTCATCGTCAGCGGCGACAGCGCCTGGGAGACCATCCACGGCTACGTCTCGCACGTGGCGCCGGACCTCAGCGACCGGCTGCAGAAGTGGACCTCCGAGGTCGACGTCTTCGCCACCTACCGGATCGACGAGCAGCTGATGAAGGCGCTCGACCGCAAGGTCTGGCTGCCGAGCGGCGGCTCGCTGGTGATCGACCGGACCGAGGCGATGATCGTGGTCGACGTCAACACCGGCAAGTTCACCGGTCAGGGCGGCAACCTCGAGGAGACGGTCACCAGGAACAACCTGGAGGCGGCCGAGGAGATCGTGCGCCAGCTCCGGCTGCGCGACCTCGGCGGCATCATCGTGATCGACTTCATCGACATGGTGCTGGAGTCCAACCGGGACCTGGTGCTCCGCCGCCTGCTGGAGTGCCTGGGCCGGGACCGGACGAAGCACCAGGTCGCCGAGGTCACCTCGCTCGGCCTGGTCCAGATGACCCGCAAGCGGGTGGGCCAGGGCCTGCTGGAGTCCTTCTCCGAGACCTGTGTCCACTGCAACGGGCGCGGCGTGATCGTCCACGTCGAGCAGCCGACGGCCGCCGGCGGCGGTGGCGGCGGCAAGCGCAAGAAGAAGGGCAAGGGCGGCGGTCAGCAGCCCGAGGCCGTTGCCGAGCACGTGCACGAGCCGGCCGTCGCGGAGGAGCCGCGGGCCGTGGAGAGCGCGACCGAGGTCGCCGCGGAGGTCGCGGAGCCCCGGAAGCTGCCGGAGCCGGCGTTCGCGGCGGACGAGGAGCTGTTCAGCAGCGTCGCCGAGGCCGAGGCCTCGGCGGGCCGTGGCCGGACCCGCCGCCGGGCGACCCGCAAGGTGTCCGCTCCCGCGGGCCCGCCGAAGGCCGCAGAGGAGGCCGTGGTCGTCGCTCAGGCGAAGCCCGCGGAGGCCGAGCCGCTGCCGGAGGCCGCACCGGCCGTGACCGAGGTCCCGGCTGCCGCCGAGGCCCCGGAGCCGGCCGCTCCGGCCCGTACCCGCCGTCGGGCGACCCGTAAGGCGACGGCTCCGGCCGGTTCGCCGAAGGCCGCCGACGACGCCGGTGTCGTGGTCGTCCCGTCCGGCGTGGCGGAGCAGGCCGCCGAGTCCGCCCCGGCACAGGCCCCGCGGTCCGCGGAGTCCGCCGAGGCGGCCGCCCCGGCCGCTGAGGACGGGTCCGTGACGGCTCCGGCCGCCGACGCCCCGGCCGATGAGGCCGAGGCGCCCGCTCCGGCGAAGAAGCGGACGGCCAAGAAGGCCGCGGCGAAGAAGACGGTGGCGAAGAAGACCACCGCCAAGAAGACCGCGGCGAAGAAGACGACGGCCAAGAAGTCCACGGCCAAGAAGACGACGAAGAAGGCGGCGGCCGAGCAGACCGCGGCGTCCGCCCCGGCCGACGAGGCCTAGTCACGGCGTCCGGTGGTCCCGCTCCGGCGGGGCCACCGGAGTCTCCCCCGCGGCTGCGGGGACTCGGTTTGACCCCCTGGTCGGGGTTCCGTAACCTTGACCGTCGGCGTCTCTGTGCGCCACCCCCTGAGCAACTCCCTCCCGGTCCGCCGGGAGAGGCCGCTCGTCCTTCCGGATATCGCGGGCCCCTGGTCCGTGGGAGCGGCTGGCATCAAGGGTCCCGTTTCGAGCGAGAGAGTGAGATCCGCGTGTACGCAATCGTGCGCAGCGGTGGTCGCCAGCACAAGGTTGCTGTCGGCGACATCGTTGAGGTTGACAAGATTTCCACGAGCAACGTGGGCGACACGGTCGAGCTCTCGACCCTGCTCGTTGTCGACGGTGACACCGTGACCAGCGACCCGTGGGTGCTGGCCGGCATCAAGGTCCAGGCCGAGATCGTGGACCACCACAAGGGTGCGAAGATCGACATCCTTCGGTACAAGAACAAGACCGGCTACCGTCGGCGCCAGGGCCACCGCCAGCAGTACACGGCGCTGAAGATCACCGGCATCCCCACGGCTGCGAAGTAAGGGACTGAGGAGAGATGGCACACAAGAAGGGCGCATCGTCCACTCGGAACGGTCGCGATTCCAATGCTCAGCGGCTCGGCGTGAAGCGCTTCGGCGGTCAGGTCGTCAACGCCGGTGAGATCCTGGTCCGCCAGCGCGGCACCCACTTCCACCCGGGCACCGGCGTCGGCCGTGGTGGCGACGACACGCTGTTCGCCCTCGCCGCCGGTGCGGTCGAGTTCGGCACCAGCCGTGGTCGCAAGGTCGTGAACATCGTCCCGGTCGGCTGATCTTTTCAGCCCGTCGCTGACCTCGTTCAGCGCACGCCGTCGGAGCCCCGGGGGAACACCCCGGCGGGCCCGGCGGCACCCGGTACGACAGAGCACCTTTCCGAGGGCGGACCGCCCTTCCCCACCGTTCCGCGCGGGGAAGAGGGTCCGCCCTCGGTCTGTTGCAGCAGAAGAAGCATGTCCGTCAGCACAGCAGGAGGCATCCGTATGACCACCTTCGTGGACCGCGTCGAGCTGCATGTCGCCGCGGGTAACGGAGGCCACGGCTGCGCCTCCGTGCACCGCGAGAAGTTCAAGCCGCTCGGCGGCCCGGACGGCGGCAACGGCGGCCGGGGCGGCGATGTGATCCTGGTCGTCGACCAGTCGGTCACCACGCTCCTCGACTACCACCACTCCCCGCACCGCAAGGCCACCAACGGCAAACCCGGCGAGGGCGACAACCGCTCCGGCAAGGACGGCAGTGACCTGGTCCTGCCGGTCCCGGACGGCACCGTCGTCCTCGACAAGCAGGGCAACGTCCTCGCCGACCTGGTCGGCCAGGGCACCAAGTACGTCGCCGCGCAGGGCGGCCGCGGCGGGCTCGGCAACGCCGCGCTCGCCTCCGCCCGCCGCAAGGCCCCCGGCTTCGCGCTGCTGGGCGAGCCCGGCCACACCGGGGACGTGGTGCTGGAGCTCAAGACCGTCGCGGACGTCGCGCTGGTCGGCTACCCGAGCGCCGGCAAGTCCTCGCTGATCTCGGTGCTCTCGGCCGCCAAGCCGAAGATCGCCGACTACCCGTTCACCACCCTGGTCCCCAACCTCGGTGTGGTGACGGCCGGTTCGACCGTCTACACCATCGCCGACGTCCCCGGGCTGATCCCCGGCGCCAGCCAGGGCAAGGGCCTCGGGCTGGAGTTCCTGCGGCACGTCGAGCGCTGCACGGTGCTGGTGCACGTCCTGGACTGCGCCACCCTGGAGTCGCAGCGCGACCCGGCCTCGGACCTCGATGTGATCGAGGCGGAGCTGGCGCAGTACGGCGGCCTGGACGACCGGCCGCGGCTGGTCGTCCTCAACAAGGTCGACATCCCCGACGGCCAGGACCTCGCCGACATGATCCGCCCGGATCTGGAGGAGCGCGGCCACCAGGTCTTCGAGGTGTCGGCGGTCTCCCGCACCGGCCTCAAGGAGCTGTCCTTCGCGCTCGCCGGGATCGTCGGCGAGGCGCGGGCCGCCAAGCCGAAGGAGGAGGCGACCCGGATCGTCATCCGCCCGAAGGCCGTGGACGACGCGGGCTTCACGGTGACGGCCGAGGGCGAGGCGTTCTTCCGCGTGCGCGGTGAGAAGCCCGAACGCTGGGTGCACCAGACCGACTTCAGCAACGACGAGGCCGTGGGCTACCTCGCCGACCGGCTCAACCGGCTCGGCGTCGAGGAGGAGCTCCTCAAAGCCGGCGCCCGGGCGGGCGACGGCGTCGCCATCGGCCCCGAGGACAACGCGGTCGTCTTCGACTGGGAGCCGACGCTGGCCGCCGGCGCCGAGATGCTCGGCCGGCGCGGTGAGGACCACCGCTTCGAGGCTCCGCGTCCGGCCGCCCAGCGCCGCCGGGACCGGGACGCCGAACGGGACGACGCGCAGCAGGAGTTCGACGACTTCAAGCCGTTCTGACGCCCTTCTTCCCGCGATCACTGCGGCTCCCCGGAGACCGGTCCCTACGATCTCCGGAGAGCCGCAGTGCCGCGACGGAGGGGAACGGTGGGGCCCGTGTACGTGGTCGATGTCCCGATCGGTGAGGGCGCCGGGGACGGCGAGGACCCCGAGGTGGTCAGGGTGGAGGTCCGCGAACTCGACGAAGGACTCGTCCGGGTGGGCAGGTCCGGCGGTCAGACGGCGGCGCGCGCCACCCGGTCGTTCGACGAGATGCTCAGCACCGTGCGCCCGGTCGCGATGAACTTCGTGAACACCTTCCGTGGGGCGGTCGACGCCCCCGACGAGATCACCGTGCAGTTCGGGATCTCGTTGTCCGCGGAGGCCGATGTGGTGATCGCCAGCACGGCCACCGCGGCCAACTTCTCCGTCTCCCTGACCTGGATTCGCTCTGCCCCCGAGGATCCCCTGCCGGGATAATCCCGCCGAGGACCGACTCACGGGGGAGGTGGGCGCGGTGGGGCTCGGAGCCGGGCCGGAGGCGCTCGAAACGGCCGTTCTCAGAATCAGGGACCCCGCGGGCCGGCCCGTGGGCGTCGGCTTCCTCATCACCACGGAACTGGCCGTCACCTGCGCCCATGTGGTCGCCACCGCTCTGGGACTGCGCGACGGCGAGGAACCGCCCGCCGACGCCGTGACGGAGCTGGACCTGCCCCTGACCGGGCCCCCGGGGAACGGTACGACGGTGACCGCCACCGTGGAGCACTGGCTGCCGGAGGATCCGTCCGGCGGAGGCGACCTCGCCGTCCTGCGTCTGAGCGCCCCGCTGCCCGGCGCCCGGCCGGTGCGAATGGTGGAGGCCGGAGACGTCTGGCAGCACCCGATGCGTGCCTTCGGCTTCCCCGACGGGCGGGACCACGGTGTGTGGCACGCCGGCCGGCTGCGTGCCCGGCAGGCGGCGGGCTGGCTCCAGACGGAGCCGGCCGAACCCGGCGGGTACCCCATCTCCCGCGGCTTCAGCGGCAGTCCGGTCTGGGACGACGAGCTGTCCGCGGTGGTCGGCATGGTCGCGCTCGCCGAGACGAAGGGCCCGCGCGCCGGGTATCTGATCTCCACCCAGGGCTTGGTGAGCGCCCTTCCCTCGCTACGGGACTTCGTGCTGCCGGAGTCACCGTTCCGGGGCCTGTCGGCCTTCCGGGAATCCGATGCCGACGTGTTCCACGGCAGGGCGGCCGAGAGCGCCGCGCTCGCCGCACTGGTCCGTGAGAAACCCCTGGTCACCCTCGTCGGGCCGTCCGGCTGCGGCAAGTCCTCGCTGGCCCTCGCCGGGGTGGTGCCGGTGCTCCGCAGCGCCGGGTGGGCCGTGTGTGTCCTGCGCCCGACCCGCAGCCACCGGCTGCTATCCGCGCTGGCCGCCGAGTTCACGGCGCTGCTGCGGCCGGAGCTGGCGGGTGCACAGCGGCTGCGGGAGATCCGCGAGCTGGCGGAGGAGCTCGCCGGCCACGGGCTCGCCGGAGCCGTGGCCGACGCTCTGCGGCACACCGGGGCCCAACGGCTGCTCCTGGTCGTCGACCAGGCGGAGGAACTGATGGCCGAGGAGGAGGCGGACGACGGGGCCTCCGTACTCTTCGACCAGGGGGCCTCCGTGCTGTTCGCGGAGGACCCGCCCGAGGAACTGAGGCTGTTGCTCACCCTGCGCGCCGACTTCCTGGACGCCGCACTGGACCACCCCGTCCTCGGGCCCGCCGTGAGCCAGGAGATCCACGCGCTCTGCACGATGTCCCCGCGGCAGCTGCGGGAAGTCGTCACCTCGCCGCTCGACGGCATCCCGGCCCTCGCCTATGCCCCCGGTCTCGTCGACCGGATTCTCGCCGACGCCGGGGACGCCCCCGGCACCCTTCCGCTGCTCGGCTTCGCGCTGGCCGGACTCTGGGAGCAACCGTCGGGCGGACTGCTCACGCACGAGGCGTACGAGGAGCTGGGCGGGGTCAGCGGCGCGCTCGCCAATCAGGCCGAGGACGCCTGGCGGGAGTGCGTGGCCGCGTCCGAGGAGGAGGCGATGCGGCGGCTGTTCACCCAGCTCGTACGCGTCCCGACGGCCTCCGCCGGCGCAGTCACCCGCCGTGAGGTCACCCGCGGTGAGCTCGGCGCCGCCGAGTGGCGGATCGCGCGGCGGCTGGCGGCCAGGCGGCTGCTCGTCCTCGGCCGCGGCACCGAGGGGCAGGAGACCGCCGAGCCCGCGCACGAGGCGCTGATCAACGGATGGCCCCGGCTGGCCCGATGGGTCGAAGCGGACCGGGAATTCCTGGCCTGGCGGGAGAATCTGCGGCTGGATCTGGCCCGCTGGGAGGCTTCCGGCCGGGACCCCGAACTGCTGCCCGGCACCAAGGCCCTGGCGGTGGCGGACACGTGGTCGGAGAAGCGTGGCGGGGACCTCGGAGCGGCGGAGCGCGGATTCCTGGAGCAGGGTCGCGAGCGCCTGCGGAACCAGGGCCGCCGGAAGCACATCGTCAGGACCCTGGTGGCCGTGGTGCTGGTTGTCGCGACGCTGCTGGGGTCGCTCTTCCTCTACCAGCGGCAGGTCAGCGCCGAGAAGGCGGCACAGTCGCAGTCCCGTTCGCTGGCCGGGATCTCCGCGGACTCGGTGTACCAGGACCCCGGGATGTCGATCCTGCTGGCGATGTCCGCCTACCGCACGTCGCCCACCCGCGAGGCGCGGAACGAGCTGCTGAGACGCTACGGCGAATACCGGAGCGCACACACCGTGCTCTCCGGGACCATGGGCAAGGTGCAGGCGGTCACGGCGAGTCCCGACGGCCGGGCGACCCTCGTGGTCTCCGAACTCGGCCGGGTGACGCTCTTCCTGCGCGAGTCCGACGGGCGGATACGGCGGGTCCGGCTGCCCGCCCGGAGGAGCGCGGTCGAGCCGGTGATGTCCCGCGACGCCGGGCGCGTCGGCTATCTGGCGAACGACGGCTCGCTGGTCTGGCACGAGGTGCGGACGGGGGAGCACGGCACGGTCGGTCCGGCGCACGTGCTGCCCAAGGGCCCCATCCCCAACCACTCGGTCCTCGACGAACCCGAGCGCCTGGCGTCGATGTCCGACGACGGACGTCTCGTGGCGTCGGCCTCCCGCGGGCGCATCGTGTGGTGGGACCTTGCGAAGGGCTCCCTCGGCGGACGCATCGCCCCGGCGAAGGGGGAGTCCTTCGTCGATGTGTGGTTCGGCCCGGACGACGACACGCTCGTGGCCCGCGCGCGGATCGAGGACGATGACGAGCTGTACAACCACAACCGCCTGGTGACCGTGGACCGGCGCTCGGGCCGGTCCGAGGAACTGGCTGCCCGCGCGGCGGACACGTCGGTCTCGGCGGACGGAAGCACCGTGGCCTACTGCCGGGTGACGAAGGGCCTCAACGCGGAGATCAGGACCGTGCGGATCGCCGACCGGAAGCAGCTCGGCCGGATCACCGCGGAGAGCACCTGTGGGAACGTCGCCCTGGACCGTACGGGCCGCCGCGTCGTCCACGACGACACCCAGGGGCTGAAACTCGTGGACATGCGGCGGGGAACCGTCCTCTCCGAGACCCAGGCGCCCCCGTGGTGGTCGGACGGCGACGGACGCATCGTCGAGCGGTCCGGCGCCCTGCTGATCGTCGGACGGCGGGACGCCGCTGCCTACTACGCCGAACTCGCCAGAAGGGGGCGGGTCCCGGTGGACATGGCCACACTGACCGGGGACGGCCGGAAGTTGATCGAGATCGTGCGGAAGGGGACGCGGATCGTGCTGCGCTCGGCGACCGGGGCCGGCCGGGTGATCGCCGAGCGGGCCCGCCCCGCGGGCGCCCACGTCCCCCGCACCGACGAGCGCATCACCATCGGCCGGGACGGTGCGCTGGTGGCCGACCGGGTGGGGGACCACAGGATCGTCCTGCGCGACACCTCGTCCCTGAAGGTGGTGTCCACGATCAACCCGGCGAAGCCCCCGGCCGATGCCCTGGGACGGGTGGCGGACCTGCGCCACTTCTTCGACATGTCGGGCAAGGGGTTCGTCACCGTGTCGGGGAGCCGGCTGGAGGGCTGGGACGCCAGGACGGGGAAGAAGACGTCCGACGTCGATCTCCTCGATATGGGGCTGGTGCACAGCAGGGACCGGGACCCGGAGGGGAACTGGGACTTCACGGTCACGCGCGCTGCCCGGCCGGGCCGGGTCTTCGTCGTGCGGCCGGAGGATCCGCGGATCCATGTCGTCGACCTGCGGACCGGCCGGGAGGTCAAGGGGGACCGCATCACCGTGGGCAAGGGCGCGCTGGGCGCCTTCACGGACCCGGGCGGCCGGTACCTGGCGCTGCTGCGACGCGGCTCGCTCCCGGAGATGTGGTCGCTGGAGTCGCGGCGGAGGGTGCTCGGCCCCTTGCCCGCCGTCGGAGAGGACGGCGGCGGCGGCTTCGCCGTGGGCTTCCTGGAGGGGAGCGACCGGTTCCTGGTGGCCGACGGGGGCAAGGTGCGGATCTACCGGGCCGGCAGCCGCGCCTACGTGGAGTCCTTCGACTTCTCGGACAACACCTACGACTTCCTGGATTTCTCCGAGGACGGGAAGACCCTCCTGCTGGACGCCACGGTCGACCGGGTGGTCCGGCTGGATCCCGCGGTGTGGCGCAGCGAGCTCTGCCGAGTCATCGGGCAGCGGGAGCTCTCCGCCGAGGAGCGGGCGAGCGTGCCCGCCCCGGTGCCGGACGGGCGCGACTGCCAGGGCTGACCGCCCGTCAGGACTGCGCCGCGGCCGATGAGGTGGGCGACGCGGCACAACGGCCGGGCGGAACCGGCACCGGCCCCGGCGGAACGATCGTGCGCAGGAGTCACCGGAGATACGGAAAGGGCCCCGGAACGGTGTTCCGGGGCCCTTCCGCGTACGGCGACGTCAGGCGTTGACCGCGTCGTCCGTGCTGCCGTTGGGCTCCAGCTCCCGCTCCTCCTCGGACATCGCCGCCTCGGCCTCCGAGACGTCCTCGCGCTGCGCGGGGATCTCGGACGCCAGCCGGGCGGCCATCCGGGCCCGGCGCTCGTCCGCCTTGGCGGCCAGCGTCAGCGCGGCCCCGTTGAAGCGGACCAGCGACGGCGGGTCGGACGGGCCGAGCAGGTGCTCCTTGAGCTCCGCCCGCGCCGCGGCCAGGGTGTCCTTCTCCGGGTTGCGCACGGCCTCCAGCAGGGCGGGGACCCCGGTCGCCTCGGGGTCGAGGATGGCCGCGGCCCGCACGGTCGGGAAGCCGGCCCGGAAGTCGTCCTCCGTCAAGCCGCTGGTGTTGGCGACGGCGTACGGCTTCTCGCTGGTCAGGTAGTCCGAGACGACGCTCGACACATCGCTGATGAGCAGGTCCGCCTGGTTGAAGCAGCTGTAGATCGCCGGGCGGGGGCCGGTGACGATCTGGTGCTCCCACTCCGGGAAGGACGCCCAGTACGCGGCCTCCCAGGCGGCGGTCGCCGCGGCGACCGCGGCGGCCCGGCCGGTGTCCGGGGAGCCCTGGAGCATCATGCGCTCCGCTTCGTCGGCGCTGGTCCCGAACTTGGTGCTGGTGAGCGCGTTCAGCTCGGCGGTGGCCTGCTCCAGCGTCGCCGCGGCCTCCGGGCCCGGCCGGTCGCCGCCGCGCCGGGCGTTCGCCTCGGCGATCATCGTCTTGATGCGGTCGTTGGCACGGCCCGCGCGCGGGTCGACCGAGCCGGTCATCGGGTGCGGCTTGTAGAGCAGCCGCACCTTCGGGTCGGCCAGCAGCTCACGGACGATGTTCTCGCCGGCCAGGATCACCGAGGTGTTGCCCGGGTCGTTCGTCCAGCCCTCCCAGGTGGGGGCGTAGAGCACGCTGGTGTACGGGCTCGTCGGGCCGCCCGCGTACGGCCGGATCGGCGCCAGCTGCGGTCGGCCCACCTCGACGACGTCCTTGTCCTCGACGCCGATGTCCGCGAGCTGGTAGCGCTCGCGCGCGGCCGGACCGGCCACCCACACCTCGTCGTAGGCCTTGGCGTACGGGTTGCAGCTGGAGAGCTTGTCGCTCTCGCCGTGGTTGATGAACGCGTGCTTGATCGACGGGATCCGCAGCACCTGCGAGGTCTTGCCGGAGTTCGCCGGGTGCAGCAGCACCTGCAGCGTGGAGTGCTCCAGCGCCATCAGCTGCGCCACCTTGGGGATGCACACGATGGGGACGTCCGTGGCGTCGATCTTCTGCACCATGAAGCGCTCGCGGAGCACGATCAGCGGCTTGCCGTCCAGCGCGGCCAGCGTCGAGAGCCACATGTTGGCCTGGTACGCCGAGGTGGTGCCGCCGGAGAAGTACATGCCGACCGTCGGCTGGTACTCGGCCAGCCAGGCGTTCAGCCACTCGAGCACCTTCTGGTCGTTCGCGGCGCGCTTGCCGGGCAGCAGCCAGGTCCCCAGGTAGACGGTGCCGCCCAGGGAGAGGGCGAGGGCGATGCCCAGGCCGATGCCGCCCCAGGTCGCGTCGCGGGTGATCGCGGTCACCAGCAGACCGGCGGTGGCCGGTACGGAGAAGTTCAGCAGCCGGTGGCCCGGGCGGCGGGACAGGATCCGCGGCGGGGCGGCCGTCAGGCCGAGCGAGGAGGTGTCGATGTTCCGCGTCACGATGGGCACCGTGCGGCGGCGCCGCACCAGGACCGCGACGGCCTGGCAGGCGAAGTGCAGCCCGTAGAAGAGGAGCAGCGCGATGGTGAGCGGCGACTGCTCGTGCAGCGGGTTGATGCCCTCGATGCGCAGCAGGCCCACCAGGATCAGCATGTCGCGCAGCAACTGCCGGATGGTGACGTCGAACCGGATCTTGCCCAGCAGCGAGAGCAGACCGGGCTGCTTGCGCTGCAGATAGAGGTCGAGTGCGAGGCCTGCCGCGGATGCGGCGGCGAAGGTCGGCACGTTGGGCAGCAGCGCACCGGCGAGTTGGGCCGCGAAGGCCACGAACATCGCCGACAGTGCAGTGAGCTGCACGACGCGTCGGGGGGCGAGTCCGGCAGAGGGCACGGGCAGGGCTCCTGGCGAGGGAAGCGGTCGGACGGAAGCAGTGGGCGGGCCGTGGGGGCGGTCCCGCCGGGGGAGCCGGTGCCGCAGTACGGCGGCAGCAGCTCAGGTCGACCACTGACCGTATGATGCGCGCCGCCTCGATGACAATCTGCCGTGACCGCTATCACCGCGAATGGGCTCAAAGCCGGTGAACCAAGTGGCGCAGTGTGTCGTCCGCCACCCCGGCGGCCACCCGCGGCCCGCTCGGGCCCGGAGCCGGGCGCCCACCGGTCGGAACGGCCGGGCGCCGGCCCGCTCCGCTGACGTAGATTGCCAGCGGAACATCGGTCGATCAGGGGGACAGGGGAACACAGTGTCACGGGCAGCAGGGTCAGCAGCGGTGCGGGACGAGATCGCGAAGGCCCGCAGGGTCGTGGTCAAGGTGGGCTCCTCCTCCCTGACCACCGCGGCGGGCGGCCTCGACGCGGACCGGGTCGACGCGCTCGTGGACGTGCTGGCCAAGGCGCGCAGCGGCGGTGAGAAGGAGATCGTGCTGGTCTCCTCCGGTGCCATCGCGGCCGGGCTCGCCCCGCTGGGCCTGCGGCGCCGCCCCCGCGACCTGGCCCGGCAGCAGGCGGCCGCCAGCGTCGGCCAGGGGCTGCTGGTGGCCCGCTACACCGCCTCCTTCGCCCGCTACGGCGTCCGCGTCGGCCAGGTGCTGCTCACCACCGACGACACCAGCCGCCGCGCCCACTACCGCAACGCGTACCGGACGCTGGACAAGCTCCTGGCGATGGGCGCGCTGCCGGTGGTCAACGAGAACGACACGGTCGCCACCGACGAGATCCGCTTCGGCGACAACGACCGGCTCGCGGCCCTCGTCGCCCATCTGGTCCGCGCCGATCTGCTGGTCCTCCTCTCGGACGTGGACGGCCTCTACGACGGCGACCCCAGCGCGCCCGGCACCTCCCGGATCGGCGAGGTCACCGGGCCCGCGGACATCGCGGGCGTCTCGATCGGCAGCGCGGGCAAGGCCGGGGTCGGCACCGGCGGCATGGTCACCAAGGTCGAGGCGGCCCGGATCGCCGCCGCCGCGGGCATCCCGGTGGTCCTCACCTCGGCCTCGGAAGCCGCCGACGCCGTCGCCGGACGGCCCACCGGCACCTACTTCCACCGGACCGGGCGCCGCTCCGCCGACCGGCTGCTGTGGCTGGCCCACGCCTCGACCCCGCGGGGCGCGCTCACCCTGGACGAGGGGGCGGTACGGGCCGTGGTCGAGGGCAACGCCTCGCTGCTGCCCGCCGGAATCGCCGCCGTCGAGGGCGAGTTCAGCGCGGGTGACCCGGTCGAGCTGCGGGACGCCGGGGGGCGGGCGGTCGCCCGCGGCCTGGTCAGCTTCGACGCCAAGGAGATCCCCCGGCTGCTGGGCCGCTCCACCCGGGATCTCGCCCGTGAGCTCGGCCCGGCGTACGAGCGGGAGGTCGTGCACCGGGACGACCTCGTGGTGCTCGGCCACTGACCGGACACGGTCTGTCGCCCCGTGTCGCGGATACGCCAAAAGTCCAGCCTTTCCACGGAGACCTTCCGGAAAACCGCCCCCAGCCGCCCCGCGGACTGGTCAACTTTGGTGTCGGGGGCGCCGCCGGTGCCCGGGGGACGACAGCGCGCACGGCTCCACCCGCGCGCGTGAGGGCACCCTCCAGCCCGTCGGGGCTGTGAGGAGGAGCAGATACGCACGTCAGGAGGGAACCGGTGAGACGAGGGCGCCCAGGGGCGCTGCCCCGGGACGGGGGCACGGTCCGAGCCGCGGCCGGGAGCGCCGGCACCCCCACCCGCCGGACCGCGGGGGAGGAGCGGACGCTGACCAGCGTCGGTACCGGGCAGCGGCCGGCCGGGCCGGGATCCGCGGCCGGCACCGAGACGGGGCGGACCCCGGAGTGCGAGGGCCGTGACGCGTCCCGGCTGTGGCACGTCACGCTCAGCGTCTCGGGCGCCGAGGCGCCGCTGAGCGATGTCCGGCGGGCGCTGGAGAAGCTCGCCCACGATCATCCGTTCCTGCTGACCAGCCGCTACGCCAACGACCACGCCGAGATCCGGTACTGGGAGGAGGCGCGGGACCTGCACGACGCGGCGGCCGTGGCGCTCCGCCTCTGGGGCGAGCACCGGTCGACGGCCAAGCTGCCCCCGTGGGAGATCGTCGGCCTGGAGGTCATCGACCGCGACACCTACCACCAGCGGGTGGCCGAGGGGTACGGTCCGCCGCCGGCCGCCCCGGTCGGGGTGCACCCGTTCTGACCCGCCGGTCCGCTCCGGGCAGCCGCCGGACCGGACCCACCGGCCTCGGCAGTGCCGAACTCCCCGGTCCGGTCCGGGACATGGGGAGCCCGCCGCCCCCGGGCCGCCGCCCGGTGCGCGGAGGACCGCCTCCGGCCAGGAACGGACGGACTCCGTACCGAGCCGTCTCAGGTGCCGGAAACCGTGGCGGCGCCGGGCGGAACGGGCCGTACCCTGACGGCATGAGCAGCGACTTTCCCTCGCCCCTGGCCGATCCCACCCCGAAGTCCCCGGTCGTCCTCGCCGCCTACCGGGCCCGCGCCGCCGCCGCCGACCTGGCCCCGCTGCCACGCTCGGTCAAGGACGACGCGCTGCTGGCGATGGCCGACGCCCTCGAGGTGCGGACGAAGGAGATCGTCGAGGCCAACGACGAGGACGTCGAGCGGGCCCGCGCCGCCGGCACCAGCGAGGCGATCGTCGACCGGCTCACCCTGACCCCGGAACGGGTGCGGGCCATCGCCGCCGACGTCCGCCACGTGGTGGCCCTGCCCGATCCGGTCGGTGAGGTCGTCCGCGGCTCCACCCTCCCCAACGGCATCGACCTCCGCCAGGTCCGGGTGCCGCTGGGCGTCGTCGGGATCATCTACGAGGCCCGCCCCAACGTCACCGTCGACGCCGCGGCGCTCTGCCTGAAGTCGGGCAACGCGGTCCTGCTCCGCGGCTCCTCCTCCGCGTACGCCTCGAACCAGGCCCTGGTCAGGGTGTTGCGGGACGCCGTCGGCGGCGCCGGGCTGCCCGCGGACGCCGTCCAGCTGGTCCCCGGCGAGAGCCGCGACTCGGTGCGCGAGCTGATGCGCGCCCGCGGCATGGTCGACGTGCTGATCCCGCGCGGCGGCGCCTCGCTGATCCGCACCGTCGTCGAGGAGTCCACGGTGCCGGTCATCGAGACCGGCACCGGCAACTGCCACGTCTACGTCGACGCGGAGACCGACCTCGACATGGCGGTCGACATCCTGGTCAACTCCAAGGCGCAGCGGCCCAGCGTCTGCAACGCCGCGGAGACCCTCCTCGTCCACCGGGACATCGCCGCGGAGTTCCTGCCGCGGGCGCTGGACGCGCTGGCCGAGGCCGGGGTGACCGTGCACGCCGACGAGCGGGTGGTGGACCTCGCCGAGCAGGCCGGGTCGAAGGCGACCGTGGTCCCGGCGACCATGGACGACTGGGAGACCGAGTACCTCTCGTACGACATCGCCGCCGCGGTCGTCGACTCGCTGGACGCGGCCGTCGCCCACATCCGGCTGTGGAGCTCGGGCCACACCGAGGCGATCGTCACCACGTCCCAGGCCGCGGCCCGCCGGTTCACCCAACTGGTGGATTCCACGACGGTCGCCGTCAACGCCTCCACCCGCTTCACCGACGGCAGCCAGTTCGGCTTCGGTGCCGAGATCGGCATCTCCACCCAGAAGCTGCACGCCAGGGGCCCGATGGGGCTGCCGGAGCTCACCTCGACCAAGTACGTGGTCACCGGCGACGGCCACACCCGCTGACGCGGAGCACCCGTCCGGGGGACGGCGGCCGCCGTCCCCCGGGCACCGGCCCGACCCGTGCCGCGCCTGGGCGGCGGGCCCCCGGGAGGCCGGTTCCGGCCGTAGCGGATTTCCGCTCCGCCCTGCCCAAACGGGCGGGCCGGCCGTACTCTGGACGGGTGCCGGACGACGTGGGGGGCAGGCCGTTCCCGGACGGCGAGGAGCCCGACAGCCACAGCCACGGAGCGGCGGACGACGCGTTCGCCTCCGTGGTCTTCGACGAGGACTTCGTCCGCTCCGCCCGGATCCACGAGCCCACCGCCGCCGAGCGCATGCTCGCCGCCGCGCAGGCCCGTGCCGAGGCCGAGGCCGCCCGTGCCCGCGCGGGCTCCGGAGGAGCCGACGAGGACTTCTACGACGACTTCGGCCCCGACGGCGACCCCGACTACTACCGGGACGGCATCGACGGCCCGCCGCGGGACCCGGAGGAGGCGCTCTACGGGCCGTACGGCCGCTACGGCGGCTCCCTGCGCCCCTACCGCAGCCCGGCCCGCTGGCACCGCCCCGTGGCCTGGCTGCTGGCCGTGCTGATGGGCATGGGCATGGTCGCGCTGGCCTTCGCCGCGGTTTACCGTGGAGCTGCGGGCAGCCGGCAGGAGCCGGCCCCGCCGCCCGCCACGAGCGAGGTGGAAGGCCCCTCGGTGGGGCAGCTCCCGGAACAGCCGGGAGGGCTGCCGTCGGCCACCGCCGGCACCGCCGCGCCGACCGCCTCAGCCGTCCCGCGCGCCCACTGACACAGCCGTGAACCCCCGTCAGAAGTTGTCGCGTACCAGCGCGTTTACCGGACCTTCTTCCGACCTACTCTGTTGGTATGGCAGGGCCTGGAGAGCCACCTGAGGGGACACCCGAGGGCGTTCCGGGAGGTGGAGAGGACGAGTACCGATCCGTCGTCTTCGACGAGTCGTTCGTCCGTGCTGCCCGGCTGGAGGAGTTCTCGGCCCGGCAGCGGCTGGACGACCACTCCCCGGCCGTACGCAGCCGCCGCGCCTGGTCCCGGGCCGGTGGGTCCCGGCAGGCGCTGATCCTGGTCGTGGTGATCGCGCTGGCCTTCGCCACGGCCATCTACATGGGGATACGCCACCCGTACCAGAGCCCCTCGGCGCGGACCGTGGAGCCGCTGCGGATCTCCGTGGTGCCGCTCGCCCCGCAGGGCGCCGTGCCGGGCGGGACACCGGCCGCGCTCCTCGGGCGCAGCCCCGCCGCGGAGTACCGCACCGGGGCCGCGGGCGTCACCATGCCCGCCGCCCGCGGGACCGAGCACTTCTCCGAGCAGCAGGTCATGGCCGCCCTGGACACGGCCAAGGAGTACATCGTCCGGTCCGCCATCGACCCCGCCGTGCTGACCGGCGGGGCGACGCGGTCGGTCCGCGTGCTGCTCGACCCCGGCCAGCTCGACCAGTTCGACCGCAGCATGGACCGTCCGGTCGACGACGGCCGGCACGCCGCCACCGGCTGGCTCGTCCGCTTCGACCCCGCCACGGCGACGCTGGCCGACCCCGGGGTGCGGGTCCAGGGCAGCCTCACCGTCGCCGAGACCGGCCAGGACCGGCTGGAGGTCACCGGCGACCACACCTTCGTCTACGCTCTGCGGTCGGCCCGGGAAGGCAAGCAGGCCGCGGACTCCTCGCTGTTCACCGCGCGGCGCGAGGTGCGCCTCCGCTTCGACCGCGAGGACCTGCGCAGCCACCACCTGGAGGTCGTCCAGACCAGCCTCCAGGCAGGGCCCCTGACCTGCGCCGCCGACCCGGCGAACCGGCTCCGGCCGCTGCTGGCCGGGCAGAGCGCCGGGAACGACGCCCCCGCCGGCACGAACCCGTACGACGCCGGACGGCCCCACGCCTCGCTCTGCGGCGTGCTGGCGCCCGACGCCCTGCCGAAGCCGTAGCGGGGCGGCCCTGACGAAGCTGCAGCCGAGCCGGGGCAGCCCCTGCCGAAGCCGTAGCCGAGCGGGGCGCCCGGGCCTCCCGACGGCGGCGGGGACCCGTGCCCGCCGCCGGCAGCCTCTAGGAGGCCCCCGTAGTGCCCTCGGGGCCGGACTTGCCGTCCTGCTGCCGCCCGCCGGAGCCCCCGGTGAACGCGTCCCGCAGCTTGCCGCCCAGGTCGCCCGCGCCGTCCGCGAGGTCCCGGACCAGGCCCATCAGCGGGTCCTTGCTGGTGCGCACCGAGTCGGCGTAGTGGTTCGCGTGCTCCCGGAAGGAGTCGCCGACCGAGGTGTCCTGGTCCTCGTCGCGCCGCGGGTAGTGGCCGTCCATGATCCGCTGGTGGTCGCGGCTCTCCGCCCAGCGCTTCAGCTCGGCCGCCCGCACGGTGGTGAACGGGTGGCTGCGCGGCAGCAGGTTCAGGATCTTCAGCACGGAGTCCCGCAGGTCACCGCCCGCCTCGTACTCCTCCGCCTGCTCCAGGAACGCGTCCACGTTCATCTCGTGCAGATGGTTGCCGCCCGCGATCTTCATCAGCCCGCGCATCGACGCCTGGAGGTCCTGGCCCACCAGCAGGCCGGCCCGGTCCGCCGAGAGCTCCGACTTCCGGAACCACTCGCGCAGCGCCGCCACCAGGCCCATCACCGCGACGTTGCCCAGCGGGATCCAGGCCACCTTCACGGCGATGGTGGTGAGGAAGAGCAGGATCGTCCGGTAGACGGCGTGGCCGGACAGCGCGTGGCCCACCTCGTGGCCGATCACCGCCCGCATCTCCTCCTCGTCGAGGAGCTCGACCAGGCCGGTGCTGACCACGATGACCGGCTCGTCCAGGCCGATGCACATGGCGGTGGGCTGCGGATCCTGGGTCACGTACATCGGCGGGACCTTCTCCAGGTCCAGGATGTAGCAGGCATCCAGCAGCATCGTGTGCAGATGCGTGAACTGCCGCTCGCCGACCCGGACCGAGTCGGACAGGAACAGCAGCCGCAGGCTGCGCTCCGGCAGCAGCCCGCTGAGCGTCTTGAAGACGGTGTCGAACCCGCTCAGCCTGCGCAGCGCCACCAGCGCCGAGCGGTCGGCGGGATGCTCGTACGCCCGGGAGGAGATCCCGGGGAAGCGCCGCCGGTGACGGCCCGGTGCGTGCTCGGTGTTCTCGGTCATCGAAGCCCCCTTGTCGGCCCTTCTGCGGCCCGTCCCCCACGGCCCAGCCTAGACGCGTTCCGGCTCCGCCCCGCCCGCGGCGTGCGCCGGGTCCGCGGCTACGGTGGAGACATGTCGGACTTCACTGCCCAGCTCGCGGTGGCCGCGGACCAGACGGGTCCGGGCGTGCTGCTGCGCACCCTCATCGTCGTCTCCGTGGTGGGAGCGGCCCTGCTCGCCTGGTTCCTGTTGAGGGGATACGGCGGACGGGACCAGTAGGACGCGAGGAGTCGGCGTCGGGTTGCCCACCGGGCCCGCTTACGATGTTGCCGCCAAGCGTCATGCCCGACGACAACCTGGATAGGCCTGCCGACGATGAGTCTCCCCAGCACCGCCCATGCCCTGGTCACCCTCGCCGCCGAGGGCGCCGAGCACAGCGGCGAGCACGAAAGCCTCAACCCCTACCTGACGGGTGGCGGTGCGCTGTTCGTCCTGCTGCTCCTGCTGTGGATCACCACGCGTTTCAACCGCGACCGCTGAGCCCGGGGACGGCTCTGACGGCTCCCGGACCGGGACAGTAGGCTCTGCACGCATGGGAGAGCACGGAGGGCCGGTGACCGGTCCGGTGAAGCGGCGACTCGGCGTGATGGGCGGGACGTTCGACCCGATCCACCACGGTCACCTGGTCGCCGCCAGCGAGGTGGCTTCGCAGTTCCACCTCGACGAAGTGGTGTTCGTGCCGACCGGGCAGCCGTGGCAGAAGAGCCACCGGGCGGTATCGCCCGCCGAGGACCGCTACCTGATGACGGTGATCGCCACCGCGTCCAATCCGCAGTTCTCGGTCAGCCGGATCGACATCGACCGGGCCGGCAAGACGTACACCATCGACACCCTGCGCGAGCTGCACACGGAGAACGCCGACAGCGATCTCTTCTTCATCACCGGCGCCGACGCGCTCTCCCAGATCCTCACCTGGCGGGACGCGGACGAGCTGTTCTCGCTGGCGCACTTCATCGGTGTGACCCGGCCGGGCCACGTGCTCTCGGACCCGGGGCTCCCGGACGGCGGGGTCTCGCTGGTCGAGGTCCCGGCGCTCGCCATCTCGTCCACGGACTGCCGCGCGAGGGTGGCGGCCCGGCAGCCGGTCTGGTACTTGGTGCCGGACGGGGTGGTGCGGTACATCAACAAACGCGGGCTGTACCGGGACGCCGGCTAGTCCGTCTCTGGAAGGGGCACTGGTGAACGACGCACACTCCGGGCGGAGCCACGCCGAGGGTGGGGCCGAGGACGGCCAGGACCCGTACCAGCAGCAGTACTACGACCCGTACGCGCAGCAGGCGCAACAGCAGCCGTACGACCCGTACGCCCAGCAGTACTACGACCCGTACGGCGCCCAGCAGCACCAGCCGCACCAGCCGCAGCAGCACCAGCAGCCGCAGTACGACGAGTACGGCCGCCCGTACTACGACCCGTACGCCCAGGCGCAGGCCGTGCAGCCGCCCCCGCAGCAGACCGACGGCCGGCAGTGGATCCCGCAGCAGCAGTCCTACGACGGCTACGCGCAGACCTACGCCCCCGCGGAGCCCGAGGCTCCGCGGCAGGAGGCCGCGGAACCGCAGGCGCCCCCGCTCCAGCCGGTGCGGTCGCAGCCGCAGGTCCCGCGGCAGCCGGGCCCGCGCGACGAGGCCCAGTACGACGAGGGCCAGTACGACGAGGGCCGGAGCGGCGGGACGCCGGCGGGCGGCCGGCCGGGCGACGAGGGGCCGGAGTACCGCACCGAGCAGTTCTCGTTCATCGAGGAGCCGGACGAGGAGTCCGACGACGTCATCGACTGGCTGAAGTTCGCCGAGACCCGCACCGAGCGGCGTGACGAGCGCAAGCGCAAGGGCCGCAACCGGGTGGTCATGCTCGTCGTGGTCCTCGTCCTGGCCCTCGCGGGCGGAGCCGGCTACCTCTGGTTCGCGGGCAAGGTGCCCGGCCTCTCCGCACCCGGTGGCGCCGCCGCGGCGGGCGCCGGCCAGAAGCGGGACGTGATCGTCGTGCATCTGCGCGACACCAAGGGCGGGCCCGGCGCCACCGCGCTGCTGGTCGACAACGAGACCACCGGGAAGGGCACCACCGTCCTGCTGCCGAACTCCCTGGCGGTCGGCACCGAGGACGGCGGCAGCACCACCCTGGGCAAGTCGGTCGCGGACGAGGGCACCGGGCCGACCCGGTCCGCCCTCGACACCCTCCTCGGCGCGCGTATCCAGGGCAGCTGGCGGCTGGACACGCCGTACCTGGAGAACCTCGTCGAATCGGTCGGCGGCATCACCGTCGACGCCGACGCGACCGTGCCCGCGCCGAAGCGGGGCGACGACCCGCTGGTCGAGCGCGGGAAGGCACGGACCCTCTCCGGCCAGGCCGCGGTCGGCTACGCCACCCACCTCGCGCCCGGCGAGCCGCAGACCCGGCAGCTGCGCCGGTTCGGCCAGGTCATGCAGGCCGCGCTGAAGAAGATGTCGAGCGACCCGGACGCCGCGACCGCGACCGTGCGCTCCCTCGCCCAGATCCCGGACCCGTCGCTGACCGAGGGCCAGCTGGGCGCCTCCCTGGCGCAGCTCGCCGAGCAGGCGAAGAACGGCGCGTACCGGACGGCGCTGCTGCCGGTGCGCCCGGACGGCACACTCAGCGAGCAGGCCACCGACAGCGTGGTCAAGGACGTCCTGGGCGGCACGGTCAAGAACACCGACCCGAACGACGCCCCGCGGATCACCGTCCGGAACGCCACCGGCGACCGCAAGGCCTCCTCCAGCGCCCAGGTCACCCTGGTCAACAGCGGCTACACCTTCGTCGACGGCGGTGCGGCAGGCGCCGCGCAGACCGCCTCCCGGGTCACCTACGCGGACGCCGCACAGGCCGGGAAGGCCAAGGAGGTCGCCAAGACGCTCGGCCTGCCGGCCGGCGCGGTGGCCAAGGGCCGCGGCGCGTCCAACGCGGACATCAGCGTCGTCCTCGGACAGGACTACCGGGCCGGCTGACCGGTCCGGCGCACGGCCCCCGCCCGGCAATCCGGTCGGGGGCCGGGGGCGGGGCGTGAGACCCTGGACGGGTACCCGTTCCCGATCGAAAGCTTGGCTTGTGACCGCCACGGACCGCTCCATCGAGCTGATCAACGTCGCCGCCCAGGCGGCTGCCGACAAGCTCGCGCACGACATCATCGCGTACGACGTCAGCGACGTCCTGGCGATCACCGACGCCTTCCTGCTGGCCTCGGCCCCCAGCGACCGCCAGGTCAAGGCCATCGTCGACGAGATCGAGGAGCGCCTGAACCGGCAGCTCCAGACCAAGCCGGTGCGCCGCGAGGGCGACCGGGAGGCCCGCTGGGTGCTGCTGGACTACGTGGACGTCGTGGTCCACGTCCAGCACAGCGAGGAGCGGGTCTTCTACGCGCTGGAGCGGCTCTGGAAGGACTGCCCCGAGCTCGGCCTGCCCGAGGACGCCGTCGCGACCCGCGGCAAGGCCGAGGAGCACGCGAAGCGCCAGGCCGCGGAGCAGGAGCTGGACGGAGAGCTGAGCTGAACGGCGCGGGGAGCGGCCGCGGCCGCAGGATCGTCCTCTGGCGGCACGGCCAGACCGCCTGGAACCTGGAGCGCCGCTTCCAGGGAACGACCGACATCGAGCTGACCGAGGAGGGGCACGCCCAGGCGCGCCGCTCCGCGCGGCTGCTGGCGGCCCTCCAGCCGGACGCGATCATCGCCTCCGACCTGCGGCGGGCCGCCGTCACGGCCGGTGAGCTGGCCTCGGTCACCCAGCTCGACGTCGAGCACGACCCGGGGCTGCGCGAGACCTACGCGGGCAGCTGGCAGGGCCTCACGCACGAGGAGATCGTCGAGCGGTACGGCGAGCAGTACGCCGCCTGGAAGCGCGGCGAGCCGGTGCGGCGCGGCGGCGGTGAACTGGAGACCGAGGTCGCCGAGCGGGCGGCGCCGGTGGTGGAGCGCGCCGCGGACAAGCTGCCCGACGGCGGAACCCTCGTCGTCGTCAGCCACGGCGGCACCATCCGCACCACGATCGGGCGCTTCCTCGGGCTGGAGCCGCACAGCTGGGAGGCGCTGGGCGGCCTCTCCAACTGCAGCTGGTCGGTGCTGGGCGAGGGAGCCCGCGGCTGGCGTCTGTTGGAGCACAACGCCGGAACGCTGCCCGAGCCGGTCCTCGGCGACGACGACTGACCGGGCCGCCGCCCGTTCCGGGCGCGGCCACGGGCCGCCCCGGCGGGAGGCCGGGGGCGGATTTCGCATCTGGCCAGGTCACCGGTTAAGCTTCTTCTCGTTCACAGCGCAGCGGTGAGAACACCGGGGCGATGAGAACAGCGGGGCTATAGCTCAGTTGGTAGAGCGCCTGCATGGCATGCAGGAGGTCAGGAGTTCAATTCTCCTTAGCTCCACGCTTCGTCCGATCCCGTCTCCCCCAGGGGAGGCGGGATCGTCGCGTTGTGGCCGGTGACCGCGTCCTGTCTCTCTGTCGCGATCCGCAACCTGACCGTCGCGATCCGCAGCTTCTCTGTCGCGATCCGCACAGCTTGTCTGTCGCGATCCGCGAAGTGGGCCTCGAACGGACCCGTCCGGTCCGGAAGGTCCGCTGACCTCCGGGCTGTCACATGGCAGAATCAAACGGCCGGAAGGGGAGGGAGTGCGCATGCCGACGAGCAGTTTCGAGGAGGCCGACGATCTTCTCGACATTGCCGCGGCATTCCATGACAACCGGCTGTCGGAATACGCGCTCCGTCTCCCCTGTCCCCCCGACGAGAACCAGGCGACGTACTGTCCGGCCCTCCTCAAGTGTCCAGCGTGCGGCTCCGCCCATGTGGCGCAGGTGCTCGGGGACAACGGAGGGATTTCCTACGTGTGCACAGCCTGCGGCCACTGCTGGAGCTGACTGATGGGTGCACACAGGCGGAAGTGCGACTGGTGCGGTAGCGGAACGCCGATCGTGCGCGACATGGAGCCGATCAACTCCGAGTACCAGTACTGGTGCGAGGAGTGCGCGCGGGCGCTGATCATAAAAGGCGACCCGATCGAGACCTACCGCGAGCTCGAGGGCGAGCCGATCTACGGACGGCTCCTCGACGAGCACTGCACGCTCAAGCGCTTCTACTCCTTCGCGACCGCCTGAGTCCTGGCACGGGCGGCCGCGGGGCTGGCGCTCCGGGCCTCCGGCCGCGCTCTCCGGTCTCCGAGCGCCGGGCTTCGTTCCCGGTCCCCGCAGGCTGCTCCACGGCGTTCCCGCGGCCTTTCCCGGGCTCCTGGTGCGTGGTGGCTCCGGCGGGACCTCCGGGTGGGGAACTGGCGCCCACGGGCCCTGGCCGCCGTCACGGGGCCGTGGAGCCCCCCCCGGATGCCGCTGTCTCCCCCGCCCGACGGCACCCGCCGAACGCCATCCGCCTTCCGCTCCGGGGGAGTTCACCGCAACTGCCCCGTCCGGGCTGTGCGTCCCGGGAGAGGGTGTGACCCACCGCACCCTGGGGGCGCGGATCCGGAACGTGGCGCTGCCGGTGGCGCTGCCGGTGGCGGGCCTGCCGGAGCCGTGAATGAGCCCGGCCGGGGCCTCGTACGGCGCCCGGACCGGCTCTCCGCCGTCGCTCCGGCGGGCGGGGCGGCGCCGTGGCCGGGCGGCGGACGAGATGACTGGTCATCGATTTGGCGGAAGACCGGGTGGGCCGTGTAATGTTGGCGGAGCCGCCGGGGAAACCGGGCGGAGCGAGACCTGGGGCTATAGCTCAGTTGGTAGAGCGCCTGCATGGCATGCAGGAGGTCAGGAGTTCAATTCTCCTTAGCTCCACAGAAGAGAGAGCGGGCCGTCCGACCGGACGGCCCGCTTTCGTATGTCCGGGCCCGGGGGCCTCGATGTCTTTCGCCGAGAGAGCCGGGGAACGGACCGGGGCCGGGACCCGGGGGCGTACCCCGGGTCCCGGCCCCGCCGTTGCTGTCCGTGGGCGTCAGCCCCGGGGCAGTGCCTTGCGGCTGGGAGGCGCCTGCTGGGCGGGCGCCTGCTCCAGCCGGAGCGCGAGCTCCGGGCACCGCCGTACGGCGCGCTGGGCGTTGGCCCGCAGATGCATCGGAACCGTCATGTCGGCGATCACCGGGTAGCCGTCGGGGCCCATGCGGATCATCTCCGGCACCACCCCGGCGCACAGGCCGTGGCCCTCGCACAGCACCCAGTCCACCGCGAGCTTCTCGCCGCTGGGCACGCCCTCGTCCTCGTAGCCCGGGTTCGGCAGGGGCAGCACACCCTGGGTGGGGCGGCCGCAGCCGCCGCTGAGCACATGGGCGGCGAGGTCGTCGGTGAAGGCGTTCAGCGTGGACTGGAAGAAGCGGACCGAGCCGTCGGGGTGCTTGCACGCGCCCCGGCCCTTGACCGCCTGGGTGACCTGCTTCAGTGCCTCCAGCGCGGTCGGTCCGCCGCCGCCCAGCACGTCCGAGAGGCCCGCGGCGGCCGCCGGCAGACCCAGCTTGCAGGGCCCGCACTGCCCGGCCGTCTCGGCGGCCAGCCAGTTGGCGATGCGCAGGGACTCGCCGAGCGCGCAGGTCTCGGGGCCGATCGGCAGGATCGCGCCCGCTCCCAGGGCGCCGCCGGCCGTACGCAGCGCCTTGCGGGAGATGATGGCGCCCACCGCGGTCAGGCCGTCGATCCAGTCGCCGTGATAGCCACCGGTCAGCACGGCCTGCGGCATCGGCGGCGCGCCGCACAGCTCCAGGACGTAGCGCATCGGGGTGCCGACCGGCACCTCCAGGACGGTCGGCCGCGCCACCGAGCCGGAGACCGTCAGCATCACGGTGCCCGGTTCGTCGGACAGGCCGATGTTGGCGTACCGCTGCGGTCCCAGCCGTGCCGCCATGGCGAGTTGGGCGAAGGTCTCGGCGTTGGACAGCAGCGTCGGGGCGCCGCCCACGCCGGAGTCCGAGGCGCGCACCTTGCGGCCCGCGGGCAGCGAGGGGCCGCCGTTGACCGCGCTGATCACCGAGGAGGCCTCACCGGAGACCATCCGCTCGGGGGTCCGCACCACGCGGACCCGCAGTCCCTTGCCGCGCCGGTCGGTCAGCCCGCGCTCGGAGATGGCCTCCCGCATGGAGGCCTCGGTGGAGTCCCGGGTCACGGCGATGGCCAGGACCCGGGCTCCGAGGGCCTCGGCGGCCAGCAGAGCGCCGTCGAGGATGAGATGCGGTGCGCGGCAGAGCAGCACGGTGTCCTTGCGGCAGGCCGGTTCCCCCTCGCTGCCGTTGACCACGACCACGGGACGTACGCCCCGTCGGATCGCGCTCTTGGCAACGGCCCGCAGCTTCTTGGCGAACGGGAAGCCCGCACCGCCCCTGCCGTTCAGTGATACAGCCTCGGCCAGATCCGCCAGCCGCTCGCCGACCATCGGCTCCAGGGCACCGTGCACCTTCAGGTGCATGCCGAGGTCGAGCCGGTGGACCAGGTCGAATCCCGCGGTCAGTTGCGGCAGACCGACCACCCGGACTTCGGGTACGTCGGGGAGTGGTGCGTTCATGGCCGCTCTCCTGCGGGTTGGTGCCAGGGTTCACCCGGCGGGGGCGAATAGGACTGTCCGGCGGCCGGGTCCGGCTCCGCGCGGCGCCCGAAGGTCTCGCCGGGCGGCGGCGGGGACGGGGCCGGCCAGCGGCCCGAGGTCCCGGTGGGCTGCTCCGGGACGTACGGCGACACGGTCTGGAACGTCTCGGTGGGTGCCGCGTAGGACGGTACGGAAGAGATGCCTCCGGTGTCGTACGGGGGTACGGGCGGGAGGTTCCCGGTGTCGTACTGCGGCAGCGGCGGGAGGTTCCCGGTCTGTGCCTGGTACGGCGGCATCGGGGGGAGGTTTCCCGTGTCGTACTGGGGGACCTGTGGAATGCCGCCGGTGTCGTACTGGGGCACCGGCGGAATGTTTCCGGTGTCGTATTGCGGCATCGGGGGGAGGTTTCCCGTGTCGTACTGGGGGACCTGTGGAATGCCGCCGGTGTCGTACTGCGGTACCGGCGGAATGTTTCCGGTGTCGTATTGCGGTACCGGCGGAAGGTTTCCCGTGTTGTACTGCGGGACCGGGGGAAGGTTCCCCGTGTCGTACTGCGGAACGGGGGGAAGGGTGCCGGTGTCGTACTGCGGGAAGGGCGGCACGCCGCCCGTCTGCGGGTTGCCGGAGGGGACCGGCGGAAGGATGTCGGTCGGCGCCTCGTACGAGGGCACCGGCGGCAGCATCTCCGTCCGCGCCTCCTGCGGTGCGCCGGGCGCTCCGAAGGGGGACGGCGGCGGGGACGACACCGCCCGGTACGCCGCGGATATGCCGGCTCCCCGGCCGCCCGCGACGGGTGCGGGACGCGTCGAGTCGAGCCGCAGCGGAGGCTGCTCGGCGAAGGCGTCGGCCCGCTCGCCCGGCATGCGTGCCGTGCCCGGCATCCGGTCGGCTCCGGACATGGCGCTGCCGCCCGGCAGCGGCGACACCGAGGTGTCCCGGGGCCCCATGGGCTCCTGGTCACGGTCGGCGCGTCCGGACGGTCCGGGCTTGGTCAGCGACATCAGCATCCGCGCGATGCGGCGGCGCTGCGGCTGCGGGAGCAGCCGCACGGACACCGCCGCACCCACGGCGGCGAGGGCGAGCGCATACATCGTGGTCACCCATACGGCTGCCGGACGCCCGGCGTTCAATCCGTGCAGCAACGCGGCGAACCAGGCCGGGTAGGCCAGCGAGTGCAGCGCGCGCCAGCGGGCCGCCGCGGGGCCGTTGGAGGCCAGGCGGCTGCGGGCGGCGCCGGTGGCTCCCGCGATCACCATGCAGTGCGCGGCGAGCGAGCCGAGGCCGATCAGCCCGCCGGAGCCCTGCACGCCCAGGCTGAACGGCACCAGCGCGGCCAGCAGCGAGGCGTGCGACTCGGCGACCTTGACGGTGATGTGCATCAGCAGGAAGCCCAGCGAGGCGACCGCGAGGCCGCGGTGGATGGCCTGCGAGAGCAGCCGTTGCCGGACCTCCAGCAGCACGCGGTCGGCGGCCACCAGGCCCCAGATCACGGCAGCGCTGAGCGAGACCAGCGTGAGGACCCCGCTGGCGAAGTCGATGGCCAGCTGCAGTGCCTCACCGGCGAGCAGGGTGATCGCCAGGATGCCCGCGGCGACCGCGACCTGCACGGCGTACAGCGCCGGCTGCGGCAGGGCCTTCGGGGTGATCGGTGACGGCCGTGGAGACTGCGCCCGGGACGACGGTGTCCTTGACGACTTCGTCCGTGAGGACGGGGTTCGCATCGTGCGATGAGATTGCATGCGGGCGACTCCAGTGGTGCGGAGGGAGGGGTCCCGGACCCGCATGCTAAGCGCCAAAACAAAGATCATCCGACTGTTTGGTTATTTGCTCGATTGTCAATTGCGCCGATTACTTCCGGGTGTAGCTGTGCGCGAGGGGGCCGGATGCTCCGTGCGGCCTGCACGGACGCTGCGGTACTCTGAGGCCATGCGTGCCGTACGCCTTCTGCTTGGCGGGCCGCGCTGATCAGTCCCGGCCGGAGGACAATCCGGTCGGAATCGGCGCGGCGTCCCCTCCTGTGCGAGGGGCCTTTTTGTTTCAGGAACAACAGGGTGCGAATCCGCGAGCAGAGACGACCGATGGAGCTTTGAGGACGATGAGCGAGACGAATTCCGCGGCCGGGGCGGCCGCGACGCACCGCTACACGGCGGCCATGGCCGCCGACATCGAGGCACGCTGGCAGGACTTCTGGGACGCCGAGGGCACCTACGCGACGCCCAACCCCAGCGGTGACCTGGCCGGGTCCGCCGCGGCGGTCGACCGTCCGAAGAAGTTCATCATGGACATGTTCCCGTACCCGTCGGGTGCGGGCCTGCACGTCGGCCACCCCCTGGGCTACATCGCCACCGATGTCTACGCCCGCTTCAACCGGATGACCGGCCACAACGTCCTGCACACCCTCGGCTTCGACGCCTTCGGCCTGCCCGCCGAGCAGTACGCCGTGCAGACCGGCACCCACCCCAGGGTGAGCACCGAGGCCAACATCGAGAACATGAAGGCCCAGCTGCGCCGGCTGGGCCTGGGCCACGACCGGCGCCGCTCGTTCGCCACGATCGACCCGGACTACTACCGCTGGACCCAGTGGATCTTCCTGCAGATCTTCAACTCCTGGTACGACGACGAGGCGAAGCGCGCCCGGCCGATCGAGACCCTGGCCGAGCAGTTCGCGTCCGGCCGGCGGCAGACCCCGGACGGCCGCCCGTGGGCCGAGCTGAACGCCGCGGAGCGCGCGGACGTACTGGGTGGGTACCGGCTGGCGTACGCGTCCGACGCGCCCGTCAACTGGTGCCCCGGCCTGGGAACCGTCCTGGCCAACGAGGAGGTGACCGCGGACGGACGTTCCGAGCGCGGCAACTTCCCCGTGTTCAAGGCCAAGCTGCGGCAGTGGAACATGCGCATCACGGCCTACGCGGACCGGCTGCTGGACGACCTGGACGCGCTGGACTGGCCCGAGGCGATCAAGCTGCAGCAGCGCAACTGGATCGGCCGTTCCGAGGGCGCCCGGATCGACTTCCCGGTCGGCGACGACCACGCGATCACCGTCTTCACCACCCGCCAGGACACCCTGTTCGGCGCCACCTACATGGTGCTGGCGCCGGAGCACGACCTGGTCGACGCGATCGTTCCGGCCGCCTGGCCGGAGGGCACGCACCAGGTGTGGACCGGCGGGCACGCCACCCCGGCGGAGGCCGTCGCCGAGTACCGCAAGCAGGCCGCGGCCAAGTCGGACGTGGAGCGCCAGGCCGAGGCCAAGGACAAGACCGGCGTCTTCACCGGCGCGTACGCCACCAACCCGGCCAGCGGCGAGCGCGTGCCGGTGTTCATCGCCGACTACGTGCTGATGGGCTACGGCACCGGCGCGATCATGGCGGTTCCGGCGCACGACAGCCGGGACTTCGCCTTCGCCCGCGCCTTCGAGCTGCCGATGCGCTGTGTCGTCGAGCCGAGCGACGACCGCGGCACCGACCCCGCGGACTGGGACGACGCCTTCGCCTCCTACGACGCGAAGATCGTGAACTCCGCCGCCGGCACCGTCTCGCTGGACGGCCTGGGCGTGGTCGACGCCAAGACGCGGATCACCGAGTGGCTGGCCGAGCGCGGCATCGGTGAGGGGACGGTCAACTTCCGCCTGCGCGACTGGCTGTTCAGCCGCCAGCGCTACTGGGGCGAGCCGTTCCCCATCGTCTACGACGAGGACGGTGTGGCGCACGCGCTGCCCGAGTCGATGCTGCCGGTCGAGCTGCCGGAGGTCGACGACTACTCCCCGCGGACGTTCGACCCGGACGACGCGGACACCTCGCCGGAGACCCCGCTGTCCCGCAACGAGGACTGGGTCCACGTCGAACTGGACCTGGGTGACGGCCCGAAGAGGTACCGCCGTGAGACCAACACCATGCCCAACTGGGCCGGCTCGTGCTGGTACGAACTGCGCTACCTGGACCCGCACAACGCCGCACAGGTCGTCGGCCCCGAGGCCGAGCAGTACTGGATGGGGCCGCGGGAGGGGCAGACCGCGGGCGGTGTCGACCTGTACGTGGGCGGCGCCGAGCACGCGGTGCTGCACCTGCTGTACGCGCGGTTCTGGCACAAGGTGCTGTTCGACCTGGGGCACATCTCCTCGTTCGAGCCGTTCCACAAGCTGTTCAACCAGGGCATGATCCAGGCCTACGTCTACCGGGACAGCCGCGGCATCGCGGTGCCCGCGGCGGAGGTCGAGGAGCGCGACGGCGGCTACTACTACCAGGGCGAGCAGGTCTCCCGGCTGCTGGGCAAGATGGGCAAGTCCCTGAAGAACGCCGTCACGCCGGACGAGATCTGCGCCGAGTACGGTGCCGACACCCTGCGCCTGTACGAGATGGCGATGGGCCCGCTGGACGTCTCCCGGCCCTGGGACACCCGGGCCGTGGTCGGCCAGTACCGGCTGCTGCAGCGGCTGTGGCGGAACGTCGTGGACGAGGACACCGGTGAGGTCACCGTCACCGACGCGGAGCCGGACGAGGCCACGCTGCGTGCGCTGCACAAGGCGATCGACGGGGTCACGCAGGACATGGAGAACCTGCGCTTCAACACCGCCATCGCCAAGGTCACCGAGCTGAACAACCACCTGACGAAGGCGGGCGGCCCCCTCGCCCGGTCGGTCGCGGAGCGGCTGGTGCTGCTGACCGCCCCGCTGGCCCCGCACATCGCGGAGGAGCTGTGGCGCCGGCTGGGCCACCGGGCCACGGTCGTCCACGAGTCCTTCCCGGTCGCGGACCCGGCGTACGTGGTCGACGAGACCGTGACCTGCGTCGTGCAGATCAAGGGCAAGGTCAAGGCGCGCCTGGAGGTGGCGCCGTCGGTCTCCGACGAGGAACTGGAGAAGCTGGCGCTGGCTGACGCGGGTGTGCAGTCCGCCCTGGGCGGCGCGGGCATCCGCAAGGTCATCGTCCGGGCGCCGAAGCTGGTGAACATCGTTCCGGCGTAAGGCGGGGACGTGTGTCCGGGACGCTGCCGGGACGGGCGCTCGGAGGCTGCCGGGGCGTGTGTCCCGGAGGCTGCTGGGAGAGGTGAGCCCGGGAGGCTGCCGGGACGTGGGCCCGGGAGGCTGCTGAGACGTGAGTCCGGGAGGACGCCGGGACATGGGTCCGGGAGGACGCCTGGACAGGGGTCCGGGACGATCCGGTCGGGGTGACTCCGGCCGGGGTGATCCTTTCGGCGGTCCGTTCGGCCGAGGGTGAACCCCTACGGGCCGGTTGGGGGGTCGTGCAGGAACCCCCGACCGGCCCGGGCCGTTTACGGTGGAGATACGACCGGGGCAGGCCCGTCTTCGTGAAGGAGCGTCCATGGAAGCCGCGATCCTCGTTCTGGCGCTGCTCTTCGTGGCATTCGTCGCGCTGGGCGTCTATGCCGCGGTGAAGGCGGTGGGGGCCGCCAAGCGGAGTGTGGACCGGACCGTGGAGCAGGCGCGCCGTGCCGTCGAGGACACCACGCTCAAGGCGAAGAAGTACACACAGCCGGGTGCCGTGGGTGAGCTCGCGGAGCTGCGGCTGTCCCTGCGCACCTCGATGCGGGCCACCCGGGAGGCACTGGCGGCCGGTTCGCCGGAGGACGCGTCGCTGTCCGAGACGGTCGCGCTCTTCAAGCGGCTGAGCGCCCACGGCTACCAGCTGGACGACGACCTCAGGCGGCTGGAGCGGGACCCGGACCGGAGCAAGGTCATGGAGCGGCTTCCCGAGCTGCGCGACCGCACCGAGCGCGTGGTGCGGCATGCGGACTCGCTGCGGTGGGCGGCGCGGGACCGGGCGCGGCGCTTCGCCGGCGAGGACCTGGACGACCTGGGGCGCGAGATCGAGGTCGAGTCCGGGGCGCTGCGGCACTGGACGGCGACGGAGGGCGCCGGCTTCGGCGGGCCGGAGACCGCGTACGCGGGTGCCGGGGCGGATTCCGCCGCGTCGCAGCGGACCGGCTCGGGGGTTCCGGTGTCCGGGGCCGCGAAGTCGGGGGCTGCGACGCCGGGGGCCGCAGCAGCCGGGGCTGCAAAGACTGGGGCTGCAGCGTCCGGGGCCGCGGGGGCCCGTGCCTCGGGGGCTTCCGGTGGACCGGAGGCGGGCGGCGTCGGCGGTCAGGGGCCCGAGGGCGTGGATGCCGGTGGTCGGACGGCGGGCGATGCGGGCGTCGACGGTTCGGGGCCGGAGCCGGAGCCGAGGGCCATCACCGCACGGGATCCGCGGAAGCGGACCGCCCACCCCTGGACGAAGGCCCGCAGGCCGGAGAGCACCACCTGACCTGCGGACGGCGAGACGCGTGGACGGCGACAGGACGGGCCCGTGCTGTCGGCAGGGGCCGCCCCCGGATAACCTCCCATCCATGTCCCGCCATGTCGCGATCATCACGGATTCAACGGCCTACCTGCCGCAGCAGGCGATGGAGCGGCACGGCATCACCGCGGTGCCCCTGACGGTGGTGCTCGGTGACCGGGCGCTGGAGGAGGGCACCGAGGTGTCCGCCCGGTCGGTCGCCGAGGCGCTGCAGCGACGCACCTCGGTGACGACGTCCCGGCCCAGCCCCGCGACCTTCGCCGATGCCTACCGGGCTGCCGCGGACGCGGGCGCAGAGGGAATCGTTTCGCTGCATCTGTCGGCGGAGATCTCCGGGACGTACGACGCCGCGGTGCTGGCGGCCTCGGAGGCTCCCGTTCCGGTCCGGGTGGTGGACACCGGGATGGTGGCCATGGCCCTGGGCTTCTGCGCGCTGGCGGCGGCAGAGACGGCCGGGACGGGCGGGACGCTGGACGAGACGGTGGCGGCGGCGGAGAAGCGCGCCGAGGCCACGTCCGCGTACTTCTACGTCGACACCCTCGACTATCTGCGGCGCGGCGGCAGGATCGGCACGGCGCAGGCGTTGCTGGGTTCGGCGCTCGCCGTGAAGCCGTTGCTGCACCTGGAGGGCGGGCGCATCGAGCTGCTGGAGAAGGTGCGTACGGCATCGAAGGCGATTGCGCGGCTGGAGGAGTTGGTGGTCGAGCGGGCCGGGGCCGGCCCGGTGGACATCGCCGTGCATCACCTCGATGCGTCGGCGCGGGCGGAGCAGTTGGCGGAGCGGCTGCGACAGCGGGTGCCGGGGCTGGTGGAGCTGCATGTCAGCGAGGTCGGCGCGGTGATCGGGGCGCACACGGGGCCGGGGTTGCTGGGGGCGGTGCTGTCACCCAAGGGGTGAGCGGGGGCGGGGGATTGGGCCGCGGTCGGGGACGGGCGGGGTCTGGGGCGTTCGTTGTCGGGTGGGTGGGGCGTTGGTTGTGGTGCCGGGTCGGTGGTCGGCGTTGGTTGTGTGGGGTCGGGTATCGGGCGGTGAGCGGGGCGGTGGGGGCGGTGGGGAAGTGAGGCCGAGGGCTCGCTGGTTGCGGGTGGGCGGATTGAGCTCTGCTTCAGCTCTCGTCGGGGCTACTACAGACAGTTGAACATGCGGTGGTGCGCGGCTGGGGCTCGCGGCACTCGAATCGCCCGCAAGAGTGGCGGAGTTTTCCACAACTCGCTGGTTGTCCACGGATTCTCGGGCCTCTCGGTGCGATGCGTGCAGTGCGCCTACCGTCGGGTGCATGGAACTCACATCACGCACCGTAACCAGCGGTCCGGGCCGTGAGCACGGCTCCGACCGTCGATCCCGGCGGCGGCACGGGCGCCGTCACGCCCGTCCGATGAACCACCCGGGCCGCACCGGTCGCTACGGCGGCGGTCCGGCTGATGCACCCCTGCGGCCCGGCCGCTGGAGACGCGAAATGCGCCGGGAAGTCGCCCTCGCCGACGCGACGGTGTTACGGGAGCGCGCAGCCGCGCTCTTCGCCGCACCGGCTCAGACGGGACGGGCGGTAGCCGCCCCGGCGGGGTGGCCGGTGTCCGAGGGAGCTGCGGCGCGGGGCCGCGCGGACGGTCAGGGACCGCTGCCGGACCAAGGCGATCTGCCGCCGCCGGGGTGCGAGGAGCCGTCGCCCGGCCGCGGGGAACTGTCGCCCGGTCGGAGCGAGCTGTCCCCTGGTCGGGACGAGCTGTCGCCGCGCTGCGGCGGGGTGTTGCCTGCCCGTGACGAGCGGTTGAGGGGACACGACTCGCAGTGGAGAGGCCACGCGGCGTCGCCGCCGGGACATGAGGCCGAGTCGCCGGGTTGTGACCGGGCGCCCGGTGGAGCCGACGAACCGCGGTCGGGGCACGCGGCGGGGCCGCCGGGGCGTGGCCGGTCGCCGGCGGATCGAAGGCGGTCGGCCGCCGACGTACCGAGGGCGCCGGAGGGCCCGGAGGGCGGGCCTACGGAGGCGAGGCCGCTGACCGGGCGATCGATGGTTGTGGACTCGCTGAGGGGCGGGGCGGCGGTCGGGGGCCGGCTGGGGGACGGACCGGAGAGTGCGGAGTCGCCGGTCGAGGGGCCGCTGAGGCGTGCGGTCCGGGAGTCGGCCATGCGTACGTCCGGAAGGGGGCTCGCGGCACAGACGCTGGACCGCCGGGCCTCCGGCCGTCCGGCTCGGGCACTGTCACCGCCGCCCGGGGCAGCGGCGGAGAGGGACGCCGAGACCTCGGGAGCCGCGGAGGCCTCGGAGGCGGCGACGGCAGTTGGGGCGGCGAGGACCTCTCACCCATCGGATGCGTCGGAGTCAGGGAGGGGGAGGACCGGGGTGACGGAGGCTGGGGCATGGAGGACCGGCGCACCGCGGCCGGGAGCGCGGGTCCAGGCGCCGGGAGCGCAACGGGCCACGCATGAGGGGCCCTTCAACGCCTCCGGTCCGCGGGACGGGTCAGCTGTCGTGAGCCGGGACCGCCCCTGGTGGTCGGCCCTCCGCGAACGGCTGCCGCTCTGGGTCCAGTTGAGATGTGAGGTCAACCCGCGGGCATTGGCGGCGCTGGCGGTACTCCTGGCCGTCGCCGGAGGAGTGGCGGCGCACCACTACTGGACCGGGGAGCCGCAGACGGTCCGGGCACCGACCGCCGAACCGGCGACCGGGCCGTCCACCCCGGTGCGGAGCGGTGCCCTGCCGAGCAGTGCACCGGGCCCGGCGCCGCCGAAGGGACCGGAGCGCCGCATCATGGTGGACGTCACGGGCAAGGTCCGCAGTCCGGGCATCCAGCGCCTGCCGGCCGGCTCGCGCGTTGCGGACGCGCTGGAGGCCGCGGGTGGAGTACGGCCGGGCACCGATACGGGGGCGCTGAACCGGGCGCGGGTGCTCAACGACGGTGAGTTGGTGGTGGTCGGCGGTCCGGCTCCGCCAGGAGCGGGCGCGAGTGCGGGGGGTCCGGGCGGGGAGAGCCCGGTCACGGGGCCCGGTGGGTCACCTGCGGCGGGGCCCGTCAGCCTCAACACGGCGACGGCCGACCAGCTCGACGCCCTGCCCGGGGTGGGGCCGGTCCTCGCACAGCACATCCTCCAGTTCCGCGAGCAGAACGGCGGCTTCCAGTCCGTCGACCAGTTGCGCGAGGTCAACGGCATCGGTGACCGCAGGTTCGCCGACCTCCAGCCGCTGGTGCAGCCGTGACGAACACCGGGGCACCCGCGAACGCGCCCGACCGTCCGGAAACCTCCGGCCCCGCCCGGGAAGGCCCCCTCGACCTCCGTCTCGTGGCTCCGGCTCTCGCCGCCTGGGCTGCCGCGGCCTGGGCGCTCCATGCCCCCATGACCTGGGCGATGACCGGGGCGGCCCTGTGCCTGGTGACGGCGGCGGTGCTGCTGGTGCTGCGAAGGACCATCCGGGGCACCGGGATTCGCGGCACCGTCCTCGGCACCGGGATTCGCGGCACCGTCCTCGGCACCGGGATTCGCGGCACCGTCCTCGGCACCGGAATTCCCGGCACCATCCGGTGCACGGGGATTCCTGGCAGCATCGGCAACGCCGGAACTCCCGCCCCCGTCCGGGCCGGCGGAGCTCCGTACCTCATCGGGGGCCGTGACACGCGGCCGGTCGGCAGCCTCCTGCGCGGGGTGGGGCTCATGGCCGCCGCTGCTCTGCTCTGCGCAGGCGCGGCAGCCATCTCGGCCACCCTGCACGCGGCCGATCTGCGGCGCGGGCCGCTGCCGGAGTCGGCGGTGCACCACGTGCCGGTGACCGTCGAGCTGAAGGTGACCGGCGACCCGCGCCTGGCCCGGCCCCGGGTGGTCGGTGCTGGGCACGCTCCGGCGGCCGTGGTCCTGGAGGCGGAGGCCGAGCGGGTGACCGGGCCGCACGGCGAGGTCACCACGGCCCGGACGCCGGTGCTCGTCATCGTCCAGCAGCGCGGCCGTCCACCTTCGTCGTCCACGGCCGCCCGGCGGGCGGGGCAGCCGACCCCCTGGCTCCGGTTGCTGCCGTCGACCCGGTTGCTGGTCCGGGCGCGGCCGACGGTGCCGTCGGAGTCCGGCGGCAGACCCGTCGCCGTGGTGCTCCGGGTCTCCGGTGGCGGACCACCGCGGGTCATCGCGCCGCCCACCACTCTGCAACGCGCTGCCGGGGAGTTGCGGGCCGGCCTCAGAGAGGCCACCGACCGGCTGTCGCCCGATGCCCGGGCCCTGCTGCCGGGGCTGGTGGTCGGGGACACCTCCCGGATGCCGCCCGATCTCGACGAGGCCTTCCACGCCACGGATCTTGTACACCTCACTGCGGTGTCAGGTGCCAATCTCACCATCATCCTTGCCTTGCTCATCGGGCCACCGCATCTGGCCGTCCGGGCCGAGCGCCGCGGCGTCGCGCCCCGGTTGGGCCTTCCGTTGCGCACCACCGCGCTGCTCGGGGGTCTGCTCACGATCGGCTTCGTCATCGTCTGCCGTCCCGAACCGAGTGTGCTGCGGGCCGCCGCCTGCGGACTGGTCACACTGCTCGCGATCGCCACCGGCCGTCGCAGATCGCTGCTGCCCGCTCTCTGTGCCGCTGTTCTCCTGCTGGTCCTGTACGACCCGTGGCTCGCCCTGTCCTACGGTTTCCTCCTCTCCGTGCTGGCCACAGCCGCGCTGCTCACCATCGCCCCACGCTGGAGTGCGGCACTCCAGCGCCGCCGTGTGCCCGGCAGGGTCGCGGAGGTCCTGGCCGCGGCCGCCGCCGCCCAAGCCGTGTGCGCGCCCGTGGTCGTCCTGCTGGCCGCGCGCGTCAGCCTGGTCGCGATTCCGTGCAACCTGCTGGCGGAGCCGGCCGTGGCCCCGGCCACGGTGCTCGGGTTCGCCGCGCTGGCGACCGCCCCGGTCGCGCAGCCGGTCGCTGCCGGAATCGCCTGGCTGGGTGGCTGGCCCGCGGAATGGGTCGCGGGTGTCGCCCGCGCGGGCGCGGCCCTCCCGGGTGCCGAGGTGGACTGGCCGGAGGGCTGGGCCGGGGGCCTGCTGCTCGTTGCGGTCACCGGCGCCATGGTGTGGGCCCTGCCCCGGCTGATGCGCCACCCCTGGCTGTGCGGGCTGTTCGCGTTGTTGCTGGTCCTGGCGATCACTCGCCCGGCACCGTTGCCGCGTCTGGTGACGGGCTGGCCACCGCCCGGCTGGCGGTTCGCGGTCTGCGATGTGGGCCAGGGCGATGCGCTCGTCCTCCCGGCGGGCAACGGCACCGCCGTCGTGGTGGACGCCGGTCCCGATCCCGTGCTCGCCGACCGCTGCCTGCGGTCCCTGGGCGTCACCAGGATCCCGCTCATCGTGCTGACGCACTTTCACGCCGACCATGTCGCCGGGCTGCCCGGGGTGCTCCGGGGCCGCTCGGTGGGCGCGATCGAGACCACGCTCCTCGAGGATCCGTCCGACCAGGCCGCGTTCGTCCACCGCGTGGCGCGGGCCGCGGGCGTCCGGACGGTCCGCACGGCACCCGGCGACCGACAGCTGGGGCCGCTGCGCTGGCAGGTCCTGTGGCCGTTGCCCCGTCCTGCCGGAGGTCTCCCCGGGGCCCCGGGCCCGCCCCCGGCCCCGGCCCCCGAGGGAGCTAACGACGCCAGCGTCACGCTGCTGGTCCGTACGGCCGGACTCACCCTGCTGTTGCTCGGTGACCTCGAACCACCCGCGCAGCAGAGCCTGTTGACGGCGGTCCCCGACCTGCCACCCGTCGACGTGCTCAAGGTCGCCCACCACGGCTCCGCTTACCAGGACCCGCGGTTGCTGAGCAGGGTGCGCCCCCGCCTGGCCGTGATCTCCTGTGGGGCGGACAACCCGTACGGTCACCCGTCGCCCCGTACCGTCGCCATGCTGCGGCAGCACGGAGCGGCCGTGCTGCGCACCGATACCGACGGATCGATCGCCGTCACGGGCCCGGCGTCCCGGCTCGGCGCGGCGCTGGGACGAGTCCGCAGAGCCCGGCGGCGTCCGACCGCTTCCTCGGTCCCCGGACGGAGGCCCGAGGGCCGATGGCGCAGGGCGGCCGGATGGGTCATAACTGGGGGATGGATACCGCACAGACCGACGCGTACCTCCAGCGGATCGGAGCCACCCGACCGGCGCGAGCCGATGCCGAAGCCCTGCGCGAGCTGCAGATACGGCACCTCACCCGGGTGCCGTTCGAGAACCTCAGCATCCATCTCGGTGAGGACATCGTGCTCGAGGAGGACCGGCTCGTCGACAAGGTCGTGCGGGCACGGAGAGGGGGGTTCTGCTACGAACTGAACGGTGCGTTCGCGGGGCTGCTCTCCGCGCTCGGCTGGTCGGTGACGCTGCTCGCCGCCCGGGTCTTCACCGGCCCCGACCGGATCGGCCCGCCGTACGACCATCTCGCACTGCGCGTCGAGAGCCCGGACGACCCTGGCCCCTGGCTGGTCGACGTGGGTTTCGGAGCGCACAGCCACCATCCGCTTCGGCTGACCGAACGGGGAGAGCGAACGGACCCCGGTGGCACGTTCCGGATCACCGGGACACCGGACGGCGACCTGGACGTCCTGAAGGACGGCGCCCCGCAGTACCGGCTGGCCGTCCGTCCCCGTGCGCTGGAGGACTTCGAGGCGACCTGCTGGTGGCACCGGACCTCGCCGAAGTCCCCGTTCACCCAGAAGCTGGTCTGCTCCCGGCTCACCGACGGAGGGGAGGCACGGGTCACGCTCAGCGGTGACCGGCTCGTCACCACGGTCGCGGGGGAGCGCTACGAGGAAACCCTGACGACTGATGCGGAGATCCTCGCCGCCTATCGTGACCACTTCGCCCTGGAACTCGACCGGGTCCCTGCGGTACTCGACCTTTCTTGACCGCTCCTCGATTCGGTGGCGCAGTTGCGCCAGTCGCCAGTCGCCAGTCGCCAGTCGCCGGTCGCCGGTCGCCGGTCGGCAGTCGGAGGTCGGTCGTCGACGGTTGCCGGCCGGTGGCCGGTGGCCGGGGCGACGGCAGTCGGCCAGGAGATGATCATGACCTGGCCGGCAACCGGTCAGTGGGTGCTACGGCCGCTCCAGCCAGCCCTCGTACTCCGACGCCAGCTCGTCGAGGGCGGCGGCGTCCATGGTGTCCGCCGGGTCCTCGACAACCACCAGCCACTGGGCGTCCTCGGCGTCGTCCTCGCCTGCCAGGGCGTCCCGGACGAGCTGGGGTTCCTCAGGCGGCCCGAAGCGGCTCACGACTTCTTCGGCGGCCTCCTCTGCGGCGTCACGGTCGGGCAGCACCAGCACGTGATGGGTGGAAGGTGCGGGGTGGCCGGGCTGTGCGGCTGTCTCGTGGGGGTGGGGCGTCGCGCTGCTCACGCGCCCATTGTGCGGGACCGTCGAGGAGCGGTCGGAAACGGGGGAGCGGAACGGCAGCGCTGTTACCGGGGAAGGGGACCGGCAGCGCCGTTCCCGGGCCACGTCCGCCGTGGGTGAGGAGACGGCCCCGTCCGCAGAGTGCCGGGGCTGACGGGGAGCCGCACCGCCCCTGCCGGACGGTGCGCCGGACCGGGGAGCGACGCCGGGACCGGCGATGGGCGGCTGCCCGGGCAGGGAGTGAGCCACCGGCCGACGCCGAACAGCGTGAGGACAGCCCCGTGAGTCCCGTGAGGACAGCCCCGTGAGTCCCGTGAGGACAGCCCACGCGAGGACAGCCCAGCAGGGCGCCGGTCCGTGGCCGAGCCATGACCGCCGGAACCGCCGACAACCATCGATGTCGGTGGCCCGTGGGATGCTGTTCCGCGATGGCCAGGAAGACTTCGACCGATGACCCGCTCGCCCCCGTGACGCTCGCCGTGGGGCAGGAGGACCTGCTGCTCGACCGCGCCGTGCAGCAGGTGGTCGCCGCCGCGCGCGCTGCCGATGCCGATACCGATGTGCGGGACCTCACGCCCGACGCGTTGCAGCCGGGGACGCTCGCCGAGCTGACCAGCCCGTCACTGTTCGCCGAGCGCAAGGTCGTGGTGGTCCGCAACGCCCAGGACCTCTCCGCCGACACCGTCAAGGACGTCAAGGGCTATCTGGCCGCGCCCGCCGAGGAGATCACCCTGGTCCTGCTGCACGCGGGCGGGGCCAAGGGCAAGGGGCTGCTCGACGCGGCCCGCAAGGCAGGCGCCCGTGAGGTCGCCTGTCCGAAGATGACCAAGCCTGCGGACCGGCTGGCCTTCGTGCGGTCCGAGTTCCGCTCCGTCGGCCGGTCCGCGACGCCGGAGGCCTGCCAGGCGCTGGTGGACGCGATCGGGAGCGATCTGCGCGAACTGGCGAGCGCGTGCTCCCAGCTCGCCGCCGACGTCGAGGGCACCATCGACGAGGCCGTGGTCGCTCGCTACTACACCGGCCGGGCCGAGACATCCAGCTTCACCGTGGCCGACCGCGCCGTCGAGGGCCGGGCGGCGGAGGCCCTCGAGGCGTTGCGCTGGGCGATCTCCACCGGAGTCGCTCCGGTCCTGATCACCAGCGCCCTCGCCCAAGGGGTGCGGGCGATCGGCAAGCTGGCCTCCGCGCCGCGCGGCATGCGTCCCGGGGACCTCGCCCGCGAACTGGGCATGCCCCCGTGGAAGATCGACCGGGTGCGGCAGCAGATGCGCGGCTGGTCGGCGGACGGGGTGTCGGCCGCCCTGCGAGCCGTGGCCGAGGCGGACGGCGCGGTCAAGGGGGGCGGCGACGACCCCGCGTACGCCCTGGAAAAGGCGGTTGTCGCCGTGGCCCGCGCGGCTCGCCCCGCCCGCCCGTACTGACGCCCCCGGCCCGACAGCCTCCCCGGCCCCGAAGGCGCCCGACCCCGAAGGCGCCCGGCGCCTTCGGGGCACCGCGCGTCCGGCAGCCCGGGCCGGGGGACAGCCTTCGGGACAGCAGCCATCTGCCGCCGTCAGTCGCCTGCGACCCGCAGCAGCAGCTTCCCCGTGGTCGTACGGGTCTCGATGAGACGGTGGGCCGCCGCCGCGTCCGCCAGCGGGAACTCGGCGCTCACCGGCAGGTCGACCGCGCCCTCGGCCACGCGCGCGAAAGCCCTGTCCGCGATGGTGCGCAGCGCCTCCGGGTCGTTCTCCGCCAGGGTCAGGACGGAGAAGCCGGCCACGGATCGTCCGCCGGGCATCAGGTCGGCCTGGCCGATCCCCCACGGCTCCGCGCCGCTCGCGTTGCCGAACGCGACGAGCCGGCCGAAGGGCGCGAGTGAATCCAGGGCCCGCCGGAATGTCTCGCCGCCCACCGGGTCGAGTGCCAGATCGACGCCCCGGCCGCCGGTGCTGTCCCGGACGTCGTCGACGAAGCCGTCGCCGACGAACACCTCGTCGTAACCGGACGCGAGAGCCTGCTCGATCTTCTCCTTGCGGGAGACGACGCCGAGGACGGAGCGGGCGCCGGCCAGCCGGGCGAGCTGGCCGACGACGGTTCCGATACCGCCGGCCGCTCCCTGCACCAGGACGGTCTCACCTCGGGTGAGCCGGCCCACCTCGTGCAACAGGGCGTGCGCGGTGGGCAGCACCGTCGGGAGCGTGGCACCGGTGCGCAGTGACACCTCGGCCGGGAGCGCGAAGACCGTGGCGGCCGACGCCACGGCGACCTCGGCGTATCCGCCCGAGCCGGTGAGCGCGGCGACCTCCTGTCCGGGCCGCAGCTCTTCGACGTCCGCCCCGACGGCCCTGATCCGGCCGGAGACCTCCAGGCCGGGAACGAACGGGAGGGCGGGCACCCGGAACCCGGCACTACGGGCCTTGAGCTCGGCGAAGTTGACCCCTGCGTACGCGACATCGATCGTCACCTCGCCCGGGCCGGGCTCCGGTACCGGCACGTCGGCCTCGGTCAGGACATCCGGTCCGCCGAACTCCGCCAGCACGATTGCACGCATGATCGTCCCCTGCCGCTAGTATTCAATGAGAAGCGAACACCCGCGAGTGTATGGTTTTGATCGAACACTCGGCAAGTGATCCGGGAGACGGCATGAGCCATCGGGCCGCGCCTGAGCACACTCACCCCGACGAAGTACCGGTCGAGGTCGCGCTGGCGGCGCTCGCCGACCCGGTCCGGCTCGTTCTGGTGCGGGAGCTCGCCGCCTCGGAGGACTGGGCGCGCAGCTGCGGCAGCTTCGATGTGCCCGTCGGCAAGGCGGCGCTCAGCCACCACTTCGCGTCGCTCCGTGCGGCCGGTCTGGTCGAGCAGCGCGACATGGGGGCCAAGCGGGTCAACCGGCTGCGCCGCCCCGAGTTCGACGCCCGGTTCCCGGGGCTGCTCGACCTCGTTCTGCGCGAGCGCAATCAGTAGCCGGAATCGGCACCCGAAGCGACAGCCGGGCAGTAACTCCCGCGACTCCCGCAACTCCCGCGCTGCCGGCGGGGCGTGCGGGATCGCATGCCCTTCCCGAGTGTCCGCTGTGGCAGGGGAACGGAGTGGGGCGGTGGGGCCGAGAAGGTCGACAGGGGGCGGGCGAGTCGAGCGAGACGCGGAGCAAGGAGGGCGAGCAGGCAGCCCCCACCCCGCGCCACAGCCCCCACCCCGAGCCACAGCCCCCACCCCGCGCCACAGCCCCCACCCATGCCGAAGGCCCGGTACCACGCCAAAGTTCGGCACTACGTCGAAGGCCCGGTACCACGCCAAAGTCCGATACCACGCCAAAGGCCCGGCACCGCCCTGGGGAAGGGCAGGTGCCGGGCCTTCGGTTCGACTCGGTGCGCCGCACCCGCGTGGCGAACGCAGGCCGCGTGCGACGCGGTGTCGCGGGAGATCGCTCTCCGCGAGGGTGCCGTCCGGAGCGGTTGAGAGGGACCGCTGGGTCCGGGGCGGCGGGGTGGGGACCGGAGTCCCCGGCGGGACGGTGTCCCGCGAGTGGGGCCGGAGCCCCGGTTCTGCCCGGCCGTCGGAGCTGTGATCAGCGCCCGAGGGGGCAGGGCCCCTCAACGAGGGACGGTGAGTCCCTGCGGGGACTCGGGGGTGTCGTCAGCCCTTGAGACCGGCGACGCGAGTGGCCAGCGCCGACTTCTTGTTGGCAGCGGCGTTCTTGTGGATGACGCCCTTGCTGACAGCCTTGTCGAGCTTCTTGGCGGCCTCGCGAGCGGCCACGGTGGCCTTCTCGACGTCGCCGGCCTCGACGGCCTCGCGGGTCTTGCGGATCGCGGTACGGAGCGAGGACTTGACGGCCTTGTTGCGCTGGCGCGCCTTCTCGTTCGTCTTGTTCCGCTTGATCTGGGACTTGATGTTCGCCACGAAAGAGCCTTTGCAGGTTCGTCGGATTCTTGATCTGCGCCGCGCGTGAGAGGGCACGAGGCACAGTGGACCAGGCTAGCAGCAGGCCCGATGGCCTCCCAAACCGGTCGAGGTGCGGCGGGCGCCGGGAGCCGTGCTCCGGCGGGCAGCGGTGGGCCGCGCGGCGGCCATGGGAGGATGGAGGCTACGTATCGATCCGACCAGAGGCGATAGGCGTCTCAAGAAACAGGACCCTGCGTGCCCGCGACCCCTTCCCATGTGCCGGAGCCGAGCCGTACCGACCCGGCGCTGATCCGTAACTTCTGCATCATCGCTCACATCGACCACGGCAAGTCGACCCTTGCCGACCGGATGCTGCAGCTCACCGGCGTCGTCGAGCAGCGCCAGATGCGCGCTCAGTATCTCGACCGGATGGACATCGAGCGCGAGCGCGGCATCACGATCAAGTCCCAGGCGGTCCGGCTGCCCTGGGCGCCGACCACCGGTGAGGACCAGGGCACCGCCCACATCCTCAACATGATCGACACGCCTGGCCACGTCGACTTCACCTATGAGGTCTCCCGGTCCCTGGCCGCCTGCGAAGGCACGATCCTGCTGGTCGACGCCGCCCAGGGCATCGAGGCGCAGACCCTCGCCAACCTCTATCTGGCGATGGAGAACGACCTCACGATCATCCCGGTCCTCAACAAGATCGACCTGCCGGCCGCCCAGCCCGAGAAGTTCTCCGAGGAGCTCGCCCACCTCATCGGCTGCGAGCCCGAGGACGTGCTGAAGGTCTCCGCGAAGACCGGCATGGGCGTCGACGTGCTGCTCGACAAGGTGGTCGCCGACATTCCGGCGCCCGTCGGCGTCGCGGACGCCCCGGCCCGTGCGATGATCTTCGACTCGGTCTACGACTCCTACCGCGGCGTGGTCACCTACGTCCGGGTCGTCGACGGCCGGCTCGGCAAGCGTGAGCGCATCCGGATGATGTCCACCGGTGCCACGCACGAGCTGCTGGAGATCGGGACCAACTCCCCGGAGATGACCTCCGCCGACGGCCTCGGCGTCGGCGAGGTGGGCTATCTCATCACCGGCGTGAAGGACGTCCGCCAGTCCAAGGTGGGTGACACGATCACCCAGCTCAGCAAGGGCGCCACCGAGCCGCTCGGCGGTTACAAGGACCCCAAGCCCATGGTGTTCTCCGGGCTCTACCCGCTGGACGGCTCCGACTACCCGGAGCTCCGCGAGGCCCTGGACAAGCTCCAGCTCAACGACGCGGCCCTGGTCTACGAACCGGAGACCTCCGCCGCGCTGGGCTTCGGCTTCCGCGTCGGCTTCCTCGGCCTGCTGCACCTGGACGTCATCCGGGAGCGGCTGGAGCGGGAGTTCGGCCTGGACCTCATCGCCACCGCTCCCAACGTGGTCTACCGCGTGACCATGGAGGACGGCGCCGAGCACACGGTCACCAACCCCAGCGAGTTCCCCACCGGCAAGATCGCCGAGGTGTACGAGCCGGTCGTGCGCGCCACGCTGCTCGCCCCGAGCGAGTTCATCGGCGCGATCATGGAGCTCTGCCAGTCCCGGCGCGGTTCGCTGCAGGGCATGGACTACCTCTCCGAGGACCGGGTCGAGCTGCGGTACACGCTGCCGCTCGCCGAGATCGTCTTCGACTTCTTCGACCAGCTGAAGTCCAAGACCCGCGGCTACGCCTCGCTCGACTACGAGCCCACCGGCGAGCAGACCGCCGACCTGGTCAAGGTCGACATCCTGCTGCACGGCGACAAGGTCGACGCGTTCTCCGCGATCACCCACAAGGAGAAGGCGTACGCCTACGGGGTCCGGCTGGTCGGCAAGCTGCGCGAGCTCATCCCGCGGCAGAGCTTCGAGGTGCCGATCCAGGCCGCCATCGGCAGCCGGGTCATCGCCCGGGAGACCGTCCGCGCCATCCGCAAGGACGTGCTCGCCAAGTGCTACGGCGGTGACATCTCCCGTAAGCGGAAGCTGCTGGAGAAGCAGAAGGAAGGCAAGAAGCGGATGAAGATGGTCGGCAACGTGGAGGTCCCGCAGGAGGCCTTCATCGCGGTGCTGTCCTCCGACACCGAGGGCGGCGACGCCAAGGCGAAGAAGTAACGGCTGCCTCACCTCCGGCGCCCGTCCCCGAGGGGGCGGGCGCCGGAGTTCTGCCCGGCGCTCCCGGTCCATCCGGGTGATGGCGGAGAAAACCGCAGACTCCTGGTTTTCCCCGGGATGACAGGCCTGGTCCGGCCCTGCGGCAGGACTCGGCCAAGACGGAGGGCCGACACCCCTTACGTACAGGCGGTACGAGCTTTAACCTGATGCCTGCTCGAAGGTTACTCGCCAGTTAAACAACTTCCAGCCAGTCACAGCACTGCCGCGGGCCACGGAGGATGTCGTGAGCGACACGCAGACGTTGATCGAGAACCGGCCGCCTTCCGTGGCGACCCTCTTCCTGGAGCGGGTCGATGCCACACCGGACGCCGAGGCCTACCGCTACCCCGTGCCGTCGCCGTCCGGGCGGGACGAGTGGCGCTCGCTGACCTGGAAGCAGTCCTCGGACCGAGTGCTCGCCATTGCCGCCGGGCTGATCGAGCTGGGCGTGCGCCCCGAGGAGCGGGTGGCCGTCGCCTGCAGTACCCGGCTCGAATGGATCCTCTCCGACCTCGGCATTCTCTGTGCCGGGGCGGCCACCACCACGATCTACCCGAGCACCAACAGTGTGGAGACCGCGTTCATCATCGCGGACTCCGACAGCCGGGTGCTCATCGCCGAGGACGCGGAACAGCTGGCCAAGGCGCGGGAGCGGCGTGCCGACTTCCCCGAACTGGCCCATGTCGTGGTGATCGAGGAGTCGGACGCCAAGCCGGCCGAGGGCGACCCGGACGGCTGGGTGCTCTCCCTGGCCGAGCTGGAGCGGCGCGGCGCCGCGCACCTGGAGAACAACCCGGACAGCGTCCGCAAGCGGATCGACGCCATCACCGCCGACCAGCTCGCGACCCTGATCTACACCTCGGGCACCACCGGCCGTCCCAAGGGCGTCCGGCTGCCGCACGACAACTGGTCGTACATGGCCCGCGCGATCCCGGCCACCGGGATGGTCGCCGCGGACGATGTGCAGTTCCTGTGGCTGCCGTTGGCGCACGTCTTCGGCAAGGTGCTGATCTCCGGGCAGATCGGGGTCGGGCACGTCACCGCCGTCGACGGCCGCATCGACAAGATCGTCGACAATCTGCCGGTGGTCCGGCCGACCTATATGGCCGCCGTGCCGCGGATCTTCGAGAAGGTCTACAACGGGGCCGCCGCCAAGGCCCGGGAGGGCGGCGGCGCCAAGTACAAGATCTTCCAGTGGGCGGCCGGGGTCGCCCGGGAGTACGCCAAGGTCACCCAGGACAACTTCCGGCGCACCGGCAAGCGGAGCGCCCCGTTCGGCCTCGCCGCGCAGCACGCCGTCGCCGACAAGCTCGTCTACGCCAAGCTGCGCGAGGCGTTCGGCGGACGGCTGCGGGCCGCCGTCTCCGGCTCCGCCGCGCTGGCGCCGGACATCGGCTACTTCTTCGCCGGCGCCGGTATCCACATCCTGGAGGGCTACGGCCTCACCGAGTCCAGCGCCGCCAGCTTCGTCAACCCGGGTGAGTCCTACCGCACCGGCACCGTCGGCAAGCCGCTGCCCGGCACCGAGGTGCGGATCGCCGACGACGGCGAGATCCTGCTGCGCGGCCCCGGCATCATGGAGGGCTACCACGGGCTGCCCGACAAGACCGCCGAAGTGCTGGAGTCCGACGGCTGGTTCCACACCGGCGACATCGGCGAGCTGTCCTCGGACGGCTTCCTGCGGATCACCGACCGCAAGAAGGACCTCATCAAGACCTCGGGCGGCAAGTACATCGCCCCCGCCGAGGTCGAGGGCCAGTTCAAGGCGGTCTGTCCGTTCGTCTCCAACATCCTGGTGCACGGCGCCGACCGGAACTTCTGCACCGCCCTGATCGCGCTCGACGAGCCGTCGATCCTGAGCTGGGCCGCGGACCACGGGCTCGGCGGCAAGCCGTACGCCGAGGTCGTCGCCTCCCCGCAGGTGCAGGAGCTCATCGAGGGCTACATCGGCCGCCTCAACGAGGGCCTGCAGCGCTGGCAGACCATCAAGAAGTTCCGCCTGCTGCCCCGTGACCTCGATGTGGAGCACGGGGAGCTCACGCCGAGCCTCAAGCTCAAGCGGCCGGTCGTGGAGCGCGAGTACAAGCACCTGATCGACGAGATGTACAACGGCTCGCGCGAGGCGTAGCGGCACCCGCCGCGCCGGGTCCGCCCGGCACATCCGCGGGGCGGGCGGTATCCGCCTCACCGCCCGCTCCGCAGCGCGCGCAGCGCCTCCTCCATCCGGGCCACGCCGGCCCGCAGCTCCGCCGTGTCCGGCGCCCGGCCGGTGGACAGGCAGCTCTCGATCGAGGCCAGCCGCTCGGCCAGCGTGTCCAGCTGCTCCCGGTCCCGGGCGAGCAGCCGCTGCAACTGGCGGTTCTTCCGGTGCAGATCGAGGAAGACGCCGACCTTGGCGCGCAGCACCCACGGGTCGAAGGGCTTGGCGACGAAGTCGGCCGCGCCCGTGGCATAGCCGCGGAAGGCGTAGCCGCGGTCCGTGCCGGTCCCGGTGCCGGTGAGGAAGATGATCGGCACATCGCGGGACCGGTCGTGCCGTCTGATGCTCGCGGCCGTCTCGAATCCGTCCATGCCCGGCATCACCACATCGAGCAGCACGACGGCGAATTCCCGCTCCTGCAGGGCGTTCACCGCCTCCTCCCCGGACCCCGCCCGCACCAGCGGTTCGCCCAGGCCGCCCAGCACGGCCTCCAGGGCGTCGAGGTTGTCCTCCATGTCGTCCACCAGGAGGATGCTCGCCCGGTCGGTGGCGGGGGCGCTGCTCATCATCGGGTCCTCGGGGAATCGGGCGGAGCCGGCCGGGCCCCCGCCGCTCGTCCTGGCCCGACCTGCTGCCGACGGCTGCCGGACGCGAGCGGAGGGCGGCCCCGGGCCGCGCTGTCCGGGTCGTACGGCCGGTCGACGTCCGCGTGCCAGTTCGGCCAGGGGGCTCCGGCCGGTGCCGGACCCCGGCGCACTCCGGCCGCAGGGCCCGCCGCTCCGCCGCGCGGAGCCGCGGACCCCGGTCCGTCGTGCTCGGTTCGCATCGTTGCTCTCATCCGCCCGCCCACTTCGGTGACTCGGTGCTCATGGGCGGGCTCATTCTGTCACTCTGGCGGTGTCGTCACGGCTGAATGCCCGAACCGGGCAGGAGTCACGGATCAGGAGACGCTCACGTGGGGTCGATTCCGACGCAGCGGGAAACCGCCGGTTCCCGTCCCGCCGCCCGTGGTCCGGACCGGGTGGCCCACACCAGCCTGCCCGGGAATCCCCGGTCCCCGGGCACCGCGCGCGGCTTCGTCCGCCGGGTGCTCGCCGGCTGGGCCGAGGCCGGAGTGCTGGAGTCCGGTCCGTTCGCCGAACGGCTCGCGGACGACGCGGCCCTGCTCGTCAGCGAACTGGTCACCAACGCCGTGGTGCACGCCGGGACGGAGGTGGAACTCGTCTGCCGGCTCGTCCCGGCGGACGGGCCGGGCAGTGTCGATGGTGGGCCGGGCAGCGTCGATGACGGGGCGAGCAGTGTCGATGGCAGGGCGGACGGCGCCGACGGCGGGGCGGAAGCCCTGGTCGTCGAGGTCTCCGACCACCATCCGGCGCGCCCCCTGCGCGGCGAGCCGCACCCCGCGGGCGAGTACGGCCGTGGCCTGCACCTGGTGGGGGCCCTCGCCGAGTCCTGGGGCGTCAGCTACCGGCGGGGGCTGAAGACGGTGTGGTTCCGGCTGCCGGCGACCGCCGGTGCCGTCGTCCCGGACCCCGCGGTCCGCGGCGTGCCGCCGCTGTGGGCCGCGGTGCCTCTCCCCGGGGTGCTGCCCGTCCCCGGCGTGGTGCCCGCCTCCGGAGCGCCGTCGGATCCCGAAGCACCACGGCCGTCCGGCGGGCCGGCCGGTGACCCGGTGCCCCGGTCCGGTCCCGACCCCGCACCGGACCGCGACGGCGACTGGTGCAGTCGGGGCGCCCTGTCCTTCCTCGCGGAGGCGTCCGACCTCCTGGCCGGGCAGTTCGACGAGGAGAAGGTGGCGGCGCTGGCGGCCCAGCTGCTGGTGCCGCGGTTCGCCGACTGGTGCGCGGTCTGGCTGGACGGCGAGGACGGGCGGGGCCCCGGTGCGCAGCCCCGCCTGGCCCGGGTGTGGCACGCCAACGAGACCCGGATCGAGGGGCTGCGCACGGTCCTGGAGAAGGACCCGCCCGCGCTGCCGGACGCCGCGCTCGGCTGGCCGGTGCCCTGGCCGTGGCCGCAGGCCGCGGTCGTGGTGACCGTGCCGGTGCCCGAGGGGCTCGCCGACGGGCCGATGTTCGCGGAGTGGCCGGACCCGGAGCCGGGGGACGAGCACGGTTCGGCGCTCGCCTGCCGGCTCTTCGCGGGCGGCCGGAGCGTCGGCACCCTGCTGCTCGGCCGGGCCGGTCTGGCGCGCATCCCGGACGAAGTGACGGCGCTGGTCGAGGACTTCGCGCGGCGCGTCGCCCTGGCGGTGGTCTCCGCGCGGCAGTACACACGGCAGGCCACCACCAGCCTGGTGCTCCAGCAGGGCCTGCGGCCCCGGAGCATCGCGGCCGTCCCCGGCGTGGACACCCAGGTGGTGTACGAACCCGCCGGTGAGGGCGCCTGGGCCGGCGGCGACTTCTACGACATCTTCCACGCCGGTGAGGGGCGCTGGTGCTTCGCCCTCGGCGATGTCTGCGGCAGCGGCCCGGAGGCGGCCGTCGTCACCGGGCTCGTGCGGCCCTGGCTGAAGCTGCTGGCCCACGAGGGCCACGGCGTCGCCGGGGTGCTCGACCGGCTCAACCGCATGCTGGTGGACGACGCGATGCAGGCGACCGAGGCCGCGGCGGCCGCCGTCGCCGCCGTCGCCGCGGTGGCCACCGCGGGCGCCCACCCGGCGGGCGAGGTCACCCAGGTCCGGTTCCTCTCCCTGCTCTTCGGGGAGCTGGTGGCGACCGGGGAGGCGGGCGGCCTCCGCTGCACCCTGGCCAGTGCCGGGCACCCGCTGCCGCTGCTGCTCCGCCCGGACGGCCGGGTGCGGCCGGTGGCCGCGCCGCAGGTGCTGCTCGGTGTGCTGGAGGACACCGCGTACGAGGCCGGGACGTTCGACCTGGAACCCGGCGACACCCTGCTGTGCGTGACGGACGGGGTGACGGAGCGGCGCTCGGGACAGCGGCAGTTCGACGACGACGATGGCCTGGCCGCCGCGCTGGCGGGGTGCGCGGGGCTCGGCGCGGCCGGGACCGCCGAGCGCATCCGCGCGCTGGTGCACGGCTTCGACGCGGCTCCGCCCGACGACGACCTGGCGCTGCTGGTGCTGCACCGCCGGTGACCTGCGGTTCCGGCCCCTCGCGGCCGTCCCGGTACCGGCCTCAGCGGCCGCCCCGGACGCCCGGGCGGGGACACCCTCGCGCCGGGGGACAATGGACCGTATGCCATCCGCACTGCCCGACGGCGAGCCCATGCCCTCAGCCGGGACCCTGCCGCGCCACGCCCTGGACGGGGCGGCCGAGCGGCCGCTCGGCTTCTATCTGCATGTGCCGTACTGCGCCACCCGCTGCGGATACTGCGACTTCAACACCTACACCGCCAGTGAGCTGCGGGGCTCCGGCGGCGCCCTGGCCTCCCGGGACAACTACGCGGAGACCGTCGCCGAGGAGATCCGGCTCGCCCGGAAGGTGCTGGGCGACGACCCGCGGCCGGTGGAGACGGTGTTCGTGGGCGGCGGCACCCCGACCCTGCTGGCCGCCGCGGACCTGGGGCGGATGCTCGCGGCCGTCCGGGAGGAGTTCGGGCTGGCGGACGGCGCGGAGATCACCACCGAGGCCAATCCGGAGTCGGTGGATCCGCGCTATCTGGAGGAGCTGCGGGCGGCCGGCTTCAACCGGGTCTCCTTCGGCATGCAGAGCGCCCGGCAGCACGTCCTGCAGGTGCTGGACCGCACCCACACCCCGGGCCGCCCCGAGGCGTGCGTCGCCGAGGCGCGGGCCGCCGGCTTCGACCATGTGAACCTCGACCTGATCTACGGCACGCCGGGGGAGAGCGACGACGACTGGCGCGCCTCCCTGGACGCGGCGGTCCAGGCGGGCCCGGACCATGTGTCCGCCTATGCGCTGATCGTCGAGGAGGGCACCCAGCTGGCCCGGCGGATCCGGCGCGGCGAGGTGCCGATGACCGACGACGACGTGCACGCCGACCGCTATCTGATCGCCGAGGAGACGCTGTCCGGGGCCGGTTTCGACTGGTACGAGGTGTCCAACTGGGCGACCTCGGCGGCCGGGCGCTGCCGTCACAACGAGCTCTACTGGACCGGGGCCGACTGGTGGGGCGCGGGGCCGGGCGCGCACAGCCACGTCGGCGGCGTCCGCTGGTGGAACGTGAAGCACCCGGGCGCGTACGCCCAGGCCCTGGCGGAGGGGCGGTCGCCCGGCGCCGGGCGGGAGATCCTGGCCGACGAGGACCGGCGGGTCGAGCGGATCCTGCTGGAGCTGCGGCTGCGCGACGGCTGCCCGCTCGGCCTGCTGGCACCGGCGGGCACCCGCGCCGCCGCCCGCGCCCTCGCCGACGGCCTGCTCCAAGCGGAGCCGTACGAGGAGGGCCGGGCGGTGCTCACCCTGCGCGGCCGGCTGCTGGCCGACGCCGTCGTCCGGGACCTGGTCGACTGATCCGAGGGGGCCGGGCGGGCCGGAATACGACGACCGATCGATGGCCCGGGCCCGCGTCGCCGCCGACGGTCCGGGTGGAGCAACGCATGGCACCCGGGCCGGGCACGTCGCCGTGACGCCCCTCGCGCCCCGCGTACGGACGGCACGGCGACCTCCGGACGGCACCGGCCCGCCGACCGGGCCCGGCGCGGATGCAGTGATCCCTGAGGCCACGGAGAATCCTGTGATGTGAGTGACATGCGGGGTTCCCGAGGTTCCTCCGAGCCGCCCTCACCGTCCCGCGGCGGGGCGGCGGCGCAGGCCCCGCGGGAGGGCGTCGCCCTGGCGGCGATGCTCTTCGCGGTGTCGATGACCTTCATCGACCAGACCATCGTGTCCATCGCCGCGCCCAGCATCATCGAAGAGCTGAACCTCTCCTCCTCGGGCATGCAGTGGGTCGTCAACGCGTATCTGCTCGCCCTCGCCGCCTTCTTCGCCCTCGGCGGCCGGCTGGCCGACCTCCTCGGCCACAAACGGGTCGTGGTGATCGGCACCGTCGTCTTCGTCGTCTCCTCCGCCCTCTGCGGCGCGGTGCCCGACGGGGACGGGGCGCTGGCCTGGCTGGTGGTCTTCCGGGCCACCCAGGGCATCGGTGCCGCGCTGATGTTCCCGGCCGCGCTCGCCGTGGTCGTGGCGGTGTTCCCGGTGGAGCGGCGGGGCCGCGCGCTGGCGCTGTTCTTCGGGCTCTCCGGCGCGCTCACCGCCGTCGGCCCGCTGCTCGGCGGCTGGCTGACCTCCTGGACCTGGCGGGCGATCTTCTGGGTCAACGTGCCGGTCGCGATCGTCGCCCTCGTCCTCACCTTCCTGGCCCGGATCCGCAACGAACCCCGCCCCGAACCCCTGGACTGGCCCGGGGCCGCGCTCGTGGTCGTCGGGATGGGGCTGAGCGTGCTGGGGCTCCAGCAGGCGTCCGCCTGGGGCTGGGGCAGCGCCGCCACCTGGCTGTGCATCGTGGGCGGCCTGGCGGTCCTGGCGCTGTTCGTCCGCTTCGAACTGCGCACCCGGCACCCGCTGATCCAGCTGAAGGTCTTCGCCGACCGGGCCTTCGCCGCCGACGCCGCGGTGCTGTTCTTCGCCATGATGGCGTTCGTCCCGGTGTTCTTCTTCGCCTCCGTCTACGCCCAGATCTCGCTCAGCGAGTCCCCCAACCAGGCCGCGCTCTACCTGCTGTACTTCTTCGTGGGCTTCGCGATCGCCTCCCAGTGGGGCGGCCGGATCCTCGACAAGCAGGGCGCGAAGCCGGCGATGCGGCTGGGCACCGCGGTCGGTGCGGTCGGATTCGCCCTGTGGGCCCACAAGATGACCGACCTCTCGGTGCACGACCAGTGGCCCTATGTCGCGCTCGCGGGCGCCGGCATCGGATTCCTGCTCGCCCCGGCCTCCACCGACGCCGTCAACCGGGCCATCGACGCGTCGTACGGGGAGGTCACCGGCATCACCCAGACCGTACGCAACTTCGCCGCCAGCGTGGGGCTCGCGATCTTCGGCACGGTGCTGACCCATGTGATGACCGACCGGGTGGTGGAGAGCTTCGAGGCCCGGGGCGTGCCGGAGAGCGAGTCCCGGGACATCGCCCGGAACATCGCGGAGTCCATCACCGGGAACGCCGACGACCGGCAGCCGACCGGAGACGGCCCCGTCGCCCGCTCCCTGCGCGAGGCCATGGGCACCATCCGGATGGACTTCGCCGAGGCCAACCAGGTCGTCTTCGCCTGCATGGCGGGCGCCCTGGCCCTGGCCTTCGTCTGCTCGCTGCTGCACCCCGGCACCCGCGTCACGGGCGCTCCGGACGAACGGGACCCGGGGACGGGCCCCGGCGGGCCGTCCGGCCCGCCCGGCGTCCCCGGCTGGGCGGAACCGGCGGGTCCCGGGGGCGCCGCCGGGTTCACCGGGCCGGCCGGCTCCCCGGGTTCCGCGCGCCCCACCGACCTCTGACCGCTCTCAGGGTGCTTGCGCGATGAGCGTCCGAATAGGCCGCGTGGTCCGGCGCCGCACCGCGCCCCACGACCTCCGACCGCGCTCAGGGGCGCTTTCCCTCTGCGCGCCCCCCATCGGCCACGGGGCGAGCCCCCCTCAGGGCGCGGTGACGAAGTCGATCAGCTCCTCGACCCGGCCCAGCAGCGCCGGCTCCAGGTCCTTGTAGCTGTTCACGGAGGCGAGGACGCGCTCCCGCCAGGCCGCCCCGGTGTTCTCCGGCCAGCCCAGCGCCCGGCACACCCCGGTCTTCCAGTCCTGCCCGCGCGGTACCGACGGCCAGCCGGGGATGCCCACGGACGCGGGCTTCACCGCCTCCCAGACGTCGATGTAGGGGTGTCCCACGACCAGGGTGTGGGCGTCGGTGACCTGTTCGGCGATCCGCGACTCCTTGGAGCCGGGCACCAGATGGTCGACGAGGACGCCGAGCCGGGCGTCCGGACCGGGGGAGAAGTCCCGGACCACCGCCGGAAGGTCGTCGACGCCCTCCAGATACTCCACGACCACGCCCTCGATCCGCAGGTCGTCGCCCCAGACCCGCTCCACGAGCTCCGCGTCGTGCCGCCCCTCGACATAGATGCGCCCGGCGCGTGCGACCCGGGCACGCGCTCCGGGGAGGGCGATCGAGCCGGAGGCGGTGCGGCCGGTGCGGGCGGGCGCCGTGTGCGACGGGCGCACCAGGGTGACGACGCGCCCCTCCTCCAGGAAGCCGCGCGGCACCATCGGGAAGACCCGGTGCTTGCCGAACCGGTCCTCCAGCGTGACCGTCGGCCCCTCCGCAGTCTTCTCGCAGCGGATCACCGCGCCGCAGAAGCCGGTCGACACCTCCTCGACCACCAGGCCGGGCTCGGCCGGAACCTCGGGGGCGGGCTGCTGCTTCTTCCACGGCGGGGTGAGGTCCGGCCCGTACTCTCTGCTGCGCATCGCCCGACAGTAGGAAGAAACGGCTGGTCGTGACTACGACACGCCGAAACGGGCCGCCAGCTCGTCCCGCTGCTCCCGGACGAAACGGGCATTCACCACCGCGCCGTGGCCGGGGACGTACAGCGCGTCCTCGCCGCCCAGGTCCAGCAGCCGGTCCAGGGCCGCGGGCCACTGGGCCGGTACGGCGTCCGGCCCGGCCTGAGGTTCGCCCGACTCCTCCACCAGGTCGCCGCAGAACACCACGCTCGGGGCCCCGCCGGTCCCCGGCACCAGCACCGCCAGGTCGTGTCCGGTGTGGCCGGGACCGACGTTCACCAGCACCGCCTCCCGGCCGCCGCCGAGCGCGATCGTCATCTCACCGCTGATCAGGTGGTGCGGCGCCGCCAGCCGCTCCGCGGCCTCCGCGGCGGCGCCGGGGTCCACCCCCTGCCGCACCGCGTCGGCACGCAGGGCGTCCCGCTCCCGGCGCGAGGTCAGCAGCCGGTCCATGCCGACGGCGGCGTACACCTCCGCCCCGGGAAAGGCGTCCATCCCGAGCACATGATCGAAGTGCGGGTGGGTGAGTGCGAGATGTGTCACCCTCCGGCCCGCCGACCCCGCTGCCTGGCGGGCCAGTTCCGCGCCTTCGCGCAGACTCGAACCGGCCTCCACCATCAGCACCGCGTCCGGGCCGTGCACCACCCCGGCGGTCATGTCCCAGACGGGCAGTCTGCGCCGTTCGACCCCCGGCGCGAGCATCTCCCAGCGCGGCTCTTCCGTTGTGTGGTCCATGCGACGAGGCTACGGCGGAGCGGTACCGTGACCCGCCGTCCGGCCAACACCGGCGGTGACGGCCCTTGCCCTGCTCACACCACCCCGCCGTACACTGAGGCGGGGGAAGCTGGCACTCAGAAGCAGCGAGTGCCAGGCAGAGGCCCACGGAACCACCACTGGAGGTGTGCGCATGCTCAGTGAACGCAGACTCGAAGTGCTGCGCGCCATCGTCCAGGACTACGTGGGCACCGAGGAGCCGGTCGGTTCCAAGGCGCTCACCGAGCGGCACGGCCTCGGCGTGTCCCCGGCCACCGTGCGCAACGACATGGCGGTGCTGGAGGACGAGGGCTACATCGCCCAGCCGCACACCAGCGCCGGCCGCATCCCCACCGACAAGGGCTACCGGCTCTTCGTGGACCGGCTGGCCGGCGTCAAGCCGCTGTCCTCGCCGGAGCGCCGGGCCATCCAGAATTTCCTGGACGGCGCGGTCGATCTGGACGACGTGGTGGGCCGCACGGTCCGGCTGCTCGCGCAGCTGACCCGGCAGGTCGCGGTGGTTCAGTACCCGTCGCTGACGCGGTCGACCGTCCGGCATGTGGAACTGCTCTCCCTCGCCCCGGCCCGGATCATGCTGGTGCTGATCACGGACACCGGGCGGGTCGAGCAGCGCCTGGTGGACTGCCCCGCGCCGTTCGGCGAGACCTCCATGGCGGACCTCCGGGCCCGGCTCAACAGCCGCGTGGTGGGCCGCCGGTTCGCGGATGTGCCGCAGTTGGTGCAGGATCTTCCGGAGTCCTTCGAGACGGAGGACCGGGGCACGGTCTCCGCCGTCCTGGCGACTCTTCTGGAGACGCTGGTCGAGGAGACCGAGGAGCGGCTGATGATCGGCGGTACCGCCAATCTGACCCGCTTCGGACACGACTTCCCGCTGACCATCCGGCCGGTGCTGGAGGCTCTCGAGGAGCAGGTGGTGCTCCTCAAGCTGCTCGGCGAGGCCAAGGACTCCGGCATGACCGTACGAATCGGGCATGAGAATGCCCACGAGGGGCTGACGTCCACATCGGTCGTCGCGGTCGGCTACGGTTCGGGCGACGAGGCAGTCGCCAAACTCGGCGTGGTCGGACCGACCCGCATGGACTACCCCGGAACGATGGGAGCGGTACGCGCAGTGGCACGTTACGTCGGACAGATCCTGGCGGAGTCGTAAAAGTGGCCACGGACTACTACGCCGTACTGGGCGTGCGCCGCGACGCAGGGCAGGACGAGATCAAGAAGGCGTTCCGGCGCCTGGCTCGTGAACTGCACCCGGACGTCAATCCCGACCCGAAGACCCAGGAGCGGTTCAAGGAGATCAACGCCGCTTACGAGGTGCTCTCGGACCCGCAGAAGAAGCAGGTCTACGACCTCGGCGGGGACCCGCTCTCGCAGGCCGGCGGAGGCGGTGGCGCGGGCGGCTTCGGCGGCGCGGGCTTCGGCAACTTCTCCGACATCATGGACGCGTTCTTCGGCACCGCCTCGCAGCGCGGGCCGCGGTCCCGCACCCGGCGCGGCCAGGACGCCATGATCCGGCTCGACGTCGAGCTGGACGAGTCGGCCTTCGGCACCACCAAGGACATACAGGTCGACACCGCGATCGTGTGCACCACGTGCACCGGCGAGGGCGCGGCGCCGGGCACCTCGGCGCAGACCTGTGACATGTGCCGCGGCCGCGGCGAGGTGTCGCAGGTGACGCGGTCCTTCCTGGGCCAGGTCATGACCTCGCGGCCGTGTCCGCAGTGTCAGGGCTTCGGCACCGTCGTGCCGACCCCCTGCCAGGAGTGCGCGGGCGACGGACGCATCCGTTCGCGGCGCAGCCTCACCGTCAAGATCCCTGCCGGTGTGGACAACGGCACCCGGATCCAGCTCGCGGGCGAGGGCGAGGTCGGCCCCGGCGGCGGGCCCGCCGGCGACCTCTACGTCGAGATCCACGAGCTGCCGCACCCGGTCTTCCAGCGGCGCGGCGACGACCTGCACTGCACCGTCACCATTCCGATGACGGCGGCGGCGCTGGGCACCAAGTGCCCGCTGGAGACGCTCGACGGGCTGGAGGAGGTCGACATCCGGCCCGGGACCCAGTCCGGCCAGTCGATCCCGCTGCACCAGCGCGGTATCACCCACCTGCGGGGCGGCGGACGCGGCGACCTGATCGTGCACGTCGAGGTGATGACGCCGTCCAAGCTCGACCCGCAGCAGGAGGACCTGCTGCGGCAGCTCGCCAAGCTGCGCGGCGAGGAGCGGCCCTCCGGCCACTTCCAGCCCGGACAGCAGGGGCTGTTCTCCCGGCTGAAGGACGCCTTCAACGGTCGCTGAGGCAAGGCCGGTCCGGTGGTCCCGACCGCCGGGCCCGGAGGCCCCGCCGGCAGCCTCGGCGGGCAACACCCGCGTCCCCGGCCGTCCTTCCGGCCGGGCGCGCGCGCCGGACGCCGGCTCCGGGGTCCGGCCGTGCCGGGCCCGGCGGGCGTGACACCATGTGGTCATGCCCTCCGCGCTCACCGATCTCTCCCGGTACCCGATCGTGCAGGCCCCCATGGCCGGTGGCGCGTCCCGCCCCGAGCTCGCGGCCGCCGTGTCCGACGCGGGCGGCCTCGGCTTCCTGGCCGCCGGCTACAAGACGCCGGAGGCCATGTACGAGGAGATCAAGGCGCTGCGCGGCCTGACCGGCCGGCCCTTCGGCGTCAACCTGTTCATGCCGCAGCCCTCCGTCGCCGACGCGGCCGCCGTCGACGTCTACCGCGAACAGCTCGCGGGCGAGGCCAACTGGTACGAGACGCCGCTCGGCGACACGGACGGCAGCACCGACGACGCCTACGAGGCCAAGGTCGCGATCCTCCTCGACAACCCGGTCCCGGTCGTCTCCTTCACCTTCGGCTGCCCCTCCCGGGCCGTGTTCGACGCCTTCGCCAAGGCCGGAACCCTCACCGTGGCGACCGTCACCAGCCCCGCCGAGGCCCAGGCCGCCCAGTGGTCGGGCGCGGACGCCGTCTGCGTCCAGGGCATCGAGGCCGGCGGGCACCAGGGCACCCACCACGACGACCCGTACGCCGACGGCCCGGGGCACGGCGTCGGCCTGCTGACCCTCATCGCCCAGGTCCGCGAGGCCGTCCAGGTGCCGGTCGTCGCCGCCGGCGGGCTGATGCGCGGAGCGCAGATCGCGGCCGTGCTGGCCGCCGGCGCCACCGCCGCCCAGCTCGGCACGGCCTTCCTCGTCTGCCCCGAGTCCGGCGCCAACGAGCTGCACAAGAGGGCCGTCACCGACCCGGTGTTCCCCGGCACCGAGCTCACCCGGGCCTTCTCCGGGCGCCCGGCCCGCGGCCTGGTCAACCGGTTCATCCGGGAGCACGGCCCGTACGCCCCCGCCGCGTACCCGCAGATCCACTACCTGACCGCGGGGCTGCGCAAGGCCGCCGCCGCGGCCGGTGATCCGCAGGGCATGGCGCTGTGGGCCGGGCAGGGCCACCGGCTGGCGCGGGAGCTGCCCGCCGCCGAGCTGGTCGAGCTCCTCGCCGCCGAACTCGACGCCGCACGGGCCTCGCTGAAGCCGGACGCCGCGTCGTGACCGCACCCGTCTTCGTCGTGGACCCCCTGCCCGGCACGGGCGAGTTCGTGCTCGACGGCCCCGAGGGGCGGCACGCCGTCTCCGTGCGCCGGCTGCGGGCCGGCGAGGAGGTCGTGCTCACCGACGGGCGGGGCGGCTCGGCGCCGTGCGTGGTGCGGGCCACCGAGGGCAAGGACCGGCTCGTCCTCACCGTCGGCGCGGCCGTGACCGAGGAGGAGCCCGCTCCCCGCATCACCGTCGTCCAGGCCCTCCCCAAGGGCGACCGCGGCGAACTGGCCGTCGAGACCATGACCGAGACCGGGGTCGACGCGATCGTGCCGTGGCAGGCGTCCCGCTGCATCACCCAGTGGAAGGGCGACCGGGGCGCCAAGTCCCTCGCCAAATGGCGCAGTACGGCCCGGGAGGCGGGCAAACAGTCCCGCCGGGTGCGGTTCCCCGAGGTCGCCGACGCCATGACGACCAGACAGGTCGCGGCCCTCCTCGCGAGCGCCGACTTCGCCGCCGTGCTGCACGAGGACCGGGACGCCGGGAGCGAGCCCCTGGCCACCGCCGCACTCCCCGCCGACGGACACATCGTGCTCGTCGTAGGCCCCGAAGGCGGCGTCTCCCCCGAGGAGTTGGCGGCCTTTGCCGCGGCCGGCGCACAGCCCCACCGGCTGGGGCCGAGCGTGCTGCGCACCTCCACCGCGGGCACCGCCGCCACGGCACTGCTGCTGGGGCGTACCGGCCGCTGGTCCTGAACCGCCGGCCGTCGGCCGGCCGTCGGCCCCGGCCCCTGTGGACCGCACGGGCCGCGACGGCTTCTTGCCCCGAACGACCGGGAACCGCCGGTCCGTCCCCCTTGCCCGGAAGCTCCGCGGCTGCCCGGCCCCTGGTGACGGCCCGCGACGGATCGTTAGTGTGGCAGGGTGACGCAGCCTTCGTACCTCCGGTTCCCCCACCTGCACGGCGAGTTGCTCGCCTTCACCGCCGAGGACGACGTCTGGGCGGCGCCGCTCGACGGCGGCCGTGCCTGGCGGGTCAGCGCGGACAACATGCCCGTCTCGTCCCCGCGGATCTCCCCCGACGGGCAGCACATCGCCTGGACCTCGACCCGCGACGGCCTGCCCGAGGTGCACACCGCCCCGGTCGACGGCGGCGGCTCCACCCGGCTCACCTACTGGGGCAGCGTGCGGACCGCCGTCCGCGGCTGGAACCCGGACGGCGACATCCTGGCCGTCACCACGCACGGCCAGGCCTCCCTGCGCCGGTCCTGGGCCCGCGCGGTGCCCCTGGACGGCGGCCCCGCCCGCACCCTCCCGTACGGTCCGGTCGGCGACCTGGCGTACGGCCCTGACGGCGCCGTGCTGCTGCTCTCGGTCACCATGGGCCGCGAAGCCGCCGCCTGGAAGCGCTACCGGGGCGGCACCGCCGGGAAGCTGTGGCTCGACCCCACCGGGGACGGGCAGTTCGAGCGGCTGCACGCCGGCCTCGACGGCAACATCGAGTGCCCCCTGTGGGTGGGTGACCGGATCGCCTTCCTCTCCGACCACGAGGGCGTCGGCGCGCTCTACTCCTCGCTGCCCGACGGCTCCGGGCTGCGCCGGCACACCCCCCTCGGCTCCGGCCCGGACGGCGCCGTGCCCGACGGCTTCTACGCCCGGCACGCCGCCACCGACGGCACCCGCGTGGTGTACAGCAGCGCCGGTGAACTCTGGCTGCTGGAGGACCTGGAGAGCGCCGAGCCGCGCCGCCTGGAGATCCGTCTCGGCGGGCAGCGCACCGATCTCCAGCCGCACCCGGTCCGCGCCGCCTCCTACCTCGGGGACGCCTGCCCCGACCGCACCGGGCGCGGCAGCGCCGTCGAGGTCCGCGGCAGCATCCACTGGGTCACCCACCGCGAGGGACCGGCCCGGGCGCTGGCCGCCGAACCGGGTGTGCGGGCCCGGCTGCCCCGCACCTTCCAGGACCGCGGCTCCGCCCGCGGCGAGGAGCACGTCGTCTGGGTCACCGACGCGGAAGGCGAGGACGCGCTCGAATTCGCGCCCGCGGCCGGCTCCGCCCCCGGCGCCGCCCCGCGCCGGCTCGCCGCCGGACGGCTCGGCCGGGTCCTCGACCTCGCCGTCGCCCCCGACGGCAGCCGCGCCGCGGTCGCCTCCCACGACGGCCGCGTCCTGCTGGTCGAACGGGACTCCGGCGAGGTCCGCGAGGTCGCGAACAGCCCGCACGGGGACGCCGACGGGCTGGTCTTCTCGCCCGACTCCGGCTGGCTCGCCTGGTCCCACCCCGGCCCCGGCCCGCTGCGCCAGCTGAAGATCGCCAACACCGCCGATCTGTCCGTCGCCGACGCCACCCCGCTGCGCTTCAACGACTACGCGCCCGCCTTCACCGCCGACGGCAAACACCTCGCGTTCCTCTCCGAGCGGGCCTTCGACCCGGTCTACGACGCGCACGTCTTCGACCTCGCCTTCGTCGGCGCCTGCCGCCCCCACCTGCTCACCCTCGCGGCCGACACGCCCTCGCCGTTCGGACCGCAGCGGCACGGCCGGCCCGTCGAGGAGGAGAAGCCGGACGGCGACGGCGACGACCCGGCGCGCCCCGCCACCCGCATAGACCTCGACGGCCTCGCCGACCGCGCCGTGCCCTTCCCGGTCGAGGGCGGCCGCTACTCCGGCCTGCGGGCGGCCGACGGCGGGGTGCTGTGGCTGCGGCACCCGCTGCGCGGCGTGCTCGGCGCGACGCTCGCCACCCCCGAGGACGACGGGCCCACCAGCGCGCTGGAGCGCTACGACCTCGGACAGCTGCGGACCGAGGAACTCGCCCAGGACGTGGACGACTTCGCCGTCACCGGCGACGGCAAGCGGGTGCTTCTCTCCACCGGAGGCAAGCTGCGGCTCGTCCCGGCCGACAGCAAGTCGGACGAGGACGACGACCACGGCGGCAGCGTCACCGTCGACCTCTCCCGCATCCGGCTCACCGTCGACCCCGCCGCCGAGTGGCGGCAGATGTACGACGAGGCCGGGCGGCTGATGCGGGACCACTTCTGGCACCCCGGCATGAGCGGCGTCGACTGGGACGCCGTCCTGGACCGCTACCGTCCGGTGCTCGCCCGGGTCGCCACCCACTCCGACCTGGTCGACCTGCTGTGGGAGGTGCAGGGCGAGCTGGGCACCTCGCACGCCTACGTCACCCCGCCCGGCGGCCCCGGGCACCACGCGCACCGGCAGGGGCTCCTCGGCGCGGACCTCTCCCGGGACGCGGAAGGGGCCTGGCGGATCGACCGGATCCTGCCCTCCGAGACCTCCGACCCGGACGCCCGCTCCCCGCTCACCGCGCCCGGCGCGGCCGTCCGGGCCGGGGACGCGATCCTCGCCGTCGACGGCCACCCGGTGGACCCCGTCACCGGGCCCGGGCCGCTGCTCGTGGGGGCCGCGGGGAAGCCTGTCGAACTCACCGTCGCCCCGGCGGGCGGCGGCGACCCCCGGCACGCCGTCGTCGTGCCGGTCGCCGACGAGGAGGCGCTGCGGTACCACGCCTGGGTCGCCGACCGGCGCGCGTACGTCCACGAGCGGACCGGCGGGCGCCTGGGCTACCTCCATGTGCCCGACATGGTCGGCTCCGGCTGGGCCCAGCTCCACCGCGACCTGCGGGTCGAAGTCGCCCGCGAGGGGCTGGTCGTGGACGTCCGCGAGAACCGTGGCGGCCACACGTCCCAGCTGGTCGTGGAGAAGCTGGCCCGCCGGGTGGTCGGCTGGGACCTGCCGCGCGGCATGGCCCCGCTGACCTATCCGCAGGACGCGCCGCGCGGGCCGGTGGTCGCGGTGGCCAACGAGTTCTCCGGCTCGGACGGCGACATCGTCAATGCGGCGATCAAGGCCCTGGAGATCGGTCCGGTGGTCGGTACCCGCACGTGGGGCGGGGTGATCGGGATCGACAGCCGCTACAGCCTGATCGACGGGACGTCCGTCACCCAGCCCAAGTACGCGTTCTGGCTGGAGGGGCTCGGCTGGGAGGTCGAGAACCACGGGGTGGATCCGGACGTCGAGGTCGTGCACACGCCGCAGGACTCGGTGGCGGGGCGGGATCCACAGCTGGACGAGGCGATTCGGATTGCGCTGGCGGGGTTGGAGGAGAGGCCGGCCAAGGTGCCGCCGTCTTTGCCCTGACGCCGTGCGGCGCGCGCTTGGGGGTCTGTGCCGTTCGTTGGTGCGGGCCTCGGTTGGGTGCGTGTGCGTGTGCGTGTGCGGTGCCGGTGCCGGTGCCGGTGCCGGTTGTGGGTGGGTGCGGGTGTGTGGTGGGTTC